>NZ_JBDWHW010000041.1:0-9147 GCF_039975035.1 Hoeflea sp. | reverse complement strand
GGAGACCAGCTCCGCCTCCGCCTCGGAATAATAAACGCCGCCGCCACTGATGATGAGCGGCTTGCGGGCGGCCTTGAGCAACTGAGCAACCCGCCCCACCTGCGCCGCCTCCGGAACGCGCCGTTCAATACGCCACACCCGCTTTTCGAAAAACTCCTCGGGGAAGAGGCCGACCTCGCACTGCACATCCTGACAAATTGACAGTGTTACCGCGCCAGCCTCCGACGGAGAGGTCAGCACGCGCATGGCTTCCATCAAAGAAGGAACCAACTGCTCAGGACGGGTAATCTTGTCGAAAAACACCGACACAGTACGCAATCCATCCGCAACCGACAGATCATATTGCGGCGATTCCAGCTGCTGCAGCACAACACCCTGGCGACGCGCACCGTAATGATCAGACGCAAGAACCAAAACCGGCACACGCTGGACGGTGGCGCTGGCGACGCCGGTGTACATGTTGGCAGTCCCGGGACCAACCGACGCCGTGCAGACATAGGTCGAAAGCCGCCTCTGACCACGCGAATATGCGATCGCCGTGTGCAGCATGCTTTGTTCGTGGAATGGCTGGTGGAAAGGAATTGAAGAACCGCACTCTGCGAAGCCCTGCCCGACACCCGAAAGGTTGCCATGGCCGAAGATGCCGCAGGCTCGAGCAATAAGGGGACGCTCCATACCATCACGCTCGGTCCACTGCGCCGATAAGAAGCGAGCAATCGCTTGCCCAACCGTCAACTGGATCGCCTTAACCATGTTTTCTCCGTCCCCAAACATTTTTTGATGGGCAATCATAATTATGCTTTTATCGCCTTGTCAAGCTCATCATATATCACTTATCATACAAATTAATTCGAAATACGCATTCTATTTCAGGTGAATAGGAAATATGAAAAAATCAAAGGAATTTGCAGAGGCTCTCACAAGCTCTTTTGCGCCGGCCGCATATGTGCTCAATGAGACCGAGCGGCACCCTTATGAAATCGACTGGCGAAAGCTTGTCGATCAGCCGGCTGAAGCGGTTCTTTTCCCGTCCACCACCCAAGAAGTGTCGGACATGGTAAAGCTATGTCAAAAGCACAAATTGGCGATCGTTCCGCAAGGCGGGCGCACGGGCTTGGTGGCCGGTGCCGTTCCTGTTCAGGGTATCCCGCAGGTCATCATCAACACCCGCCGACTGAACCAAATCCGGAATATCGACGCAATAAACAACACGGTGGAGCTTGAAAGTGGTGTCATTCTCCAAACAGCACAGGAGGCTGCTGCAGCTATAGATCGCACCTTCCCCCTCAGCCTGGCCTCTGAGGGCTCATGCCAGATTGGCGGGACCATCGCCACGAATGCCGGCGGAATCCACGTGCTGTCCTATGGTTCGATGCGCGAGCAAGTGCTTGGCTTGGAAGTCGTCCTGCCTGACGGCAGAATCTGGAACGGATTGCGGCGACTGCGTAAAGAGAATATCGGGATGGACATCAAGCAACTGTTCATCGGGTCGGAAGGCACAATGGGGATCATCACCGCTGCCGCTATCCGGCTTCTTCCCCGCCCCAAGAAGACCCTGACCATGCTTGCAGCCGTCAAGGCACCCGATTTCGCACTCGAAACATTTGTCCGCATCCAAAACCTATGTGGCGCAGATTTGACGTCGTGTGAATATTTCACTGCAGAAGGCCTGAAACTGCTGATCGACCACATTCCACAGACAGCACTGCCATTTACCGATAATCATCCGGCCTATGTGCTTTTGGAAGTAATGTCCCTGGACAGCTCGGCAGATCTGTTTGCCCGGCTGGAGCCGGTGCTCGAAACTCTGCTGGCTGACAAGGTTGTAAACGACATGGTTGTCGCGCAGAGTGAAAACCAGAGACTAGCCCTGTGGAAGCTCAGAGAGGGAATTTCAGAAGCAGAGAAGGCGGCGGGCGGCGCACTCAAACACGATATTGCCGTGCCGATCTCGGCAATCCCCAGCTTCATTGAAGCTGTCAGCTCCGAGATCATGCGTATCGCTCCTGGTTACAGACTTAATGTGTTTGGCCACCTCGGCGATGGCAACCTGCACGTAAACATTGTCCCACCGGAGGGGGTGTCCCTGTCAGATCTGTATTCAGGCAGCAACCCGGTCACGTCATGCGTCGAAAAAAATGCAATGAAAGCCGGCGGAACATTCAGTGCTGAGCACGGTATAGGACAACTTAGGGTAAGTTCGCTTATGGACTATCATGACCCCGTTGAATTGGACCTGATGCGAACAATTAAGAAAGCAATTGACCCGTCATGGATGATAAACCCCGGAAAAGTCTTAAACCACGCAAATCAGACCCACGCTCGACACCGCTAAAGGTTCGGGCGCGCCCGATTGTGCGACCGGTTCGGCTTTCAGATCAGATCACGAACACCCTGCGCAAGGACATTGAAACCGGCAGGACGGCGCCTGGCTCGCGACTACCCACCGAAAAGGAATTGACCGAGACTTTCAACGTCAGCCGCACGGTCATCCGTGAGGCTATTTCACGACTGCAAAGCGATGGTCTCGTCGTGGCGCGACAAGGCGCGGGCATCTTCATCGCCGACCCCAGAGAAGTCGCGCGCTCTTTCCGCCTCAGCCTGGTGGACACGGAAAAGCAGACTTCGATCCGTGAAGTTTATGAATTGCGTATTGGCATCGAAAGCGAAGCTTCGGCTCTGGCGGCGCAGAGGCATACAAAATCAGATATCGCCCAGCTTGAGAAAACCCTCGACAAATTGCTGACATCTGCGGACAATTTCGACCGAGGCGTTGAGGCTGACGTTAACTTCCATCACCTGATTGCTCAGATCTCCAAGAACAAGGCTATGCTGCGGTTTCAGGAATTCCTGGCCTCGATGCTCGTCGAATCGGTCAAGATCGCACGTGACAACTCTGCGCGTCAGGAAGGAATGACCGAGTCTGTCAATGAAGAGCATGTGAGAATTTTTCATGCGATTGCTTCCGGGAACTCAGTCGATGCCCGTCAGTTCTCCCGGCTTCACCTGATCAGCGCATTAAATAGATTACAAATCAAATAGGGACCGAGAAACTAGGGGCTGTTGACGTTTACCGTGTGTGAATGAGCGTTGCGGCAATTGAGATGAAGGCTTTGAAACTCTGGTCGGTTTTGCAAGAGCGCATTGCTATCCCTCTGTTTCCTTCAGTTTGCCAAAGTAGTTTTCGATCAAATGCCGCCATTTGTAGGTTTCCTTGTCGAACTCTGCCGGGAACCTCCGGTTGGATTTTGGCGGTATGACCGGGGTTATGCCGCGATCCAGCAGGCCATTGCGCAGCCAATCCGCGTCAAAGGCCCTGTCCGCCAGCAAATATCCGGCGGACAAGCCGCTGATCAACGCATCGGTCTCGCGCAGATCATGAGCTTGGCCTGGCATCAGACAGAAATCGACGAGATTACCGAGCGCATCCGTCAGAGCCAGTATCTTCGACGTTATGCCACCCCGAGAGCGTCCAATGGCCTGGCAAAGAGTCCCCCTTTTGCGCCTTGTCCTGAACGATGGACCTTGACGATCGTACCGTCGATCATCGCGTATTCCAGGTCGGTGTCTGAGGCTAATACCTTGAACATACGATAGAAAGCATCCGCTTTGACCCATCTGCGGAACCGCTTGAATACTGAGTTCCATTTGCCAAACTCACCCGGCAATTCGCGCCATTGCGCGCCCGTGCGGACGATCCAGAGGACTGCCTCCACGAAAAGCCGTGGGTCACGTCCGGTTTGTCCGGGATCGGTGGTTTTACCCAGGCAGTAAGGTTCGATGATCGCCCATTGCGAATTGGATAGGACTCTTCAGTGATTAAATAGACATTAGCGCAGTGGTTTGTGGCGAAGAGGGCAGACGTCGGAACTGGAATGATGATGAGAAGCGGATGATCTGCGTGCAGACGCTGGTTCACTGGGCGGTCGTCATGCACATCGTTGAGTAAATCATTCTCAATGAGCCGGGGTTCATCGACTGCGACAAGGTTGTCGGTAACGATTGTTTTGTCGCGCGGATGGCGCTTCGTCCTATTGGCGATCTTGATCCTGTGCTTGTGCCGTTTCACGGAAAAACCAAAACCAACACAGCGATTGTCAAATCGTCGCCGGTCCGTGGCCACCGGCCGATATGATCGCCGGGGACAAACCAAGTCAAGCAAGCGTGACTTACGGTGACAACGCGGTTACCGGTCTGCATGGTAGCGTCTCCCATTGAACTCGATGAGGAGGAAAGATCATGAACAAACAAGCAGTTTTTATGGCGGTTTGCGGCGTGGCGCTTGGCGGTGCACTGACGCTGGCTCACGCCCAGAATGCTCCGTTCGGCAACGCAGAGGACACCGAGTACGCCGGAAAATTGTGGCAAATCATGTTGGATCAGAAGCTGGTCGGTGCGGATTCGATCAAGGTTCGGCCGTTCGAAGGAAATGAGCCGCACGGTACTATTCAAGAGGTTCTTGCGACCACCGCCACGATCGACGGCCACACTGGACGGCTGCTCGTCAAACGCAACCATGGCGGCAAGGAAGGGTTGAGCGTCGAGGAAGTCTATGACGACCCGATCTCCAACCTCGCCGCAATCACCGTCATGTTCAAGCGTGAAAGCGGCTATGACACCGAGGACCAGGACTGGTTCTGGGCCAAATACCTGCCGTCTGGTGCACTCGACAAGAACCCCAAGGGCATGCAACTCGCGGGACGCGTCGCCAAGGGCGCTGACGAGGGTTGCATCGCGTGCCATACCGCCGCTGGCGGCGAGGACCTGGAGACCCTCACCTCGAAATAGCATTTGCGCTGCCAAAACCCGGCCCGGCGCAATGCCGGACCGTGGGTCTGATTGAAAAATAGCAAAAAATTCCAGACTTAGAAGGTTGATTTATGCCCGATTCTGTCGACGGGGCTATGAGTTCAAGTCTTAGCTACCTTTCAAGCGTATTCATTTTTGTGATCGGCCTCGCTGTGCTGGCCACCGTCGTGATTTTCATCATAGACGTCACGCAAACAGCAGACGCGGTGCGCAGGAACTATCCGGTGTTGGGACGCTTCCGGTCTCTGTTCACATCGTTGGGAGAGTTTTTTCGCCAGTACTTTTTTGCGATGGATCGTGAGGAGATGCCGTTCAACCGGGCGGAAAGGGACTGGATCGGCCGGGCTTCGAAAGGTCGCGATAACACGGTGGCATTTGGTTCCTCCAAGCTTTTGAATGCACCCGGTACCGCCATATTTGTAAACTGCCCGTTTCCGACGCTGGATGAAGACGCGATTGAAATGCAGCCTTTGAAGATTGGTCCATATTCCAGAAAACCTTACGATGCGCTGTCGTTTTTCAACATCTCTGCCATGAGTTACGGAGCGCTTTCAGCGCCGGCGGTGAGGGCTCTTTCAGCGGGCGCCAAGATGGCGCGATGCTGGATGAATACCGGTGAGGGAGGGCTGTCATCTCATCACCTTGAAGGTGGCGCCGACATCGTCTTCCAAATAGGCACCGCCAAATATGGTGTACGTGACGAACACGGCAACTTGTCGGATGACAAGCTGAAAGAGGTGGCCGCCCTTGATCAGGTGAAAATGTTCGAACTCAAGCTCAGTCAGGGCGCCAAGCCCGGCAAGGGCGGCATTTTGCCGGGTGTGAAAGTAACGCCGGAAATAGCCAGAATACGTGGCATTCTGGTCGGCCACGATTCGATTTCGCCTAACCGCCATCCAGAAATCAACGATACCGGGTCGCTACTGGATATGATCAACCACATTCGCGAGGTGACCGGCAAACCCGTTGGCTTCAAAGCCGTTCTCGGCAGCTATGGTTGGCTTCACAGCTTGGCTGAGGAGATCCATCGTCGTGGCATTGAGAGTGCTCCAGACTTCATCACCGTGGATAGCGGGGACGGAGGGACAGGCGCGGCCCCTATGCCTTTGATGGATAATGTCGGGCTCGTCATCAGGGAATCGTTGCCACTGGTTGTCGACATTCTGAGCGAATACGGATTGCGCCAGCGAATGAAGGTCATTGCGACCGGCAAGCTTGTTACACCTGCCGAAGTTGCATGGGCTCTGGCCACTGGTGCCGATTTCGTGAATTCAGCCAGGGGTTTCATGTTCTCGTTGGGATGTATTCAGTCGTTGAAATGCAACAAAAACACCTGCCCGACCGGAATTACGACGCACAACGAAAGACTGCAAAAAGGGCTCAATCCAGCCGACAAGTCAGTGAAGGTCGCGAACTTCTGCAAGAATCTGGTGCATGAGGTCGAATTGATTTCACACTCATGCGGCGTTGCCAGACCACGACTGTTGAAGCGCAAGCACGTGCGAATTGTTCAGACAAATGGCGTTTCAGTGGCGATGGATGAACTCTACCCACAGCCGGATGTCCTGCCTCAATACACAGCTGAGCAAGCTGCCTAAAAGCGCACATCCTGCAAGCGCAGGTTAATCAATTTGCATAAATCATACTTGGAGAATCACGCGATGACACGAGGAGCTGAAACGACTACCAAGGCTTCGGATCTGCTTGTTCAGGCGCTCGAAAGAGAGGGCGTGCACTACGTCTTTGGCGTGCCGGGCGAGGAAAATCTGGACTTTGTGGAATCGCTGCGAATTTCCGGGATCAAATTAATCCTCACGCGGCATGAACAGGGCGCTGCCTTTATGGCAGCTACCTATGGGCGGTTGACCGGCAAGGCGGGCGTCTGTCTGGCGACGCTGGGCCCGGGCGCGACCAATTTTGCCACTCCTGCGGCATACGCGCATCTGGGTGGTTTTCCCCTGATCATGATTACGGGGCAGAAACCGATCAAGAAATCAAAACAGGGGCAGTTTCAAATCATCGATATCGTCAACCTGTTCGATCCCATCTGCAAGATGTCCAAGCAGATCGTACACGGTGATACCATCCCGGCACTTGTGCGCGAAGCCTTCCGTACTGCCGAGGAAGAGCGTCCTGGCGCGGTATTGCTGGAATTGCCGGAAGACATCGCGGAAGAACAATGTACCGCGCAGGTTATCGAGCCGCACCAGCGCTATTATGCCGTGGCGGACGACACTGTCCTGTCGGACGCTGTTGACCTTGTCAAGAAAGCGAAAATGCCCCTGATCCTGATCGGGGCCGGTGCAAATCGCAAAAACGTGCGAAGCGCGATATCGGATTTCGTCCATTCGACCAGGATACCCTTCTTTGTGACGCAGATGGGCAAAGGCGTTGTCGATGAACGCTCGGAACTGTTTCTTGGCACTGCAGCGCTTTCGTCAGGCGACTATCTGCACTGCGCAATCGATCGGACTGACTTGATCATAAACATCGGGCATGATGTCGTCGAAAAGCCGCCATTCTTCATGGAGTCGGGCGGCAAAAAGGTCATCCACGTCAACTACAAGTCCGCTCGGGTCGATCAGGTGTATTTTCCTCAAGTTGAGGTGGTTGGCGACCTGGCGGCATCGATTGCGCGTCTTCAGGATAAACTTGGAACTGACCTAAGATTCGATTTGTCGTATTTCGAAACCGTCAGGCAAGAGGTGGAATCGCATATCAGCGAAGGCGTCGATGACCCACGGTTCCCGGTTACGCCGCAGCGCTTTGTTGCCGACACAAGACGTGTGATGGGTGACAAGGATATCATTGCGCTGGACAACGGCATCTACAAGATCTGGTACGCCCGCAACTACAAGGCCTACGAGCCGAATACTGTTTTGCTTGACAACGCATTGGCCACGATGGGTGCTGGTCTACCCTCCGCGATGGCTGCGGCATTCTTGAATCCTGACCGGCGTGTGATGGCGATATGCGGTGACGGCGGTTTCATGATGAACAGCCAGGAGGTCGAAACTGCGGTTCGTCTGAACCTCAATCTGGTCATCCTGGTGCTCAACGATGGTTCCTACGGCATGATCCGCTGGAAGCAGGCCGCCGCCGGGTTCGCGGATTGGGGGCTGGAGTTCAACAACCCCGACTTCGTCAAATACGCGGAGAGTTACGGCGCTTCTGGCCACCGCATCGAAGCGACGGATGATCTGGTGCCTGTATTCGAAAACGCATTTGAGGCGGGTGGCGTTCACCTGATCGACTTGCCCGTTGATTATTCTGAGAATCAGAAGGTTTTAATCGACGAGCTTGCAGCAAAGGCATGTTTGCTATGAGCGGTGCAAAATCGGTGCCAGCTGGCGAAGTTATTGAAGTCGTAAATCCTTTCGACCTAAAGGCAATTGGGACTGTCGAAATACGAACATGGGATCAAATTGACAGATACCTCGCGACGGCGTCCCAGTTGCATGCCAAACGCAAAAATTGGCTGCCAGTCTATAAGCGGATCGAGATCCTCAACAAAGTGATGGCAATGTAAACTTAACGAACACCGGTCAAGCATTTCGCCCTCCGCTTTCGGTTATGCGGTTTGCAGGCGAGCGATATCACTCCACATTTGCAAGGCTGCGGTTCTCAGTTCACGGTAATGATGGGACTGGATATCGTGGCGTGGAATGTAGAAGAGATTGGCGACCGGGTCATGGATGGAGACGAAACGCTGGAGATGTCGAGCTGATTTGAAGCCCTTCATGATGCGCTCTCGCCGTCGTGTCGGCTGATGTGAATTCTCCGCCCGGTTATTCAACCTCTTGTGCGAACGGTGTTCTACGCCGGGCATTATGTCGCGTTTGGCCGCGCCGTAGGATCCGAGTTTGTCGGTGATCATCACACGGGGTGCTTGACCCTGTCCTTTCAGAAGCTTTCGCATCAGACGTTTGGCGGCCTTGGTATTACGGCGGCTCTGCACCAGCACATCGAGAACGAAGCCATCCTGATCGACGGCACGCCACAGCCAGTGCTTCTTGCCGCCAATGGAGATGACGACTTCATCGAGATACCATTTATCGCCTAACCGACCCTTGGATTTCCGCCGGATATCATTCGCAAAGCGCCGACCGAATTTCTCGGCCCAAAGGCGCACTGTCTGGTGTGAGACAATGATCCCGCGCGCCGCCAGCAAGTCTTCGACCATCCGCAAGCTGAGCGGGAAACGAAGATATAGCCAAACGGCATGAGCAATCACTTCAGCTGGGAACCGGTGGCGGCGATAAAGGGGATTACGAATGGTTTGGGTCATGCCGCAAAATCGCACAGGCCAATCGCCGCGGGGTTAACGTTACGATGCCG
>NZ_JBDWHW010000040.1:0-10184 GCF_039975035.1 Hoeflea sp. | reverse complement strand
GGAAGGGCCCGCAGGCTGGCCAAGGACTGGGAGAAATCCATCCAGAGTTCAACAGCATGGACCCTCATCGCCCATATCCGTATTCTCATGCGGCGGTTGGCAAGGCTTTGCGATCAATGACGAACTTTTGAATCGGGCTCTCAGGTCTGGGGTTGAAAAAGCACGCTTTACGATCCCTGTGTCTGTGGGACCACTTAATCAGCCAGTTGATACAAAGAGTTTTTCGCCAAAAGCCAGCCGCGCATTCGAAAAACTACTCCGCACCTTGAGCTATACCTATGCCAAGGCGCCTCATGTTGATCGGGCAATCGCGATTGTCGAGGCAGTAAAGGCACATCTCGATACAACACTGGATTTTACGAATGTAACGGCGTTCGCTCTTCAGCAATGTTTCGATGCCACCGGGATCACCACACCGATCCGGCGCGTGTCTGAACTGGCACTGGATCAAGAGCTTAAAGCCCAGGCTCGTATTATTGCTGCTTGTCAAAAAACTGGCGCGACACGTTACGTCAACATGATCGGGGGAGAGAACCTGTACAATGCGATCGATTTCGCTGCCGCCGGAATTACACTGGCCTTCATGAAAGCCAATCTGCAACCATACCCTCAGTCCGGATACGATTTCATTCCGGGTCTCAGCATCCTCGACATGATCTCCCATCTCGCGCCTGACCAGTTCGCACCACATCTTGTTGCGGCAGCACGAGACGCCAACGATACCATGTAGAGACCTGACGCTGAACAAGTCTGCCTGGCTTTATAATCAGGCGGTTCATGCATGTCGCAATCGCAAAGTATGACTGTGTCATAACACTCGCAGCGCATAAATCAATCAGGCCTTGATCCTCAGCGCTCTCAGTGCGTTCAGGATGACGGCGACGTCGATCGCCTCCTGCAGGATCGCACCTTGCACCGGGGAGATGAAACCGAGCGCGGCTGCAAGCATTCCGGCCAGGGAAAGCCCGATCCCGGCGATGACGCTCTGCACCGCGATCCGCCGCGATCCCCGGGCCACCTTCAGTCCCGGCAACAACCGGTCGAGATGATCGACCAGCAGAACCACATCGGCTGCCTCCGCCGATGCCGCCGCGCCGCGCGCGCCCATCGCCACCCCGGTATCGGCCGCCGCCAGCGCCGGCGCATCATTGACGCCGTCGCCGACCATCATCACCGGGCCGTTCTTGCGTTCGCTCAGCACCAGCAGCACCTTCTGGTCGGGCGTGAGATCGGCCCGCACACCGTCGAGCCCCAATTCCCCGGCGATGGCGTCGGCAACCGCGCGCCGGTCACCGGTGGCAAGCAGGATCCGCTCGATGCCCTCGACCCGCACGTCGGCCAGGAATTTGGCAATTCCCGATCTCAGCGCATCCGACATCACCAGATAGCCGGCGAGCTTGCCATCCACGG
This sequence comes from Hoeflea sp., assembly GCF_039975035.1. Classification (GTDB taxonomy): domain Bacteria; phylum Pseudomonadota; class Alphaproteobacteria; order Rhizobiales; family Rhizobiaceae; genus Hoeflea. The sequence continues at coordinate 8,774 of NZ_JBDWHW010000040.1, read as the reverse complement.
CAAGCGCCACGACAACCGCGCCGGGTTCATCGCTTCGCAGAAAATCATCCGGTCCGGTCCCGTCGGTGCGGGCCATGACAAATCCGACGCCACCGACGACAATCGCACGGCCATCGATGATGCCCTCGACGCCGGCTCCCGGAATCTCGATCACATTTTGCGGAATCGGCAGCGCCATTCCGCGATCGCCCGCAGCCACAACAATGGCCTGGGCGATGGGGTGCTTGGACGCCTGGTCCAGGGCGGCGGCGAAATAGAGGATCTCGTGTTCGGTCAGGCCACAAAGGGATTTGGCCGCGACAATGCGCGGTCGGCCATCCGTCAGCGTGCCGGTCTTGTCGAGGATCAGCGTGCGGACCTGCGCCATCGCCTCGAGATGTTTGGCCCCCTTGATCAGCACCCCAAAATGCGCCGCGCGTGACAGCCCGGCCACCAGCGCCACCGGCACGGCCAGGATCAGGGGGCAGGGTGTCGCCACAACGAGCACGGCGACGGCGCGCACCGGATCGCCGGTAAACCACCAGGCTGCAAAGGCCAGCGCAATGGTGATGGCCAGGAACGCCAGCGAATAGCGGTCGGCCAGCCGCGCCATCGGCGCCTTCGATTGCTGCGCCGCCTCGACCAGCCGGACGATGCCGGCATAGGTGCTGTTTCTGGCGCGGCGCGCGGCGACCAGATCAAAGGCTTTGCCGGCGTTGGTTGATCCGCTCATGACGTCCTGACCGCGCTCCAGCCGGACGGGCAGGGATTCGCCGGTCATTGCCGACTGGTCGAGCAAGGCCGCGTCGCTGGCCACCGTGCCGTCGACGGGCGCCACATCGCCCTGACGGATCAGCATCAGGTCACCGGGCCGGATGGCGTCCAGCGCCACTTCCTCGAGTGCGCCATCATGGTATCGTGTCGCCGTTCGCGGCACCCGGGACAAGAGATCCTTCATTTCGTGCCGGGCGCGGCCCTCGGCGTAGCTTTCGAGGAAAGTGCCGCCGGAATACATCACCGCCACCACCGCCGCCGCCAATGATTCGCCAAACAACAATGCCGCCGACATCGACAGCGCTGCCACAATGTCGAGGCCGACCTCGCCCTTGAGCAGGCTGCGGACGATTTCCACGATCAGCGCCACGAGCACCGGGATGACGCCGGCGGCCCAGGCAATCTCCGCCGACGCCGGCAATTGCCCCAGCATCAGCCCCAGACCGGAAACCAGCCCAATTAACGCGATGGCGAGAAGTCCGGATTTCAAGCGGTCGCGAAACAATTGGATCATATGATTACAGTCTCGATCGGGTGGGACGCATTCCAGATCCAGGGTGGATTTCAAATGGTCATCGCCTTGATTATCATACATCAGGTCCGCGCCCAGTCCATGGCGGTTTTCGCGCCGCTTGTCAGCGTTCTCACTGGTCTGCCCCCTGAAAAATGATCCTTCCTGAAGTATGACTTGCGGGATCAAGGAAGGAAGACTTCTGCATCGAAGCGGTTGAGGAGACATTGGCGCGTCACGGCAAGACCGACACCTTCAAGACCGTCCAGAGCAGCCGGTTGACATGCACCGGCTTCATCAAGGTACTGGACAGCCGGTAAATCAAGATGAACATGGACGGTAAAGGAGCTGGCGCGACAATGTTTTCGTCGAACGGCTGGGGAGAACCATCAGATACGAGGAGTCCTGCCCGTACGCCTATGCAATGTCGCAAAGCACACGCATCGATCGGGCGCTGCAATGGCTTCCAAAATGGGCGAATTCCACATTCATCGCTTGATGGTAAAGCCGCGGTTCAGACTTACTTCAGGCCGCTGACGCCGCTATCGGTGGCAGTGTAACCGAGGCCAAAATCCACTTAAAGAAGCGCCCCGAACTGATCAGGCGAATCGAGCCACCGCCAAACTCCGGATTTTCGCAAGCGAGTGCCTCGCTCAGCCTATTCCGCAAATGTAACAACGTCTTGGATCAAAATCCATTTTGTTATCAAAATTGCAACCATATTAGGATGAAATAAAAACAGCCATTACGGCATTTTTCCGCCGCATGATGCGACATTCAATATTGCTAGTCGCCGCCCTCTGCCAACATTGGGTGCTTTGAAGGTATCAAAATCATGCTAAAAAAATATCTCCGTCTAGGTATTCTCGTTCCAGTTATTGTCTCATTTTTCATTTTGACAATCGTGGTCTCCGTTATTGTATTCAAATCAAAGGCGTCAGATTATCTGACTGCCAATGTTGATATGTTTCAGACGGCTTTGGACAAGAAAAGCGAATTGCTTGAACTGACCCGACTTATCAAGGGGGCCGAACTCGACGTTGTGAGCACACAAGAATCGCTCACTGACATTTCGGCAACCAGAGGGCTTGACGGACTTGATGACGGTTTTGCACTCGCAGAAGAATCTGCCGCTGCGTTGAATGAAAAAATCTCGGAAATTACCGAGCTTTCAAATCGTCTGGAAATACCTTCGATGGTACCTGTCATGGCCAGTCTCAAGAGCCAGTACGATATTTTCTACAAGTCCGGTGTAGCCATGTCGAAAGCCTATATCGCGGGCGGTCCCCAAGCTGGCAATTCGATGATGGCTGGATTTGACGAAGTTGCCGAACAGATGCAGGCCGAAGTGGATGCAATGCATGCGACCATTGATGCGATCATAGCGGCTATGGCTGCGCAATCGCAGCGCGTGGTTGATGACCTCAATGCCCAGGTAGCGATGTTTTCCACTGGAATGAACTATTTGATAGCACTCGTTGTCATCGGTGGTGCTATTTATACCATGTTGGTGTCAAAATGGCTGCTCCAACCACTTTCGAGATTGGCCGCCGCATTGACCGATATTGCAAATGGCAAACTGGATGTGGTCGTCGCTGGTGAAAAGCGGATGGACGAATTTGGTGACTTGGCCCGTTCGGTCAGGTTTTTCAGCGAGAGCGAACTGAAGAAGCGTCAGATTGAGGCCGATGTGGAACGCGAGCGCGGTGAGCGTGAGCAGGAAGTGGCAAATATCCAAAAGCGCTCGGAGGAAGAGGCCGAACTCCGCATGACGGCGGCCATGGGTACCCTTGCGGCTGGGCTCAAGCAACTTGCCGGGGGGAACCTGTCAGTCAGGATCGAAGAGCCGATCGACCGACGGTTTGAAAGCTTGCGGGAAGACTTCAACACTACGGTCACACGACTCGCCTCAACCCTGACCTCGGTTCTCAATGGCATTGGATCAATGCGGGGCAATACCGATGCCATCAGTACCAGCGCCAATGAATTTTCCAAACGGATAGAGCAGCAAGCGGCAGCGTTGGAACAAACAGCAGCGGCTCTCGACCAGATCACGGTGAATACCGCGAACTCAGCCAAACGAACGGAAGAGGCGCGATCCTTAGCGGCGGAAGCTAACCAAAGTGCTGCCTCGTCGAGCCAAATTGTCAGCAATGCCGTAAATGCAATGGAACGGATCGAAGGATCATCCAAACAGATTTCCAGCATTATCAGTGTGATCGATGAAATCGCTTTCCAGACCAATTTGTTGGCGCTCAACGCGGGTGTTGAAGCGGCACGCGCGGGTGAGGCTGGAAAAGGCTTTGCCGTTGTTGCGCAGGAAGTTCGCGAACTCGCTCAACGTTCAGCAAATGCTGCCAAGGAGATCAAGGAACTGATTGTCGCATCTGCCACTGAAGTCAGCACCGGCGTCAAACTTGTCAACGAAACAGGAGCCTCGCTCGGCGAGATCGATGGCATCATTGCCCAGATCAATACGCATATGGATGCCATTGCAACTTCAACCCGTGAACAGTCATCCGGGCTTTCCGAGGTCAATGTTGCGATGAATCAGATGGATCAGATTACTCAGCACAATGCGGCAACCGCAGAAGAAAATACTGCTGCGACAATTTCGCTTGCAGATGAAGCCAACGACTTGAGCAAGTTGGTTAACCAGTTTGATTTGGGGCAGCCTGGGCCAACGCTGAATCTTCGTCAAGTAGCGTAGTTCAATGGTTTTAGCACAGAATGATCAGGCGATGTGGGTACGACAACCTCCGCCACCGATATGCCCATTTCCCTGACCGGGGCTGAACACCTGGGTTCAGGAAATTGGCGGCGCTATGGAACGCGGCACCCATGCGAAAGCAGCTTGCGGACTGATATTCGCTATATGCACACCAAGGGATTTTAACGCCGGGTAGGCGGGGAACATTGTCGCGGTGGCGGGGAGAGGAAACCACATCCTGGATCAGTTACAGGTGATATGAAATGACATTGGAACTCAACGAGAGAACGCGACCAGCAGATGCCGACTGCACGCCTGTGACGGAGCACATTTCAATAGAGCAGGCTGCACAAGACGGTACCTTCGTTGTCCTCGCTGCCACGGGCGCCGTCTAATTCTCTATGGAGGTTCCTACTTCCGCTTCAGAAATCGCCAGAACCTTGCTTATGCCAGTCAAGATCAGGACGCCTGCGATCAGGCGTCTGAAAAGGCCCGCAAGCGTTCGGGCGGCGATGGCAATTTTGATGATCCATTTCCACCCAAGCCTTTAAGGCATGCACTGGCGAACCTATGATTAGCTGGAGCGGCAATTCGAAGGGTACGAAAACGAGGTCGCCGCGCAGTTCATTCATTTGTTGAACCGACTGGCGCGGTGAGCCGGTTCAATCTGACATATTGGATTGTCGGTGGCTTGCTTACTATGTGCTTCTAAGAACCCAGTAGGCGCGTTTGGTTGCCAAACGATTGAAAAATGGTGCCCCCGGCAGGATTCGAACCCGCGACCCCCTGATTACAAATCAGGTGCTCTACCAACTGAGCTACAAGGGCAGCGGGGATGCGGATAGCATATTCATCGCTGCTGTAAAGCAAAAACCGCGTGATCCTGGCTTTCCGGGCCAGATAGGTTGATCCGGGATGCGGTTGAGTGCGGGCAGGCTCAACCGGCGTTTGGTTTGGACAGGTACTGTTGTGCCGCGTACAGCGCGATTGCGGTGGCGTTCGACACGTTGAGCGACTTGATCGCTCCGGGCATGTCAAGCCGCACCAGCGTGTCGACGGTCTCACGGGTCTTTTGCCGCAATCCCTTGCCCTCGGCGCCGAGCACCAGCGCGATTCGGTCGCCTGACAGACCGGCCTCGATCGGCGATGGGCCTTCCGAATCAAGACCGACGGTCACGAAACCCTGTGCCTTGATGTCTTCGATGGCCGCGGCCAGATTGCGAACCTCGATATGGTCGATCATTTCGAGCGCGCCGGAGGCCGCCTTGGCCAGCACGCCTGATTCCTGCGGGCTGTGGCGCTGGGTGGTGATCAGCGCGCCGGCGCCGAACGCCACCGCCGAACGCATGATGGCGCCGGCATTGTGCGGATCGGTAACCTGGTCGAGAATGACCAGAAGCTTTGCGTCCGCCAGATCAGAAAGTGGACGCGGCTTGAGGGGCGCGGCCTCGAGCAACACGCCCTGATGCACGGCATCATCGCCAAGCAGACGGTCGATCTCCTGCGGGCTTACCAGCTCCAGCGGGAAGGGCAGGGCGGCGTCCTCGGCGATCTCGAGCCGCATCAACGCGTTTCGGGTGGCCATGAGCGAGGTGATGCGGCGCTGCGGATTGTCGAGTGCGGCGCGCACCGTGTGCAGCCCGTACAGATAGACCGTATCGGGCGTAACCTTGTCCGCATAAAGCGAGCCCTTGCGCGCGGGCAGGTCGCGCTTGCCGCGCGGCTGCGCCGGCGCAAGACCCTGCTGGTCCCGCTTGGCGTCGCGGTGGGCGCGGCGAAGCTTGGCGTAATGGGTGTCTCGGTTTGACCCGGTCTCGCCGGTCTCGTCATCTTTGCTCATGGCGCGCTTATACGCTTATTGCTCCTGGGTGCAACACGGCTTGATGCGGTGTGCGACCAGAGAGATCCAGGCCGTGTGGATGCTTGTTCAAGCCATTGCCTGGCAGGTCCGCGAAAGAAGCTTGACGGAACCGGTTGTTTTTGTGGTCAAGCTTGTTGACACGGGAACCATGCGCCGTCATAACGCCGACCGCGGAACGGGTGTTTCTAACCAATCGCCCGGCCCGCAAAACCCGAACGTTTCGGGTTGTCCATCTTGGATGCATGACCCTGGCGGCTGGTCTGGAGGGGTGCCCGAGTGGTTAAAGGGGACGGACTGTAAATCCGTTGGCTTCGCCTACGTTGGTTCAAATCCAACTCCCTCCACCACCGCCGGCGGGTCATGAATGCGGGTATAGCTCAATGGTAGAGCAGCAGCCTTCCAAGCTGAATACGAGGGTTCGATTCCCTCTACCCGCTCCAGTTGGAATATTATTCCGTCTACAACCAAGAAATCAGAACAAAATTCTCCAAATTTCATACTTAGTAGGTTTCCGTACTAAAATATGACCTATTTTTGGCAAATCTCACCGCCCACCATATCCATTAGTTGGCGTCGCTGACGGTATCGTAGCGCATATCATTCCCGATACCGTCAGACCTGTTTTTAACAGCGTCCCAACTCTTTGATTTTGTTGGGCGCTGCTTCGCTGTGCCTACTAGTTTGATTCCTGAAGACGATGAGGGTTAGGTTCTGAACACGGGGATCGAACTACTAACCAGCGTCGTAATGAAAAATATTTGACGTCGCATATAAACGAATCGTTGAGTGAGTCTCGCAGTATGTATTACAAGTATTCAACATAGTGTTGGGTGAAATTACAGGAATATTGATATGTCAGATGTATTTACTAAGTCGGACGCGACCATTTCTCCATGCGGTTCATACCGTTACTGGCTCGAACGGAGATGGGGGCCTGAACCCCCTCAAACCTTCATAATGCTCAACCCGTCAACGGCTGACGCTGCGGTGGACGACCGTACAATTGGCCGCTGCATTGAATTTTCAAAGCGTGAGGGTGCTGGTGGCTTGATTGTAGTCAATCTGTTTGCCCTCCGAGCCACGAACCCCAAGGAACTTGATGGGCACATCGACCCTGTTGGTCCTGACAACGCGAAGAATATTGGGATTGCACTTATCGCTGCGGCAGCACAAAGCATCCCTGTCATATGCGGGTGGGGTGGGAATAAGAACGCACCAAAACAAGCGTTGCGACTGAAAGCTCGCGCAAAAGATTTTGGTGTGCGCCTTGTGGCCTTGCATTTGAATCATGACGGCTCCCCCAAACACCCGCTGTACATCAACGGTGAAGCTCCCTTGATCGACTTCAACTAGGTTCAAGCCGAACCAGCATCGCGGGTAGCCGAATATCCTCATAGACCTTGACTGATTTCGCGGAGCGAGGGTGGGGATAGAAGTGGTGCATGTCGCCGTCAGGTAGCGCAATCGTATAATTGCGCCGATCCAATCCGTGCCAACCGAAGCCTATGAATATCCCCTTGATGGCCAAAGCGAAGACAAACGTGCGCTGATATGCGTCGAGCGACTCGCTATCTGATTTTCTAATTGTGAGTGAGGCGAAGTTTGATTGCGCCCAGAGCACTTTCTGCCCCGGCTCAAATTTCCCACCGAATACTTTAATGCCTGCTGGTATCACCTGTCCTTGCGACATCCAGTGAGGAAAGTCGTCAGGGAACATGCGTCGATAGTTGGAACTGAGGTGCGCCACGATGCCGGTTTTGATTATCCAAGTTGCTATAGTGGCTCGTTCGGCTTTCGTGAACTGCTTAGGAGTCATGTCGGCCTCCATTCGTGGAAGTAATTCACCGAAACGCGACTCTAGTTGTGACATCCAGCCGTGGTTACATTTTCCGCATACGCTCTTGAGTGTATGGGACGCGCCACTTGCCCGCCGCTCGTCCAACGGTGCCCCGAAGAAGCTTGTCCTTGTTCCTATGAACTGGGACGGCTCGCCGCCTCCCACATAATCTTGCAGCCATGAAGGGATTACGTGCTCGCGGGTTAGCGGAGGCGGTGCTCCGCAGAAGACGCATTTTCGTTTTTGCAATTTAGCCTCCCCGGCCGAAGCAGTAGTTATCAGACCTGCTGGACTCTCGGTAAAGTAGCAATTGATAGCATTCCGTGGATAGCCGTTTACCTCGCGATTTCTGTGACTCCCAAAAAGCGCCAAAACCCACGGTCAGGCACGCTCTGCCGTGGCCTAAGTCATTGCAGACAAATAATAATTGTGGATGGCCGTGGAGGGGGTTTGCTGTCTCAGCGCGGCTCGTATAGCCTCTCAACAGCGCAAGAATATGACGGTATCCGAATACGGTATCGTCTTGAGCGATCGCAGAAAAAACAACGATTACAAAGACTTAAACTTCTAACTTGATTCCCTCTACCCGCTCCAGATGCCGCGTTTCAAGCTTCGTCATTGTCTGCATAACAGCTTTGCAAACCCGATCCGTGGGCAAAGCGGTGCGTGGTGCCCGGTTGACCTCGGCTGCCTGCGGCTTGCCGGGGCCAGGGTCGCGGCAACCGCGAAATTGGCATGATTCGGATCGCTGTCCGGTCCGGATGTGGTCCGACCCCATGGGCAATTTTGTGCTTCAATCGCCGGATTTTGCAGGCATAGCTCCGGTTTGCGGGCTTTCCGGCTCCAAGATTTCCGCTTGCGAAACCAGAGCGAAACCCTTATGTCGCGTTAACTTCTCGCGGGACCCGGTTCAAACGCTTCCGGATCCACAGTCTGCCAACAGAATTACAGGATACAGGACGATGGCAAAGGGTAAGTTCGAGCGCAATAAGCCACATGTGAACATCGGCACGATCGGTCACGTTGACCACGGCAAGACGTCACTGACGGCTGCGATCACCAAGTACTTCGGTGATTACAAGGCCTATGACCAGATCGACGC
>NZ_JBDWHW010000039.1:0-3067 GCF_039975035.1 Hoeflea sp. | reverse complement strand
CCGATGGGCACAGAATTGCCCATCGGGAGTTGCGTGTCGATGTCAAAGCGCCGGCAAACATCACCACGCGGCAGGCGATGTTCCAAGCTTTCCAGCCGGCCGGTCCCAGGCCATTGCGGTGTCGCCCACCGTCACCGGTGGACGCAGTCTGCGGGCATTGCCCCAATCGGTTGGCTCCATCTCATCAGCATAGTCGGCCTGCGCCGGCTTGCCGATTTGAACCGCAACCGGCCGCTGCCGATGCTCCGTCAAAAGCCCGCCGACCCGCGCCAGCGATGTCCGCCATCGCGATCCTATGGCATGGGTATGACGCATGGTCAGCCCGCGCAGTGCCGCCGCGGCCAGCAGGTAGCCGGCGCCGTGGTCGAGCGCCTGTACCGGCAATGGTATCGGTCGGTCAGCCGCAGCCTGCGCCATCCCCGCTTCGGCAATGCCGGAGCTCATCTGCACCAGGCTGTCAAAGCCGCGCCGGGTCGCCCAGGGCCCGGTCCAGCCATAAGCGTCAAGCGAAACATCGATCAGTCCGGGATTGAGGCCGGCGCGGACATCCGCACCAAACCCCAAACTTTCCAGCGCATCCGAGCGGTAGCCATGCACCAGCACATCGGCCTGGGCCAACAGCATCTTCAGCCGTTCCCGGTCATCCCCATCCTTCAGATCCAGCCACGCACAGCGTTTGCCCGGCGTGACTTCGGGGATCACTGCGCCCTCATCCCAACCCGGCGGGTCGATGCGCAACACATCCGCACCAAATCCTGACAGAAACCGGGTCGCCACCGGCCCTGCCAGCACCCGCGTCAGGTCCAGAACCCTGATCCCGGTCAACGGGCGCAGGATCTCGAACTCCGTTGCAAAGCGTGGTGCGCCCCCGCCCTGATCCACCCGCATCAGCGGCTCGGCCAGAACCGCACGGCCTTGCGGGTGTCGCGCCCATTCCCGCTCGCTGCGCATCGCCGCCGCGCAGCCGCCGGCGCTGACAACAGCCGCTTCCAGATCGTCAGCGCGCCACAGCCCCACCGCCGCAGCCACCGCATCGCGGTCAGGTCCGGTTTCCAGCACCGCCAACGCCGCCTCGCGATGGTGTCTCGCGTTGGTGTGCAGCCGGATCCAGCCGTCGGCAGTAGCGTAATCTCCCGCAACCGCATCCCACACCGACGGCAATTCCCAGTCTCGCGGCGCAATTGAAAACCCGAACCACAACGACGCCAGCCGCCGGTCAATCCGGACATCCGGACCTGTTCCCGACCGGGCAGCGATCCATTCAGCCAGCGCCAGACCCGAAGTGGCGATCACAGCGGCGGCGAAATCGCTCACCGCGTAGACCGATTGCAGCGAGCCTTCTCCGCTCACCAGAACGTTTTCGGCCTGTTCCGGTTTCCCTCCGAGGGCGCTCCACAACCGGGACAGCATGATGCGGTCAACCGTCTCCCCGCTGGCCTGGGTGGCGTCGCTGTTCTGATCATGCCTCATCGCAAAGCTCCTTTCCAACGGACCGGATCAAACGGTCAGGGCTTCACACAAACGTCAAATTCGAATATCGTCAATATTGATCATATAAATCAACCATAAGGGCGTCAAAATGGCGAATTACATCGACGCGAGCGAAGCCGCCCGCCGCCTCGGCGTCTCCCGGCAAAGCCTTTACGCCTATGTCAGTCGCGGCCTGATCAAGGCGGTCCCCGCTGACGATCCGCGCCAGAGCCGCTATCTCGCAGCCGCCGTCGATCAGCTGGCGCAAACCCGGCGGCGCGGCCGCAAACCGAGGGAAATCGCCAGGGCGACGCTGGACTGGGGCATGCCGGTGCTCGAATCCGGCCTGACGCTGATCGAGGACGGGCGGTGTTATTATCGCGGCCAGGACGCGGTGCAGCTCTCGCACACCGCCTCGCTCGAAGAGGTCGCCGCCCTGCTCTGGAAGATCCCGGTCAAGGCCGCGTTCCCGCGCCGCGCGCCGATGAAGCTCAAGGCCTATGACAGCCTGACGGGTCAGGCCGGATCCACGCCGGCAAGCGAGACGCTTCTGCCGCTGTTCGCGGTCGCCGCGCGCGACGATGCGACATCGGCATGGCGCACCGACACGGACGGTCTCGCTCGCGGCTGCGGCGATCTGGTGCGCCTATTGACAGCCGCAGCCCTCAGACAAGCCCCGAAATCGGCCCCGGTTCACGAACAGCTGGCGTCTGCATGGCGGATTGACGCCGCGCGCGCCACGCTGATCCGTCAGGCTCTGGTTCTGTGCGCCGATCATGAGCTGAACGCCTCGAGTTTCACCGCCAGATGCGTCGCCTCCACCGGCGCTTCGCTCAAGGCATGCATTATTGCCGCACTCGCGGCACTCAGCGGGGTCAAACATGGCGCGGTGACCACCCGCGTCGAACGTCTGTGGGATGCCCTCGATCCACTGGATCCCGGCAAGGGTCTCAGGCAGCGGCTGAAAGCCGGGGAAGACATCCCCGGATTCGGCCATCCGCTCTATCCCGACGGCGATATCCGCGCCAGGGCGCTGCTGGCCACGATCCTGCCTGCGTTTGAGCCAGCAGCCCGGTTCGCCGGAGAGGTCAAACAGTTGACCGGCGAAGACCCCTCCATCGATTTCGCGCTCGTCGCCCTGCGCCGCTATCTGGCATTGCCCGAAGGCTCGGCTTTCCTGCTGTTCGCCATCGGCCGTTCGACCGGCTGGATCGCCCACGGACTCGAGCAACGCACCACCAACCAGCTCATCCGGCCACGCGCGCTTTACACCGGGGAGCGTCCCTGAATGGGGAATTGATTTTCTCTTGAAGCCTTGAGCAACAATGGCATTCAGACGAAACAGATCGTCCATCGCAGACAGTCGGGGTCCTAGAGCACCGTACGATTAATACGACGCATTCTGTTGGCTCAAACCTGCTGCTCCACAAGAAGGACGGCGCAGAGCGATGCGGGCCCATCTCTCAAGCCGCCCGACGCAGTGGGTAGCAGGTTTCAGCCAACCCGAAGGGCCGCATGCCTTCAAGTCCTGAGAAGGATTTTCGTCTTGAACGTACCCGCCAGGTATGCCCTTCGACGAAAATCCTTCTCAGCCCAT
>NZ_JBDWHW010000038.1:0-4708 GCF_039975035.1 Hoeflea sp. | reverse complement strand
TTCGTGATATTTTTTCTTGTAGTGGGAATGTTTCTCGAAGGACTAGCTGCAATCATCATCCTGATGCCGGTTTTTCTACCATTTATCAATGAGCTTGGCATCGATCCCATCCACTTTGGTGTCGTCTTCGTGATAGCCATGTGTATCGGACTCATGACGCCGCCTGTCGGCGTCTGCCTCTTCGTTATCTCACGGATAGGCAGCATCGGTATCGAGAAGCTTAGCCTGCACGTTCTGCCCTACTGCCTCATGATGCTCTTCATGCTGACCCTGTTGATCATCTTCCCGGCCCTGTCTCTGTTTCTGACCCGGTTTGTGTGAGGCGATCACTATGACTCCATTTTGGAAATTTCATCTGCAGCGGTTTGACCGAGGTGTCCTCTGGACCGAAAAGGCACTGGTGCTGCTGCTGTTCCTGGCAATCGCGGGTTTGGTCGGGGCAGGAGTCGTCGCGCGATTGAGCCGTGTGGTGCTTCCCTGGACCAACGAGGCAGCCCAACTGCTGCTGGTCTGGATGATCTTCCTCGGCGCGAACATTGGCACCTACTACCGCGATCATGTAGGCGTCGGCATCTTACCCGAAAGTTTCAGTGGTACCGCGCAACGTGTGATGTTTCTTTTCATCAAGGCTGCGATCCTCGCGTTTTCCGGCTATATTGTGTGGTCGGGCACCGAGTTCATGTTGTTCCAAAAGTTGGTCGGCGGATCGACCTTCTCGCTGCCGATAGATGTCCCAAAATATCTCGTGGCACTTGGCCTTCCTGTCGCGTTCGGCGCCGGGTGCCTGCACATCATTGTCGACATCATAACCGACCCTTTTGAATCCCCTTACGCACGGCGTCCTTTTGACGAGGCTGCAAGCGAGGACACTAGGGTTCTCACCAATTCCCGAAAAATGGAGAAAACTACAGATGGAAAGAAGTGAAGCATTGCGTCGTTTGCGGGCTAATATTGCCCGTGGCGAGGCCATCGTCGGAGCGGGTGCCGGGACCGGCCTATCAGCGAAATGTGAAGAGTCCGGCGGCGTCGACCTTATCATTATCTATAACTCCGGCCGCTATCGCATGGCTGGCAGGGGCTCAATGGCCGGTTTGATGCCGTATGGTGACGCGAATGCAATTGTCATGGAGATGGCTGGCGAGGTTCTACCGGTAGTGAGGGATACCCCCGTGCTCGCCGGTGTTTGCGGAACGGATCCCTTTCGTCAGATGCCGTTGTTTCTCAAAGGTGTGAAGGAGGCCGGGTTTACCGGCGTACAGAACTTCCCGACTGTTGGTCTTTACGACGGGATCATCCGCGCCAATTTCGAAGAGACCGGAATGGGCTACGGCCTCGAGGTAGACATGATCCGTGCGGCGCACGAGATGGACCTTCTGACCTGTCCCTATGTTTTTAATCCGGAAGAGGCCGTTGCGATGGCACAAGCCGGTGCGGATGTCTTGGTGCCTCACATGGGGCTTACCACCAAGGGGGCAATCGGCGCGCAGACTGCGATGGATCTCGACGAAGCCGTACGACGTGTCCAAGAGATGCACGAAGCGGCCAAAAAGGTACGGGATGACGTGATCGTCCTCTGCCACGGCGGCCCTATCGCTGATCCCGAAGATGCCGAATACGTTCTGAAAAACACGAGTGGTATCGCCGGGTTCTTTGGAGCCTCCAGCATGGAGCGTCTTCCGACTGAAATCGCCATTATTGAACAGGCGCGCCGGTTCAAGCGCCTCTCCCTTCAAACAAAATAGGAGTTACCCATGCGTTTCGAAAACAAGACAGTCATTGTCACCGGTGCGGCCCGCGGCCTAGCGCGTAGTGCTGCCCGTCAACTAGCGGCTGAGGGCGCGACGCTTGTACTCGCCGACCTCGATGAAGCTGGCGTTAAGTCCGTTGCTGCAGAAATTAACGAAAGCAGCGATTCGTTAGAGCGCGCGATGCCAATCAAAGTCGATGTGACCTCCAAAGAGATGATCAACGCGATGGTAGACCTCGCGATGGAAACTGGCGGCAAGATAGATGCGATTATCAACTGCGCTGGAGGTTACCACTCATATCCCGGCCTCATCGATACAACAGAAGATGAGTGGCAGAGCATCATCGATACCAACCTCAAGAGTATCTTTCTGTGCTGCCAATCCGTGCTACCAGTGATGGTCTCGCAGGGCCACGGACGCATTGTGAACGTCTCTTCACTTGCAGCACGAACGTACAGTTATTTTCTCGGTTCGCATTATTCAGCTGCGAAGGCGGGAACTTGTGGTCTAACCCGGCATATCGCGCATGAATACGGTCCCCAGGGCATCTGTGCAAATGCAGTTGCCCCGACCGCCTTCCGCGGCGAGCGGCTGTCAGAGATCATGTCGCCTGCGCAGGAAGCCGACCTGATCAGCAAGACGCCCCTTCGTAAAATTCCTTCAGCAGAGGACATCGCTCCGGCTATGGTCTTTCTGGCTTCCGATGAAGCGCGGTTCATCACGGGCGTAACGCTCGATGTGAATGGTGGCCTTGTTACGCATTGAGGAAAACAAAATGACAAAACTCAAAATTGCCGTCATCGGACCCGGACGTATCGCTCGGGCCCATCTGACAGCCATCAGAAACAATGCCGATCACGCAGAGCTTGCCGCGGTGGTTGGGCTTCCTGAAGATGCAGAACGGATCGCTTCGTTGGCAGCCGAATTTCACGCCAAGTTTACATCGCAAGATCTCGAAGCGATTCTCGCCGACCCCGAAATTGACGCAGTCGTTTTGACGCTACCGAACCACCTCCACCGCCAAGTAGCGGAAAAGGCGCTCACCGCAGGCAAACACGTACTAGTGGAGAAGCCACTCTGCAACACGCTAGAAGAGGCCGACGCAATGACTGCTGCTGCAGAAACGGCAGACCGTGTTCTGATGGTGGCGCAGTGTCGTCGTTTCTTCCCAGCCCTCGACGTCGCAATAGAACGGCTGCCAGAGCTCGGTCGGCCCCTCGACATCGTACAGATTCTCGGTGTGCACGTCGCCGAAGCACAGGCTCCTTGGTGGAAGTCTGCCGCCGCAACTGGAGGGCTAGCACTCGGATTGAATGGTCCGCATGCAATCGATACAATCATTCTACTGATGGGGGAAATGCCGGAATCGGTCTTTGCGCGAACATCCCGGCTCAAAGTCGACAATTGGGAAGGTGAGGATCAGGCAACCGTTGTCATGAGCTTTGCAGACGGAAGCACCGCGACGGCACATTTATCTTTCAATATGCAACCGGGCGCAAATGAGCGCTGGATCGTCGGTCCCAAGGCGATGATGCACCTCCAGAATGATCGGACGCTAAAACTGGGAGATGAGGTGCTGATCGAGGATGATTTCAAGCCCTACATTGATGGCGACATTTCCTTTGACCGGCAGTTCCGCGAATTCTGTGACGCGATCTCTGAAGGTCGGCAGCCGCGCTCCTCTGGTCAGGACGGCCGCAACGTGGTTGCTGTCCTGAACGCCGCGCTTCGCTCCGCTAAGACAGGACTGCCTGAGAAGCCATAAGGTGAAAACACCCCATTCCATACTCTGTTTCGGGGACTCATTGACGTGGGGTCGAGATCCTATAACAGGAGGCCGCCACGATGAGCAAAACCGTTGGCCTACCCGTTTACAGCATCGCTTCGGTCCGGATGTCCGGGTTCTGGCCGACGGATTGCCGGGACGAACGGCAGGACCGAAGGACCCACTGTTGCCCTATCCGACCGCTGGGGCAGCGCAACTCGCGCTCTCCCTCCTCGTGAACGGTCCAGTCGACCGCGTCCTTTTAATGCTCGGGACCAACGACCTGCAGAACCACCTTTATCGCGGGGTGGAGCGAACGTCAGAGGCAATCCTCGGTCTCGTAGCCGCAACTCAGAACGTCGCACCTGGACGGGGCTGGTCCCCCGAAATCATACTTGTTGCGCCGCCACCGATTAACCGTCGGCTGGCGGCGCAAAGAAAACCCACCTTCAGCGAAATCGGTAGTAGGTTAGAGAAACTCACGGATCACCTAGCAGTCAACACCTCCTCCTGCGGCATTTCATTCATTGATACACGCTTTGGAACAAGATCAGAGGATGGTGATGGCGTTCATTTATTGGACATCGAATCGCGTGCGCTAGGCGACTTTCTAGCAGATGCACTTTCGTCAAAGTGCTTTCGCTAATCCTCTCCCAATTGACGAAGATACCGTCCTGGAGAGACTCCGACCGGAAGTCGGAAGGTTTGCTCCAAGGCGTAGATACTAAACATCATGTCCGTGTTTTGATCGACATGCCTCCGTAGATGTTCTGGATGATTTCAGGACGCTTTAGATATTCGTGCGGGAATCCGAGTGTAATTGCACTCGCTTCATCCAGTTGAGCCAACTCGGCGTTATCCAACTTCACTTCGAGGGCCATGAGGTTGGCTTTAAGTTGATCAAGCGAACGAGCACCTATCAGTGGCGCAGCAACACCGGGACGCGACAAAAGCCATGCAAGCGCAACAGAACTAGGGGGCACTCCTCGTCCCTCGGCTCCCTGTCGTACAACATCTATGATCGCGAAGGTGCGTTCAGTTGCAGATCCTGCATCTTGGGCAATTGCGGCACGACTTCCGGGTGATGCAGCTTTCTCTATTAGGTCATTATAGGTGTATTTGCCTGTCAGCAAACCGCTCGCAAGTGGCGACCATGGTACAACGCCCATCCCCATTTCCTGCGCCATAGGCACCA
>NZ_JBDWHW010000037.1:0-21020 GCF_039975035.1 Hoeflea sp. | reverse complement strand
TGGATTCCTCGCTGTGCGCACAGGTCCGGGAAGCTCCTACCGGCAGACTGGCGAGGTCTATCGGGGCGATGAAGTCTCGGTCTACGACCGGCGCGGAAACTGGTATGCCATCACCTGCATGTCGGGTCGTTGCATGCAGCCGATTTGGGGAACGCCGATGCCATCAGGCTGGGTGTCGAGCAAATATGTCGATGCACGCGGTGTTTGCCCCTGAGCCGGAGGACCGGTGATCGCGCGCCGCTGTTGCGCGCAAGACCGCGGATAATTGGAAATTGCGATTGTGCTTCTTTCATGCGAAGACCACGGTTCAGGATCATTGTCTGAAGTCATAGGCTTGTTGGGAGAAAGCAATTGAAAAACAACACCGTAATTCTGGCGCTCGGCCTTTGTGCCAGCCTGGTCACATCGGGCGCATTCGCTGAAACGCGGATCACCTACAAATCCGCGAAAACCGGGTCATCCTACTATCAGATGGGTGTGCAACTGGCGGAAGCGATGAAAGCCGGCACCAATGGCGACATCATCGTCACCGTGGAGGAAAGCCAGGGTTCTGTTCAGAACGTGATGGAGGCAAAGGCGCGCGGCGGCGACTACGTCTTCACCACCCCGCCGGCGCTTGTCGGTCTCGCCCAGGGCGGCAAGGCCATGTTCGAGGGCAAGGGTGATCCCAAATTCGACGACATCCGGGCGCTGTTCCCGATCCCGTCGCTGACCATGCATTTTGTCATGTCGGCTGACAGCGGCGTCACCGATTTCGCCGGCATGGAAGGCAAGACCATCCTTCTGGGCAAGGGCTCGTTCGGTGCCACCGAAGGCGAGAAATATCTCAATCTGTTCGGTCTTGAAGGCAAGGTCAATCTGGCCGAAGTCGAGCTGTCAAACGCCGTGCCGGCGCTCAAGAACGGCCAGATCGACGGGTTTGTCACAGCCGGGTCGTGGCCCGCTCCCAATGTCATCGAAGCTGCGGCCTCCGCCGATGTGGTGGTGCTGTCGCTAAGCGACGAGCAGATCGCCGGGACCAAGCGCTCCAAGCTGGTGATCCCCGCCGGGACCTATGCCGGCCAGACCGCCGACATCGCCACAACATCGCTGCCTGTCGCCGCGTTCACCACCACCGCGATGAGCGATGACGCCGCCTATGAGCTGACCAGGACATTCTGGGAAAGCAAGACCGCGATGGCCGAAGATGCGCCGTGGTGGAAGGGCGTCGACAAGTCGCTGATGGCCAACATCACCAGCAAACTGCATCCCGGTGCAGTGCGCTACTATACCGAAGCCGGTTTTGAGCTGACTGCCGACCAGCAGTAACAGAGCACTGCTTTGCGCTGCGCATCCCTGCCTTGAGAGCGGGGGTGCGCAGACCGCGACGTTGCAAGACCGTCATCAATACCAAAGACCGGGAGCCTGTCGGATGCGAATGGCCATGATCGCCAGCGCCGCATGTCTGGTGGCATTTCATCTGGGGCTGATCTTCTGGGGGCTGGTTCCGAACCTGGTCAGCCGGCCGCTGCATCTGGCACTGGCCTTGCCGTGGATCTTCCTGTTTGCCGAGGGTGGCAGGCTCGCCCGCTGGAGTGGTGCTGTGTTTGGTGCACTCGGCATGGCCGCCAGCATCTGGGTCGCCTGGCAGCATTCCGCGCTTGGCGACCAGTACGGCTTTCTCGAAGGCAATTTCCAGATCGGTATCGCCGTCATTTTGCTGGTGGTGGTGCTCGAAGCCGCCCGCCGCGCGATCAGCTGGCCGTTGCCGCTGGTGGCTCTGCTGGCGCTGCTCTACGGGCTGTTCGGACAGTATATTCCCGGCGAGTTCGGTCATTCCGGCACGCCGCTTGCGAGCTTCCTCGGCACCCTGACCATTGCCGAAGGCGGCATCTGGGGCAGTCTTGCCGGTGTTTCGGTCAGCGTCGTAGCGATTTTCGTGATTTTCGGGGCGGTGCTCAATGCCGGGGAAGCCGGGCAGGGGTTCATGAACATCGCGTCCGCCGCTGCCGGCCGGCTCAGGGGCGGGGCGGCCAAGGTGTCGGTGATCTCCTCGGCGCTGTTCGGCTCGATCTCCGGCTCGGCCTCTGCCAATGTCGCTTCCACCGGCGCGATCACGCTGCCGGCGATGACGAAACTTGGCTACCCCAAGCGGCTGGCGGCGGCGGTCGAGGCGGTGGCGTCCTCGGGCGGACAGATCATGCCGCCACTGATGGGGGCCGGTGCCTTTGTCATGGTCGAACTTACCGGCGTGCCCTATACGGCGATCATGGCGGCCGCGGTGCTGCCGGCGTTCCTGTATTTCTTTGCCGTGTGGGTGGGGATCAACGCCTATGCCGGGCGATACGATCTGGCCGGGCTTTCGGCGGAAGACCGTCCGTCCCCGCGCGCCGTGTTCATCACCTCGGCGTTTTTCGCCATTCCCTTCGCGGTGCTGATGTGGGGCATGTTCGTCACCGGCATGACACCGCAATATGCCGCCAGCATGGCGATCCTGGTCGGGTTTGTGATGCTGTTTTTTCATGCCGACGGCAGGTTCGATCTCGGACGCACACTTGGCCGGCTGGAAAATGCCGTCATCAATGCGGCGCGGCAGGTCTCGATGATTGCAGCCATCATCCTGTGCGCGTCGATCATCATCGGGGTGCTGTCGATCACCGGGCTCGGCGTCAAGATCACCTCGCTGATCCTGTCGGCGTCGGGCGGGTTGTTGTGGCCGTCGCTGCTGTTGACGGCGCTTGCCTGTCTGGTGCTGGGCATGGAAGTGCCGACAACGGCAGCCTACGTCATCTGCGTTTCGGTCGCCGGTCCGGCGCTGATCAAGCTTGGGCTCGAGCCGCTGCAGGCGCATCTGTTCGTGTTCTGGTTCGCGCTGCTGTCAACCATCACCCCGCCGGTGTGCGGGGCAGTGTTCATCGCCGCCGGCATGATCGGCGAGAACTGGCTCAAGGTAGCGGTGACCGCCATGAGCCTCGGTGTCGGGCTCTACATCATTCCCCTGACCATGGTCGCCAACCCGGCCATCCTGGAAATCGCCATCAACCCGATCACGGCGCTGGTGGCGCTGGTGCAGATCGGGCTGGGGCTGGCGCTGATTTCTCATGCGCTGATCGGGGTGTTCAGGCCCTTGCACCGCGCCGGTCTCGGCATTGCCGGATTACTGGTGCTGTTTGGACCGGTGCTCTAAAATATCCGTGTTCGTCAGGTGAGCCTTGGCGACTATTCCCTGTCATCGCGAAGGCCGCTCAATGCCTGGACAATGTCCGCCTTGGAATAGGGTTTTTGCACCACCAGGGCGTTTGGGAACCGCTCGAGAAGGCTGGTCTGATCGCCATAGCCGGTCGCAAAAGCGAATGCGACCGAGCGGGCTTGCAGGGCAACTGCCACGCTCTCGCTGGTCTCGCTTCCCAGATTAACATCCAGAAGCGCGAAGCCGAGTTCGGTACTCTTGACGATGGCCATCGCGTCGCTGACATCGGATACGACATGGACCGACCGCGCGCCGAGTTCGCGCACGAATTCTTCGGCATCGAGCCCGATGATCATGTTGTCTTCGACGATGAGGACATTGCAATCAAGCTGCGGAATGGACACGCCGCCTCGTATCGGACTGGTCGCGCTGTCGGGCCTGTTCGGCAGCTTGATCGCCGCGACATAAGCTGCGGGGATTGTGAAATCAGCCTTCAACCCGGTGGGCTCGAAGCGCAATAGCGCGGTTCCCTTGAGTTCGAAAGGAATCGATTTTTCGATAATCGTGCTGCCGAAGCCGCGGCGCGATGGCGGACTGGTGATCGGCGGTCCGCCGGTCTCGATCCAGCGTATGTGAAAATGCCCGTCAGCTTCATGTGTGGTCGTGATTTCCAGCGATCCGTGCTGATTGCTGAGCGCGCCGTATTTGGCGGAGTTGGTGATCATTTCGTGAGCCACCAGCGCGAAAGTGGTAAATGCGCCGGGTTCGAGCAGCACATCAACGCCTTCGATCCGGACCCGGTCGGCGTTGCCATCCAGATAGGCCTCGACCTCAAGCGCGATCAGTTCGTGCGCTGACGCCGGGTTCCAGTTCTTGCGGGTGATCTGGTCATGGGCGCGTGCCAGAGCGTGGATCCGGCCGCCGACCACTTCGGTGAATTCGGAAACGCTGCGCGCTTCGCTCTTGCTTTGATTGACCAGCCCCCTGATCAGATTGAGAATATTGCGAACCCGGTGATTCAGTTCGGAAATCAGGATCTCCTGGCGGTCATGGGCCTGGCTCTGCTCTCTCAAGCTGGCGTCGCTCATGCGCAGCACCACTTCAAGCAATGTCACGCGCAAGGCCTCGGCGGCATAGACCTCGGTCGACGTCCAGCGAGCGCTTTGGTTGCGGACAACCTCGCGCCAGGTCTCGAAACTCTTGCGGGGCGTGAGTCTTGCGCCGTTCGGCCCGAGGCTCATCGGCTTTTCCGGGTTTCCTGCCCAGGAAACATTCTTTGCGATCTCGCTGCGAAACAGCACGATGTAATCGCGCGGCGAACGCGACACCGGCAAGGCCAAAAGCCCGGCTGCCCGGTCGGCGAATTCGGTTGCCGGTTGATAGACCTTGGCCAGATTGTCGGTGTTGAAAATGGTTCCCGGCGCGGTGGTGTTGAGGAACCTGGCCAGGCCATCAAACTCATCTGCTGACGGGGTCGATCCCTGACTAAAGAATTTCCCCCTGATCCAGCCGACTGCGCCGTCAAACGGAATGGCTTCCTGAATCGCCGCAGCGATCACATCGAAATTTTCTTCGATCTTGGCACCATCCGCCAGTTGCGTCATCAGCCGGTCATGAAGCGCCTGGCCCCGGGCCCGTTCGGCGCGCTCCACGTCGCCTTCCATCTGATCAAGCATGAAAGAGAACATCTGGCCGAACAATTCGGCAGCGGTGCGGGTATCGTAAGGAAGGGTGCGCGGGCTGTTGTGATGGCAGGCAAACAGACCCCACAATTCGCCGCGCTTGAGAATGGAGATCGACATCGAGGCGGCAACGCCCATGTTGCGCAAATATTCCAGGTGAATCGGAGAGACGGCGCGGGTCGAGCTGAGTGAAAGATCGAGCGGCTCCCCCGAAGGACTGATCGCCGGATGGATTTCCCAGCCTTCGTCGCCGACGTCGCTGATGATCCTCAGCAGGCTCCGCTTGTAGAGCTGCCGGGCCTGACTGGGAATGTCGGATGCCGGGTAGTGCAGCCCCTTGAATGAGTCCATGCCCGTGGTCAGCGCCTCGGCAATCACCCGGCCGCTGCCATCAGGCTGGAACTGGTAGACCATGACCCGGTCAAATCCGGTCAGTGCCCGAACCTGGCGTGCAGCGACCTTGCACAATTGTTCCACCGAACTGGCCTTGGCGATGCGGTCTACCATCGGCCGCACATAGGACGTCTGGTCAGTCTTGCTCCTTGCCTCATGGCGTTCGATCTCGATGACGACAGACCGCCCCGAAATGTGCAGCGCCAGGTCGAACAGATCGGGGCTCTTGGTCAACCGGCATTCGAACAGCCGCTGGACCGCATCGGGGCTGCCGAGCTGCTGCAATTTCGAACGGATGTCGTGGATTGCATCGGCGTCGAGTATATCGCTCAGCGGCCGGCCGACCAGGTCTTCGGCGTCCACGCCATCGATGAATTGATCAATGTTGCTAGAGGCGTGGTTGACGAACCAATCCGAAGACACGGAAATCAGAGCGCCAAATGACTGTACCTTGCCCAGAACGTGAATTGGCTCGCGATCGCAATTGGACAGATCGACAGCTTTGACGGGAGTGACGGTTTTCGCGTGGGTCATGCGTTACCTTCAGTCAAAGCAGCGTTTTCGAAACACCGAAAACAGGTAAGTGCGCCTGCCACGACGAGATCCTGTGCCTCGCCCTTGGCTTCAAGACCCTCCAATTGTGCCATGAGAGACCGCCATGTCAAACCGGCGTCCTCGCGGATGAGGTACCGGCCGGCGCGCAGCACATTTGCATCGCTGGAACGCAAGCGCCGCTTGTTGAGGATCTTTGATCCCATGTGCGATCCGGCGACGACATAAGCGTAGCCGAGCGGGTCGCCGTCCAGTTGCCCCCCTGGCAGCGGCGGTGCGCTGACAGGTTTGTGGCCGAGTGCTGCCAGGTCCGCCTCGATCAAGGCTGGCAGCGGCTCGAAATCATGGCCACTTTGCCGAAGCATGGGCATGGTTTGTTGCAGGGCTGTCTGATGGATCTGGAGAAACCGTGCAAGTCCGCACGCCATGGTCAGATCATACCCGGACATGACTGCATCGACACGGTTGTGCGCAGACACCGTGTCGGATTTCAATCTTGTCCGCAGATTGGTGCCTTTTTGCATCGTCATCGTGGTCTTATAGCCCAGTTGATTCCAAAAACATTAATCTAGGTTAATTCTGGAAGCTTATTTGAAGTGGTTTCAGGCGAAATGGGCCCGAAACGCGTGAATCGGCTGGATATCTCATGACGCGATCAGCCCAGATGGATCGGTGTGCCCGAGGGTGACGCTGTGGTTGCTGCAAAACCCTTCAGATCGAACCTTATCGGACCAATGCAGTGGCCTTGATGCGGTAGAACATTCTTCGTGCGTTAAATCAAATGTCCAAAGGCTGTTTTGGAACACGCAACTTCCCAGCCGCCGCCATTGTGTCCGAACGGTGTTCTCACTCACTCCCTGTCCGCATTTCCTAACCCTTCGTTAATCTTGACAGGATATTAACGGGACAAACTCACGGTCGAGATGGGAGTGGTTCCCATTGACGCCCATGGTGGCCCATGTTATCCCAAATGCCCAAGATCAGCAGGCGGGCACCCGCCGTTTCATCTCCATTTGGACCGCGGTTCCCGACCGGACCCGTCAAGGCGGCAAACGCTGCCTTTGGAATCCTGTGCGCGAAAGAACGGTGGCAAAGCGGGGGATCGATGGCGTGGAATCACAAGGCGGAAGCGGCGGTACAGAGTCATGAACCGGTTCCTGTCGAATGCGACAAACAGGATCGATGCGAAGGGGCGGGTTTCCGTGCCATCGATGTTTCGCGCCGTGCTGGCGCGCTCGGCGGTCGAAGAGCTCTACGCCTGGCAGGATTTCGTGTTTCCGGCGGTCTCGATGGCCGGACCGGAAGTGCTCGAGCGCTTCGAGCGGATGATCGGATCGCAGGATCCGTTCTCGGCGGAAGCCAACAAGATGTCGCTGCTCATTCATGGCGGCGGGGTGTTCATGAAGCTCGACGGCGAGGGACGGCTTCTGGTGACGGATTTCATCCGCGATTTCACGGGCATCACCGACAAGGTGACGTTCGCGGGGCGGGGGGATCATTTTCAGCTCTGGGAACCGGCGGCATTCGAGGAAATGCAGTCGCGCGCCCGGAAAGAACGGACGGCCAGTTCCTGACCGTTCGCAAAGGATGGAGAAACGGAATGGCGGCGGACATGGGCGATGGAGAGACTGACGCCCAAGGCGGACCTGTCCGTCACATTCCGGTTCTTCTGCGCGAGGTCATGGGCGCGCTTGCGCCTGTAGCCGGGGAGACCATCGTCGACGGCACGTTCGGGGCGGGCGGTTATACGGCCGCCATTCTCGAGACCGGGGCGGAGGTGGTCGGTTTTGACCGCGATCCCGACGCGATTGCCGCGGGTGCGGCGATGGTTGAGGCTTCGGGCGGCAAACTTGCGCTTATTCATGACCGCTTTTCTTCCCTGCTTGACCACGTCGAGGAAGCCAGTCTTGACGGCGTGGTGCTGGATATCGGCGTCTCCTCGATGCAGATCGACGAGGCCGAGCGCGGCTTTTCGTTCATGCGCGATGGTCCTCTCGACATGCGCATGGCGCAATCGGGCGTCAGCGCTGCCGATGTGGTCAACCGCGCCAAGCCGTCAGACATGACCCGGATTTTCGGAATTCTCGGCGAGGAACGCCATGCCGGCCGCATTGCCCGCGCCATCGAGGCCGAACGGCAGAAAGCCCCGTTTGAGACCACGCGGCAACTGGCCGGGCTGATCGAGAAGGTCTCGCCACGGCGGCCGCAGGACAAGATTCATCCGGCCACAAGAGTGTTCCAGGCGCTCAGGACCTATGTCAACGACGAACTCGGTGAACTGGCCGATACGCTGTTTGCTGCCGAGCGGGCGCTCAAGCCAGGCGGACGGCTGGTGGTGGTGAGCTTCCATTCGCTTGAAGACCGGATCGTCAAGCGCTTTTTCCAGGACCGTGCCGGCAAGGTGTCGGGTTCTCGTCATTTGCCGATGGTGGCCCAGCGCGCGGCCACCTTCACGCTGATCGGCAAGCAGCCGGTGACAGCCGGTGAGGCCGAATGCACGTCCAATCCGCGTGCACGCTCAGCCAAGCTGCGGGCCGGTTTGCGGTCGAATGCGCCCGCCGGCAAGGTCAGTCACGACATCCTTCCCGTCCCCAATCTCGCCGCACTTGCGGCGCTAGGAGGCTAAGCCATGTTGCGAACACTCGATTTGGTGCTGGTCGGCGCGATGATCGCGGCAGCCACCGTCACCTACCAGATCAAGCATGCCGCCGAGAACAAGCTCGAGCAGGTGCGCGAGCTTCAGGCCAAAATCAAGCTGCAGGAAGAAACCATCGACCTTCTGGAAGCTGACTGGAGCCTGCTCAACCAGCCCTCGCGCCTGCAGCGGTTGTCAACGGCATTTGAAGCGGAGCTCGGCTTGAAGCCGATCGAACCCACGCAAATGGCCCAACCCGACGAATTGCCTGGCCGCGCCAGCGATTTCGAAGCTGAAGTGGCAGAAAACAGAACCGATGCGAGTTTGACAACGGGATCGGTGAGACCATGAAAAGCTTGAGAACAATCCTGACGGGCATCAACCCGTTGGCCGGTCAGGCCGGGACCCGCAGCGCTTCACAGCACGGCTTCGAAGGCGTGCGCAAGGCGCAAGGCGCCCAGGCGAAGAACCGCATGATCATCGCCATCGCCTGTTTCGGGGTATTCTACGCCATCATTGGCGGGCGGCTGGTGCAGTACGGATTGCGGTCTCCCGAAACGGTGTCTTCCATCGCGCGCCCCGACCAGTTGCTGGTTTCGCGTCCGGATCTTCTCGACCGCAACGGCGAAGTGCTGGCCACCGACATTCGCACGGTGTCGCTGTTTGCCGAACCCAACAAGATCATCGATGCGGATGAGGCGATCGAGTTGCTCGCCACCGTGCTTCCCGATCTCGACATGCGCGGCATCCACCGCAAATTGTCGTCAAATTCCAGATTTCAGTGGCTCAGGCGCCAGCTCACTCCCAAGCAGCAAAGCCAGATCCTGTCGCTTGGCATCCCGGGCATCGGTTTCAGGCCGGAAACGCGGCGGTTTTATCCCGGTGGCCCCACCGCCTCGCATGTGGTCGGTCATGTCAACATCGACAACCGCGGCATCGCGGGGATGGAGAAATACATCGACGGGCAGGGGCTCGGCGACCTTGCCGCAGCCGGTTTGACGGTCAATGAAGACATGAATCCGGTGAAGCTGTCACTCGACTTGAGGGTTCAGCACGTGCTGCGCGACGAGCTTGCCGCCGCCATGGACCGCTACAAGGCGATTGCCGCCGCCGGGGTGGTGCTCAACATTCATACCGGCGAAGTCATCGGCATGTCCTCGCTACCCGATTACGATCCCAACAACCCGGTCGAAGCGCTTCAGAAAGACCGGCTCAACCGAATGTCGGCGGGCACGTATGAAATGGGCTCCACCTTCAAGGTGTTCACTACAGCGATGGGCCTGGATTCGGGCCAGATCAAGCTGACCGACGAAATCGACGCCCGCGGCTCGATTCGCATCGGCGGGTTCACCATCCGGGATTTCCATGGCAAGAACCGGATGCTGACGGTGCCGGAGGTGTTCATCTACTCCTCCAATATCGGCTCGGCGCGAATTGCCGACATGGTCGGCATCGAAGGACATCAGGAGTTTCTCACCCGGCTCGGACTGCTGTCGCGGATGCAGACGGAATTGCCGGAAGTGGCAACCCCGACCCAGCCGTCGGTCTGGAAGAAAATCAACTCGGTGACCATTTCATTCGGTCATGGCGTGGCTACCACGCCACTGCAAACGGCGGTGGCGGCGGCGGCGCTGATGAATGGCGGCAAGCTGATCGAACCTACCTTCATGCCGCGAACCGCCGAGGAGGCGGACAAGGTCGCCGTGCGGGTCATCCAGCCATCGACCAGCAAGAGCATGCGCGACCTGATGGAGATGAATGTCGCCAAGGGATCGGGCCGTCGGGCCGAGGTTGAAGGCTTCCATGTCGGCGGCAAGACCGGCACGGCTGAAAAAGTGGTCAATGGCCGCTACTCCTCGGCGGTGCGCTTCAACGCCTTCGTGTCGGCATTTCCAATCGACAATCCGGATTATGTCGTGCTGGTGGTGATCGATGAGCCCAAGCCGGAGGAAGGAAAATCCTCCGCCACCGCCGGTCTCAACGCCGCACCCATGGTCAGCGCCATCATTCGCCGTTCGGCAGGTTTTCTCGGAGTCAAACCGCGATTTGGAAACGGTTCACAGGAACTGTCCTTGTCATACTGAAAACACAAGTTGCGGGCACGGCATCGCCGGACACACTCAAAACGGCAGCCGCCGCCATTACGAGAGACCAGGGAATTTCATGAAACTGTCCGCGCTGATTGCAGCCCTGCCGCCACAGACCTTCTCAGCTCCGGCCCCGATGGAGTTCGACATGCCCGTGACCGGGCTGATCGCCGACAGCCGGGCGGTTGAACCGGGCAATGTGTTCTTCGCCCTGTCAGGCGTGAAAACCGATGGTGCACGTTTTGCTGTCGAGGCCGCCTCCAGGGGCGCAGGCGCCATTGTCGCCGCATTTGGCGCCGAGCTTGCGGATCTCACGATTCCGGTGCTCAGATCCGAAGACCCACGGCTTGCGCTGGCGCGCATGGCCGCCGCCTTCTTCGGGCCGCAGCCGCGGGTGATCGGCGCGGTGACCGGCACGGCGGGCAAGACATCAGTCGCCTCGTTCCTGCGTCAGGTCTGGGCACATGCTGGCGAGCAGGCGGCGATGATCGGCACCACCGGGGTGGTGGCGCCGGGCCGGATCGATTACGGCACACTGACGACACCCGACCCGGTGTCGCTTCACCGGCTTCTTGCCGAACTCGCCAGCGGCGGTGTCACCCATGCGGCGATGGAAGCATCCAGCCACGGGCTTGACCAGCGCCGGCTTGACGGCGTGGCGCTCAGCGTTGCGGGTTTTACCAATCTGGGCCGCGATCATCTGGATTATCATTCCGGCATGGACGGCTACATGGCCGCCAAGATGCGGTTGTTCGATACCTTGTTGCCGAAAGGCGCGCCAGCGGTGATCTTTGCCGATGATCCCTGGTCCGAACGCGCCGTCGAGGTTGCCGAACGGGCCGGCGCCCAGGTGCTGACGGTTGGCCGCAAGGGCGGTTTTCTCAGCCTCAAGCGGGTCGAGCACCTGCGCCACAAGCAAATCGCGGAAGTCCATCTGGATGGCAGGATTTTCGAGGTGCATCTGCCGCTGGCCGGCGATTTCCAGTTTTCCAACGCACTTGTCGCCGCCGGCATGGCGATAGCGACCGGCACATCGGCGGATCAGGTGATGGAGGCGCTGGAGCATCTCACCGGCGCTTCGGGCCGGCTTGAACTGGTCGGGTCGACCGCCGAAGGCGCGCCGGCTTACGTCGATTATGCGCACAAGCCGGAAGCCTTGCAGAATGTGCTGGAGGCAGTTCGGCCATTCACCACCGGACGGGTGATCGTGGTGTTTGGCTGCGGCGGCGACCGGGATCGCGGCAAACGACCGATCATGGGCGCCATTGCCTCCGAGCTTGCCGATGTGGTGATCGTCACCGACGACAATCCGCGCTCGGAAGCGCCTGCGGCCATCCGTGCCGAGATCATGACCGCAGCCCCCGGCGCGACCGAGATCGGCGACCGCGCCGAGGCGATCAAGCAGGCGCTCGGCATGCTCAAGGCCGGCGATACGCTGATCGTGGCGGGCAAGGGGCACGAGGAAGGACAGACGATCGGGGGCAAGGTGCTGCCGTTTTCCGATCGCGCGGAAATCCGCAAGGGACTGGAGGAGCTGAAGGCATGAGCCTGTTGTGGACCTCTCAAGACATGATCGAAGCCATGGGCGGGCGTCCGCTCGGCGTCATGCCCGAAGGCATCACCGGGATCTCGATCGACAGCCGGACTGTTGGCGAGGGAGAAGCCTTCTTCGCGATCAAGGGCGACAGGTTCGATGGCCATGATTTTGCCAGCGTCGCCGTGGCGAATGGCGCCAGCCTGCTGGTCGTGGCCGAATCCAAGCTTCCGGCACTTGGCCGGGTCACCGCGCCGATGATCGTGGTCAACGACGTGCTGGCCGCTCTCGAGGACCTCGGGCGTGCGTCGCGCGCCAGGTCCGAAGCAAAAATCATCGCCATCACCGGTTCGGTGGGCAAGACGTCCAGCAAGGAAATGCTGCGCCGGGCGCTTGCCGAAAGCGGAGAGGTGCATGCCTCTGCAGCCTCGTTCAACAATCACTGGGGCGTGCCGCTGACGCTGGCCAGGATGCCCGCCACGGCGGCCTTCGGCGTGTTCGAGATCGGCATGAACCATGCCGACGAGATTCGCCCGCTGGTTAAGATGGTTGGCCCGCATGTGGCGGTCATCACCACGATTGCGGCGGCGCATATGGGAAATTTCAAAAATCTCGGTGAGATTGCCGCCGCCAAGGCGGAGATCATGGAGGGGCTTGGCAAGGATGGGTATCTTCTTCTCAATCGTGACAATGAAAAATATGGCTGGCTGAAAAAGCATGCCGGAGAGGTGGGGCTCAAGCAGGTCTATTCCTTCGGAGAAAACGCCAAGGCCAACTACCGCCTGCTTGATTGCCAGTTGTTGCCCGATTGCTCGACGATCACCGTCGGCATCCGCAGCGAGAAGTTCGACGTCAGGATCGGCGCGCCGGGGCGGCATCTGGTGCAGAACGCGCTCGCAGTGATCGGTGCCGTGCACCTGGTTGGCGCGGATCTGGGCAAGGCTATCCATGCGCTGGCCGGGATGTCGGCCGAAAAAGGACGCGGTGCGCGTCACAGGCTGAAGATCGATGGCGGCAGCTTTGTGCTGATCGATGAAAGCTACAACGCCAATCCCGCCTCGATGCGCGCGGCGTTCGAAGTGCTGCGCGATACGCCGGTAGGCGATGGCGGACGCCGCATCGCCGTGCTCGGCGACATGCTGGAAATGGGACGCTTTTCAGACCGTGTGCATCGCGATCTGGCCGGACCATTGCGTCAGGCCAGGGCCGATCTGGTGTGTCTCGCCGGCCCGGAAATGCTGGCGCTCAAGGACGAACTGGGATCGGACATTGAAACGGTCTACCGCGATGACGCGGACGGCCTGGCGGACTATCTCAAATCAAATCTCAGGGACGGGGATGCGGTGATGGTCAAGTCATCGCTCGGCATCGGCTTCGGGCGCATCGTCAAGGCGTTGCTTGACAAGTATCCGGCGCTGTCTGACAGCAGCACTCAAAGCTAACGGCGCTAGGAGACCGAAATTTATGCTTATCTGGTTGGTGGATCTGGCGGACGAGGTCCAGTTTTTTAATCTTTTCAGATACAT
Organism: Hoeflea sp.; assembly: GCF_039975035.1. GTDB lineage: Bacteria > Pseudomonadota > Alphaproteobacteria > Rhizobiales > Rhizobiaceae > Hoeflea. Next base: position 7,442 of record NZ_JBDWHW010000037.1, on the reverse strand, counting down.
CACCTTCCGAACCGGGGCGGCGATGTTTACCTCTGCGCTGATTGTGTTTCTGTTCGGACCGCGAATCATCGCGTCTTTGCGGCTGCGGCAGGGCCGGGGACAGCCAATCCGGGCAGATGGACCTCAGACCCATTTCCTCAAAGCCGGCACGCCGACCATGGGCGGGTTGATGATCCTGGCGGGCATCGTCGGTTCGTCGCTGCTGTGGGCCGACCTGTCGAGCGTCTATGTCGTCACAACGCTTCTGGTGACGCTCGGTTTCGGCGCGATCGGATTTTACGACGACTATCTCAAGGTCACCAAACAGACCGACAAGGGATTTTCCGGCAAGGCCCGGCTCGGATTTGAATTCCTGATCGCGGGAGTGGCGGTGTTTTTCATCATGCAGGCCTCGATGGCTGCCTCCACCGTCAATGGATCGGCCTTCGGATCCTCCGTGGCGTTTCCGTTTTTCAAGGACCTGCTGCTCGATCTGGGATGGTTCTTCATCTTCTTCGGTGCGTTCGTGATCGTCTCGGCGGGCAATGCGGTCAACCTCACCGATGGGCTGGACGGGCTGGCCATCGTTCCGGTGATGATCGCGGCAGCCTCGTTCGGGGCGATCGCCTATCTCGCCGGCAATGCGGTGTTTGCCAATTACCTGCAGATCCATTTCGTGCCCGGCACCGGTGAACTGGCGGTGATCCTTGGTGCCGTCATCGGCGCAGGACTGGGCTTTTTGTGGTTCAATGCACCGCCTGCGGCGATCTTCATGGGTGACACCGGTTCGCTGGCGCTGGGTGGGCTGATCGGCACCGTGGCGGTTGCGACCAAGCACGAGATTGTCATGGCCATCATCGGCGGCCTGTTTGTCATCGAAGCGTTGTCGGTGATCATCCAGGTCGCCTCGTTCAAGCTGACCGGCAAGCGGGTGTTCCTGATGGCGCCGATCCACCATCATTTCGAGAAACTCGGCTGGACCGAGAGCCAGGTCGTGGTGCGGTTCTGGATCATCTCGGTCGGGCTGGCGATGATCGGCCTCGCGACGCTGAAATTGAGGTAGTCGATGATTCCGGCATCCACATTTGGCGGACGACGGGTGGCGCTTTTCGGGCTGGGCGGATCCGGCCTCGCCACAGCGCGGTCGCTGGCCGCCGGCGGCGCCGATATCGTGTCATGGGACGACAATCCGGCCCAGGTCGAGGCAGCCCGCGCCGCCGGGCTCACCGTCGGTGATCTTCGAGACGTCGACTGGTCGGTGCAACAGACGCTGGTCTTGTCGCCGGGCGTGCCGCTGACCCACCCCAAGCCGCACTGGACAGTCGACCTCGCCAACGCCCACAATGTCGAAATCATCGGCGACGTCGAAATTTTCGCGCGCGAGCGGCGGGCGCATGCGCCGGGCAGCCCGTTCATCGCGATTACCGGGACCAACGGCAAATCGACCACGACCGCGCTGATCGCGCATCTGATCGCCCACAGCGGCCGCGATGCCCAGCTTGGCGGCAATATCGGCACGGCGGTTCTCACACTGGCGCCGGCCGCGCCAAACCGGGTGCATGTTGTCGAGTGCTCGTCCTATCAGATCGATCTGGCGCCTTCGCTCGACCCGAGCGCCGGACTGCTTCTCAATCTCACCCCCGATCATCTCGACCGGCATGGTTCGATGGAGCATTACGCCGCGATCAAGGCACGGCTCGTGGAACGAAGCGATGTCGCCATCATCGGGGTAGACGACGACTGGTGCAGCGGCATTGCCGACCTGCTGGAAAGCCAGGGCCGAAGGGTCGTTCGGATCTCGAAGGATCAAGCTCTTACGCATGGCTTGTTCGCGAACCGGGCGATGATCCGTGAGGCGAAGGACGGCGTGGCCATCGACCTGGCTGATCTGGGCGCTGTTGCGACCCTGCGCGGCGCGCACAACGCGCAAAATGCCGCCGCCGCGATCGCCGCCTGCCGGACCGTCGGGCTGAGCGATGACGAGATCCGCGCCGGTCTTGCCACCTTTCCCGGCCTCAAGCACCGGATGCAGCCGGTGGCGCGGAAGGGCCGGGTTGTCTTTGTCAATGATTCCAAGGCCACCAACGCCGAAGCCGCGGCGCCCGCGCTCAAGAGTTACGAGCGGATCTACTGGATTGCCGGAGGATTGCCGAAAGAAGGCGGAATTGCTGCACTCGAGCCTTTGTTCGACCGCATCGCCAAGGCTTATCTGATCGGCGAAGCGGCGGCGGGTTTTGCGGCGAGTATTGGCGCCCATGCGCCCTTCGAGATCTCCGGCACGCTCGACAACGCGGTCCGTGCTGCGGCAAGGGATGCGGCGGAAGATGCGGCGGAGATGCCGGTGGTGCTGTTGTCGCCGGCCTGCGCCAGTTTCGATCAGTACCGGAATTTCGAGGTTCGCGGCGACGCGTTCGTAAGCCTGGTGTCGGGTCTGGATGGTAATCACATGCTCGTCGATGTTCAAAACAATGGAGAACAGCATGGTTAGCCGGGTTGAACGCGGGTTGGTCGCCGACTGGTTCTGGACCATCGACCGCCTTTTTCTGGCGGTTTTCATCGGGCTTATGGGGATCGGGCTGATGCTGTCCTTCGCGGCCAGTCCCGCCGTCGCCGAACGGCTGGGACTCGACAGTTTTCATTTTGTCACGCGGCACGGATTTTTTCTGATTCCGGCCCTGGTGGTGATGGTCGGGGTGTCGTTTCTAAGCCCGCGGCAGGTGCGGCGTTCGGCGCTGATTCTCTTGGCCGGTTCGATCGCCATGATGGTTCTGGCGCTGTTTTTCGGTGTCGAGGTCAAGGGCTCGCGGCGCTGGATTTCGATACTGGGAACATCGGTCCAGCCGTCGGAGTTCATGAAGCCGGCGTTCGTCATCATCTGTGCGTGGCTGTTTTCGGAACGGTCGCGGCATCCCGAAATCCCCGGCAACCTGTTCGCCATCATCCTGTTCGGCATTGTCGCAGCGCTGCTGGTGGCGCAACCCGATCTGGGCCAGACCATGCTGACGGCCGCGGTCTGGGGCGGCATGTTCTTCATGGCGGGCATGTCGTGGATCTGGATCGTGCTTCTGGGCGGGGTCGCGGTAAGCGGCGCCGTCTCCGCCTATCTCATGTTTCCGCACGTGGCCGACCGCATCAACGGCTTTCTCTTCGGAGAGGGCGACAGCTTCCAGGTCGACACCGCGCGCGAGGCGATTATCCGGGGCGACTGGCTGGGTCAGGGCCCGGGCGAGGGCACCATCAAGCGTATCCTGCCCGACAGTCACACCGATTTTGTCTTCTCCGTCGCGGCCGAGGAATTCGGCATCATCTTCTGCATGGTTCTGGTGATGCTGTTCGGGTTCATTGTCATTCGCGGACTTATGCGCGCCGGTCGTGAGCACGATGACTTTACCCGGCTGTCGGTGGCGGGGCTTTCGCTGCTGATCGGGTTTCAGTCCTTCATCAATATCGGCGTCAATCTCGAGTTGCTGCCGGCCAAGGGCATGACACTGCCGCTGATCTCCTATGGCGGATCATCGATGATCGCGGTTGCCATCACCGCGGGCTTCATGCTGGCGCTGACCCGGCGGCGGCCGGAAAGCCGGGCCAAGCCGCGCGCCATCTACCGGCCGGCGGCAAGTGTGGCGGCGGAATAGCATCATGGCTGAAAGCAAACTCTTCCTGCTGTCGGCCGGTGGCACCGGCGGACATCTGTTCCCGGCCGAAGCGCTGGCGCATGAACTCTCCGCGCGCGGTCACCGGGTGCACCTGGTCACCGACAAACGCGCCGAACGCTTTGCTGGAAAATTTCCCGCGTCCGAAATCCACATCGTCCGCTCGGCCACCATCGGCTCGAAGAACCCGGTCAAGGTGATCAGGTCATTGTGGACGCTGTTTCAGGGCGTGCGTGAAGCCGGCAGGCTGTTGCGCAGGATCAGACCTGACGCGGTGGTCGGCTTTGGCGGGTATCCGACCATTCCACCGCTGATTGCGGCGTCGAATGCCGGAATTCCGTCGATGCTGCACGAACAGAATGCGGTGATGGGACGCGCCAACAAGGCGCTGGCATCGCGCGTCAAGGTGATTGCCGGCGGCTTTCTGCCCGAGGGCAAGGGTGCTCATGCCGCCAAGACCGTGATCACCGGCAATCCGGTGCGTCCCGAAGTCATCGCGGCGGCGGCGATTCCCTATGTCCCCTCAATGGAAGTCGAACCGTTCCGGCTGGTGGTGTTCGGCGGCAGCCAGGGCGCGCAGTTTTTCTCCGATGCGATCCCCGCGGCCATCGCGCTGTTGCCTGATCCGCTGAGGGCGCGGCTGGTGCTCACCCAGCAGGCGCGGGCCGAAGACGAACCGCATGTCAGGGCGCGGCTTCAGGAGCTGGGCGTCAAGGCCGAGGTCTCGCCGTTCTTCACCGACATGGCGGCGCGCATCGGAGCGGCGCATCTGGTGATTTCGCGCTCCGGTGCCTCGACCGTCTCGGAAATTGCCGTGATCGGCCGCTCGGCCATTCTGGTGCCTTATCCCTATGCGCTCGATCATGATCAGGCTGCCAATGCGCAGGCGCTGATGGCAAAGGGCGGGGCCAGCGTTGTCAGGCAATCGGAGCTTAGCCCGCAGGTCCTGTCGGACATGATCGCCGACCGCATGACCGATCCTGCCGGCCTTGCCGCCACCGCCGCCGCCGCCCAGGCCACCGGAAAACCCGACGCCGCGCGCTTGCTTGCCAATCTTGCAGAAGCTATTGCGGAAGGTGTCAGCATCGAGCAATTCAGGAGCACTCCCGCATGAAAATGCCGCAAACCATAGGCCTTGTTCATTTTGTCGGCATTGGCGGCATCGGCATGAGCGGCATTGCTGAGGTGCTCAACAATCTCGGCTACAAGGTGCAGGGGTCTGACCAATCCGACAGCGCCAATGTGCAGCGGCTGCGCGACAAGGGCATCGAGGTGCATATCGGCCATTCGGCGGCCAATCTCGGAGACGCCGAGGTGGTGGTGGTCTCGACCGCGATCAAGAAGAACAATCCTGAATTGATAGCGGCGCGCGAGCGCCTGCTGCCGGTGGTGCGCCGGGCTGAAATGCTGGCCGAGCTGATGCGTTTCCGCAATGCCATTGCCATTGGCGGTACCCACGGCAAGACCACCACGACCTCGATGGTGGCGACGCTTCTCGAAGCCGGCGGACTGGACCCCACCGTGATCAATGGCGGCATCATCAACGCCTATGGCACCAATGCCCGCATGGGCGAGGGCGAATGGATGGTGGTGGAGGCCGACGAGAGCGACGGCACCTTCCTCAAACTGCCCGCCGACATTGCCGTCATCACCAATATCGATCCCGAGCATCTTGACCACTACGGCACGTTTGACGCGGTGCGCCTGGCGTTCAGGCAGTTCGTCGAGAATGTGCCGTTTTACGGATTTGGCGTGATGTGCCTCGACCACCCGGAAGTGCAGGCACTGGTTTCACGCATCGAGGACCGTCGGGTCATCACCTATGGCGAAAATCCGCAATCGGATGTGCGCTATTTCAACCATCGCATGGACGGAGCGGTCTCGGTGTTCGATGTGGTGATCCACAGCCGCAAGACCGGGGCTTCGGTTGAGCTGAAGGATCTGCGGCTGCCGATGCCGGGCAAGCACAATGTCTCCAATGCCGTGGCCGCGATTACCGTGGCCTTTGAACTGGGGCTTTCGCCGGAGCAGATCGCCAAGGGGCTTGGTCAGTTTGGCGGGGTGAAACGCCGATTTACCAACACCGGAAGCTGGAATGGCGTCGAGATTTTTGATGATTACGGCCACCACCCGGTCGAGATCAAGGCGGTGCTTTCGGCTGCCCGCGATGCCTGTCAGGGCCGGGTGATCGCGGTGGCCCAGCCGCACCGCTATACGCGGCTCGAAAGCCTGTTTGACGATTTCGCCGGCTGTTTCAACGACGCCAACACGGTGATCATGGCTCCGGTCTATGCCGCCGGCGAAGAGCCGATCGAGGGCATCAATTCGGCGGCGCTGGTCTTCAGCATGAAAGCCGGCGGCCACCGTGACGCCCGGCTGATCGACGGCCCGTCGGCGCTGGCGCCGTTGATCGCCGAGATCGCCAAGCCGGGCGACTATGTCGTTTGTCTCGGCGCAGGCACCATCACGCAATGGGCCAACCAGTTGCCCAAGGAGCTCAATGCGCTCAAGCCCGCGCCTGATCACGGGGGGGATGCATGAAGCCGCTGCAGGTCGATGGTGAAAAGCTGCTGGCGTCGCTCAAGGACAAGCTCGACGGCGTGCGCGGCCGGCTGACGCCCAATTCCGACATGTCGAAGATTACCTGGTTCCGCACTGGTGGGCCGGCGGAGTTGTTGTTTCAACCCGCTGACGAGGATGATCTGGCAATTTTTCTTGCCGCGCTGCCGGGGGAGATCCCGGTTCTGCCGGTTGGCATCGGCTCCAACCTGCTGGTTCGTGACGGCGGCATCCCCGGTGTGGTAATCCGGCTTTCGGCCAAAGGCTTTGGCCAGGCCGAGCAGATCTCAGACACGCGGCTTTCGGCAGGTGCAGCCTGTCCGGACAAGCATCTGGCGGCCTTGGCGCTTGAGGTCGGGCTTGGCGGATTTCATTTCTATCACGGCATCCCCGGGGCCATAGGCGGCGCACTGCGCATGAACGCCGGCGCCAATGGCGTGGAAACCCGCGAGCGCGTCGTCGAGGTTCACGCCGTTGACCGCAAGGGCGGACGCCATGTGCTTTCCAATGCCGACATGGGGTATGCCTACCGCCATTCGTCCGCACCGGGCGATCTGATCTTCACCCGTGCCATCTTCGAGGGCACACCCGCTGACAAGGCCGAGATCCGCGAAGCCATGGACGCGGTGCAGCACCACCGCGAAACGGTGCAGCCGATCCGCGAAAAGACCGGCGGATCGACCTTCAAGAACCCTGAAGGCCATTCGGCCTGGAAGGTGATCGACGGGGCCGGCTGCCGCGGGCTGACCGTGGGCGGCGCGCAGATGTCGCCGATGCACTGCAATTTCATGATCAACACCGGCACGGCTTCAGGCTATGAACTGGAGAACCTCGGCGAAACCGTTCGCGCGCGCGTCATGGAAAATTCCGGCATCCGGCTTGAATGGGAAATCAAGCGGCTGGGGCTGTTCGAACCGGGGCAGGTGGTGCAGGAGTTCCTGGGCCAGATGGTCTGAAAACCGGGCGTTTCGATCCGGGCTTTTGCGCAGTTGATTTTCCGGAGCAAGCCGTACGGACATGCAGCAGCAATGCTCAAACGCTCATTCTGAGTTCGGTCTGACGCGACGCATTGGGCCCTGCTGCATAAGGACATCTTTAACATCGCTGGCTTACCATGCGCATCGCGAACGGGAGTGTATTCATGGTGGCCGTGATCCGAAATTGGATCGTCAAGCAGCTCATGCTGGGCGAGTTCAGGTCATACCGGGACGTGTGTCGCAAATCGGTCCTGGTGGGGCTCAAGGCGGGGGC
>NZ_JBDWHW010000036.1:0-2819 GCF_039975035.1 Hoeflea sp. | reverse complement strand
GAGGCGCACCGCGTGCAAGCGGCGGACTTCATGGACGAACGGTTCTGCCGGATGTGGGAGCTGTACCTGTCGATGAGCGAATGCGCCTCGAAGCGATCGCGCCAATGCCGTAGCGTGTGACCGTAGTGGCAACGCCAGATCTCGCAATCGAGCATCCACAGACCGGACAATTCAATCGCCGAGACCGCTTCCGACAGCGATGGCGCATAGCCGCCGGGAAAAATGTATTTGCGCAGGAACGGACCGGTAACACCCGGCGGCGCCTTGCTCGATATTGAATGGATCAGCGCCACGCCGTCAGGCGAGAGCCGGTCGCGCACGGTGAGAAAATAGGGTTTGAGGTAGTGCACTCCGACATGTTCGAGCATGCCCACCGACACGATGCGATCGAATTTTCCGTCCACTTCGCGATAATCGATGAGCTCGAAGCGGACACGGTCGCTCACCCCCAGAATCTCTGCGCGGCGCCGGGCGACCGCCAGTTGCCGTTCGGACAGGGTCACGCCCACCACTTCAATATCAGCGACATGGGCCAGATAGAGCCCCAGCCCGCCCCAGCCGCAGCCGATGTCGAGCAGCCGTTGCCCGTCGCCCAGTTGCAGTTTGGCGGCGATATGGCGCTTCTTCAGGGTCTGCGCCTGTTCGAGCGTCTCGGTGCCCTCGGGAAAATAGGCGCAGGAATATTGCATGTCGGCGTCGAGAAACAGCCGGTAGATCTCCTCGCCGATGTCGTAATGCACCTGCACATTGCCGCGAGCGCGCGACAGTGCGTTGTTTTGCTGGAAGCGTCTGAGCCCGCGTGACAGGCCGCGCCAGAAAATCTGGCTGGGCGAGAGATCGAACTGTCGCTTGTTGGCGAAAAACAGCTGGATCAGGTCATGGATCGAGCCCTCGTCCATCACCAGCTCGCCATCCATGTAGGCTTCCGCGGCCTTGAGTTCCGGATTGAGGAAGATCTTGCGCGCGACAGAAGGCGTGGTGAAACGGATGGCGGCTTCCGGACCAGGTTCCTTGCCGCCATAGACATGGGTCCGGCCCTTGGCGTCGGTCACTGTCAAACGGCCGTTGCTGATGGCTTTGTCGAGCAGTCCGTGTAGAGAAGGCATGGCGTCTCCAATCAAATTCCAGGAACGCGATTGTCGGCGGCTTGCATAGTGGAAAGAGTATAAGTAGCCGTACCGGCAAGGTATTTTACTGTCATCCGGTTCAAAATAGCAACCGGGCGCGCGCTGACAAAAGGCAAGGTTTTCAGCCTTGCCGGTCACTTGCCGAATCTGGTTTGCCCGTCGCCGCTCATGCGGACATCGCCGCGCGCCAGCATGGCCAGCGCCTGGGGGTAGATCCGGTGTTCGGCCTCAAGCACGCGGGCGGCGAGCGTTTCGGGCGTATCGTCGCCGGTGACGCGCACGGCCTCCTGCTCGATGATCGGGCCTTCGTCCATGCCTTCGGTAACGAAATGGACGGTGCAGCCGTGCACCCGGCACCCGGCCGCGAGCGCCCGCTCGTGCGTTGCAAGTCCGGGGAATGCCGGTAGCAGCGACGGGTGAATGTTGATCATCCGGCCCGCGAAATGATTGACGAAATCGCCGGAGAGCAACCGCATGTACCCGGCCAGCGCGATGATTTTCGCGCCGGATGCATGGATGGCCGCGATCACCGCCGCCTCGTGATCGGCCTTGCCCGGATAGTCGGAGCGCGGGATGGCCAGGGCGTCAATGCCGAAGCCGCGGGCATGTTCAAGCCCCTTGGCATCCGGTTTGTCGGAGATCACCGAGACGATCTTGGCCGGGTAATCTGCGGTCAATGAAGCCGCGATCAATGCGCCCATGTTCGATCCCCGCCCGGAGATCAGCACAGCGACCGGGACTTTGGGGGCAGCGCTCACAGCGCCAGTGTCCCCTTGTAGGAAACACCCGGTCCACCTTCAGGGCGCGCGCTCAGTCTGCCGAGCCGGATCACGGTCTCTCCCTGCGCTTCAAGCGCGCCGGCGACAAGATCTGCCTGTTCTGGCTTGACGACCGCGATCATGCCGACGCCGCAATTGAAGGTGCGCAGCATTTCCTCTGGTGCAACACCGCCGGTTTTGGCGATCCATGAAAACACCTTCGGCGCGGAAATGGCGCCGAGGTCGATCTCCGCGGCAAGACCTTCGGGCAATACGCGCGGCAGGTTTTCGGGAAATCCGCCGCCGGTGATATGCGCCAGCGCCTGGATCGCACCGGTCTCCCGGATCACCGCAAGCAAGGATTTGACATAAATCCGGGTCGACTCGAGCAGGGCGGCGCCGAGGCTGATGGACGGATCGAACGGTGCGGGAGCATCGTAGCTCAGTCCGCTCATATCGACGATCCGGCGCACCAGCGAATAGCCGTTGGAATGAACCCCGGAGGAGGCCAGCCCCAGCACGATGTCGCCTTCCGCCAATGTGCCCGATGGCAGTAACTGACCGCGTTCCGCAGCACCCACGGCAAAACCGGCCAGATCATAGTCGCCATCGCGGTACATGCCGGGCATTTCGGCGGTTTCGCCGCCGATCAGCGCGCAGCCGGCCTGCAGGCAGCCCTTTGCAATCCCGCCGACAATCGCCGCGCCCTGTTCGGGATCGAGCTTGCCGGTGGCGAAATAATCCAGAAAGAACAGTGGTTCGGCGCCCTGGACCACCAGGTCGTTGACACACATGGCGACGAGATCGACGCCAACGGTGTCGTGCATCCCGGCCTCGATCGCCACTTTCAGCTTGGTGCCGACGCCATCATTGGCGGCAACCAGAACCGGATCGGAAAACCCCGCCGCCTTCAGGTCGAACAAGCCGCCGAAGC
>NZ_JBDWHW010000035.1:0-6637 GCF_039975035.1 Hoeflea sp. | reverse complement strand
TGGCCTCCATCGAATCTTTGACAATCCGACGGAATCACATCCCACTGATATCACTCAATAACTTTCAGATCGGGCTCTGACACCGCCGCTTGGGGTCAATCTCTTCGTGGCAAGCCAGATCGCCAACATCAAGTTCGAGAAGGTCGCCGTTGCGATCCTGCCCTTTGTTGCAACCCTGATGGTGGCGATGCTGATTGTGATCTTCTTCCCTCAACTCAGCCTCTGGCTGCCTGAAACCTTGCGAAGCCTGAGGTGACCCCATGCTAACAGCGTTGGTGCGCGGATCAAATTTCAGCGTTTTGCATCTATGCGACCAGGATCTGAAAATAGCTTGATTGGTCCAGCATGCCGCACAAACATAACGCCGCCCGCCGCCATCACATCGGTAAGATGAAGTTCAAGGTGCCGAACTGGGCGGAGTACGGGGCTGACCTTCGCCGCTCTGACCTGGCGAACGAAACGACGCTGATGCTGGGCATGGTGTTTGGGCTGCGGTGGCGCCAGAGCCAAGGGCTTGTGAGTTCAGTGCTTGATCTGATGGGATTGGATCGGCCTGTGCCCGATCACACCACGCTGAGCCGGAGAGCCGGAACCTGGAAGTCATCGAGCAAAAGCAATGGCCGCCAATCCGTGGCGGACGGGCCGGTTCAAATCTTGATCGATAGCACCGGGCTGAAGATCTATGGCGCAGGCCAATGGCTGGAAAAAACATCAGGCAAAGTCCCAACGAGGCTGGCGCAAGCTGCACCTGGCGGTTGATGCCGACAATGGCGAGATCATTGCCCATAGCCTGACAGATCAGGAAGCTGGCGGTGCCTCGCAGCTGGAACCTTTGCTTGATCAGATCGATGGTGATGGTCGGACGGGATATCGTGGCGTGAAATGTGGAAGAGATGGGCGACCGGGTTGTGAATGGAGATGAAACGCTGGAGATGTCGGGCTGGTTTGAAGCCCTTCATGATCCGCTCTCGCGGTCGTGTCGGTTGATGGGAATTCTCTGCCCGGTTGTTCAATCCCTTGTGCGAACGATGTTCGACGTCGGGCATGATATCGCGCTTTGCCGCGCCGTAGGATCGGAGTTTATCGGTGATCATGACGCGTGGCGCATGACCTTGTCTTTTGAGAAGCTTTCGCATCAGAGTTTGGCGACCTTGGTATGACGGCGGCTCTGCAGCAGCACATCGAGATACCATTTGTCGCCAAGCTTTCCGGATGAACGCCGCCGGATTTCATTGGCAAAGTGGAGACCGAATTTCGCGGCGCAAAGGCCGACTGTCTGGTGCGAGACGATGATTCCACGCGCCACCGGCAAATCTTCGACCATTCGCAGACTGAGCGGAAAACCGATGCCGGCGATAAAGGGCAGCACGAGTGGCTTGGGTCATGCAAGGCGATTAGAGAACGTGCTGGGACACGACTGTTTCAATCAATCCGCTTGCCAAATTACGGAACCAATCCACTAGCCCTCATTACTAATCAATTCGCGGTTGTTGTGTACAAGTCGGGTTGACCAGGGGATCGGATTGCGCAGCGCGAAATGGGCCATGCAGGCGCCTTCCGCCTCGGCCAGGAGCGCCTGGATGCTCTCTTCGGATTCGGGGCTCTCGATGATGACATGGGTCTCGACTTTTTCGCATCGACCATCTGTGGTGTGACCGAGTTCGCGCATCGTGCCCAGATTGGTCATGAAGCGGATCCGCTGTTCGAGGCGCAGGGAATCGACCTGGATTTTCCGTGCTGTGAGAATATCGGTCAGGTGTGTCATCAGACAGAAGGCGATGCCTGCGGAGAAAAAGGCCAACGGTGGCGGCGCGGTGTCGTCTCCGACCGGCGTCTGCTCGTCGCAATACAGCTTAACCGGGCTAAAACCGGGAATGTTGACCTGAACCACGCCCGACTTCTTCTGCCGGTCGTGGGCTTCGGCAACAACATTGACCTCGAAGTAAAGCGGCTCGGGCGGGCGGGATTTGCGAAACGGCGACGGTTCGAACTGGGTTGGGACGGGTGCGGCCTCGGCCCGCTCGCCTACGTGAAAATCGCTTTGATCCGTCATCGATCTATGTCTCCTTGGAATGGTCGGTTGAATGGGCTGCGGCGCTTAGCCATGGTTCCAGTCATCGGGCTTGCTGGAATCGTTGGGTGAGAGGCCAAGTGTTTCGCCGTCGGTGGAACAGCCGAGGCCAAGCACCGTCCGGTTGGCATAGTTGAAATAGGCCGCCACCTGATTGATCTCGAGGATTTCGCCGTCGCTGTAGCCCAGTTCACGCAGCTTCTGGACATCGGCCTGGACCAGGTTTTTGGGTGCTAGCGTCAGTATTTCGGCGTAGCGCAAGGCTTCCTTCTGAGCGTCATCGAGTGGCGCGCGGCTGATGGCGCGGCCGATAATTGCCGCCCGGATTTCGTCGCTGCGAGCGTCATCCTTCAACAGCCGTTTCAGACCGGCAAAATGATGATCAACGCAGTAGCTGCAATGATTGAGCGCGCTCACCCAGACGCCGACGGTTTCAAGAAACCATTTCGGCACCGTGTTGTTGGAATTGTGCAGGACATTCTTGTACAGCGTCATGTGACCTTCGAGCGTATGCGGACGCAGGCTGTGCATGGCGAGAATGTTGTCGACCTTGTTGCCAGGTCCCTTGACCCGGTCATAGATGGTCTTGAGCGGCCCTTCGGCCTGATCGTAGGGAATGGCATCAATCCATGGCATTGCTGGTTTCCTTGGCTGTCTGGGTTCAAAGATTCTAGGGTTGCCGGCCCGTCTCAGCCGAGCAACAATGCGTCGTCGCTGAGTTCCTCGTGCTGCTCCTGCTTGAACAACGCGAGCAGGTCGTTGACATGCATCGCCGCGCGTTTCGGTCCGTCGATGTCGGTGACAATCCGGCCGCGGTGAAACATCACCGTGCGGTCGCCGACATGCAGCGCCTGCGCCATCGAATGCGTGACCATGACCACCGTGAGCTTCAGTTCGGCAACGATCGACTGCGTCAGTTCGAGGACGAAACCGGCGGTTTTCGGGTCAAGCGCGGCAGTATGTTCGTCGAGCAGCAAGACCTTGGTGTCGCCGGTCGTGGCCATCAACAGGCTCACCGCCTGGCGTTGACCACCCGACAGCAGACCGACCTTGTCGTGGAGCCGGCTCTCCAGACCGAGTCCCAGCACCTTCAGCCGCTCGGCTGCCTCGTCCTTGATTGTGCGGGTGACCGCCATGCGAAACCCGCGAGGGCGGGTTCGGCCCTGCGCCAGCGCGAAATTTTCGAGGATGGTCAGATCCTCGCATGTGCCCATCTTGGGATCCTGGAAAACCCGGCTCAAGAACTTCGACCGCCGATAGATCGGCCAATCGGAAATATCGTCACCGGCGACAGCCACGGTGCCGCTGGCAGGCCGGCACAGGCCGGCAATGAGATTGAGGCAGGTCGATTTTCCAGCGCCGTTGGAACCGATCACGGTCAGGAACTGGCCTTCGGGAACATTGAGGCTGATGCCACGCAAGGCCTTGGTTTCCAGCGGTGTTCCGGGGTTGAACGTGACATGGACATCCGAAAGTTCAATCATTGCTGCGCCTCTTGAAAAACTTCAGGAAAGACAGTCCTGATTGCTGTACGATCAAAGCCACAGCAACCAGCGCTGCGGTCACCATTTGGACATCGGACGCCTGCAGCCCGATGAAGTCGGCATTGAGTGCCGCTGCCACCGCAAGCCGGTAAAGCACCGCGCCGATGATGCAGGCCGCAGTCGCGCGGGCGATCGTATCGGAGGGCAGGACCGACATGCCGACGATGACCGATGCCAGTCCGACAATGATGACGCCGATCCCCATATAGGCGTCGGCCGCGCCGAAGATTTGTGCAAACAGCGCACCGGCGACTGCGGTGAGAAAGTTCGCAAGCCCGACGCCAAACAGCTTCATGTTGCCGACATTGACGCCGTTTGCTTCGGCCATCGCCGGGTTGGCGCCGGCGGCGCGCATCGAAATGCCGAGCCCGGTGGCAAGCAGAAGGTCGATCAGCAATTTGATGACCAGCACCAGAATGCCAAGGAAGATCGGATTGACGATGTAGCCCGGATAGCCCCAGCCCTCGAATGCCGAATAGACTGTTTCGACCCCCAGCAGCGCCTTGTTGGGCCCCGTCATTATGCGAAGATTGAGCGAATAGAGCGCAATGCCCACCAGAATGCCGGCCAGAATATGCAGGATATTGAAACGCACATTGAGGTAGGCGGTAATAAACCCGGCGGCAAAGCCGGCGCCGCCCGCAAGCAGCGTGGCCAGCCAGGGATTGACGCCGAACCCGACAATCAGGGTGGCGCAGACGGCGGCGCCCAACGGAAAGCTGCCTTCCACGGTCAGATCCGGAAAGTCCAGTATCTTGAATGTCAGATAGGCGCCGAGCGCGACAATAGCGAAAATGAAACCGGTTTCGAGCGTGCCGAGAAATTCATACAAGGACATGGGAGTTCACTGCCATCAGCTTGGAGCGATTGACGTCGATGGGCGCCAATCGCCCGATGGGATGATGCTGTTATTGGAATATCTTGGTCGCCGCATCGAGCGTTGATTGCGGCACCGTCAATCCCATCTTCTCGGCCGAAGACTTGTTGATGAGGGTCTCGAACTTGTCATTGAGATCCTTGGCAATGACGGCATCGATGGTTCCCACCGGCTTACCGTCGAGAACGTCGGCAACCATCTCTCCGGCAAGCCGGCCGACTGCGTAATAGTTGAGCCCGACCGAAGCCGCAGCACCGCGCTCCACACCGCTGGTCTCGCCGGAAAAGATCGGCATTTTCACGTCCCAGCCGATCTTCACGATGGCTTCCATCGCCGCGACCACGGTGGTGTCGTCTGGCACATAGACGGCATCGACCTTGCCGATCAGTTTCTTGGTCGCCAGGATAACCTCGTTGGTGGTCGGCGCGGCTGATTCCACAACGGCCAGATTGCGTTTTTCGGCTTCTTCTTTGAGGACCGCGAGTGCGGCCAGGGCATTGTCGAGGCCGGGATTGTAGACAAAGCCGACCGTCTTCATGTCGGGCAGGAGTTCAAGCATCAGGTCGAGTTGCTGGCCGATCGGAGCAGCATCGGAGACACCGGTGACATTGGCCCCGGGCTGCTCATAGCGATCAATCAGTTTGGCTTTCAGCGGGTCGGTGACCATCACGAACACAATCGGGATGGCCTTGGTTGAGGCGACCATGGCCTGGGAGGTCGGGGTGGTGATCGGCACGATCACGTCCGGCGCGTTGCCGACAAATTTCTTGGCGATTTGCTGCTGCGTCGGCATGCTGCCATTGGCGTTCTGGTATTCGATCTGGAGCGTTTCGCCCTCGACATATCCGCGATCTGCTAGGGCATCGATGATGCCTTGCTTGCCGTCCATCAGTGATGGCACTTCGACGATTGTCGAAATCGCGATGGTCTTCATTTCAGCCGCGTGAGCAGCCGGCGCGGCAGCTGCTGCGAGTGCAAGCATGGCTGCGCGAATGAGAGTTGCGACTTTCATGTTATCCTCCGAATGTGTGGCGGGAATTGCAGCCCGACCGTTTTCTCAGTGGTTCCCTTGACTTCGGCACTCAGCTTTTCAGGAGCATTTTTGTCCGAGGTCGCAATCCCGAGATTGCCTTTGATCCGTGATTGGCTTTGTCCAAGCAAATTTGCCTCGTCGCCAATTCTTCGTTATCAGACATATGAAACGAGATAATTGACAATGTCAATCACATGACCGACGAACATGAATATCAACTGCGCGGGGGCCTGGGTTTCAGGTTTACCCGCACCGCCCGGCTCATGGAGCGGCATTACGAACGGCTTCTGGGCGAACTCGGGCTGTCGCGCATTATGTGGTGCGTTCTGGTGATGCGTGGCCTGTACGGAATCCAGAGCCCGTCGGCGATGGCTGATTACCTGGGTGTGGACCGGGCGGTGATCTCGCGGATCCTCGGTTCGATGGACCGGAAAGGCATGATTTCACGCATCCCCCTGGACGGTGACAAGCGCGGTCGTGACGTCCATCTCACCGCCCTTGGCAAGCAAAAGCTCGACGCGTTCTTGCCGCGTGCAATGGAGACGGCCAACTATTTCCGCAGCAAGCTGACCGAGGCCGAGTTTCAGCAACTCAACCTGATCCTGGACAAGATGATGCAAGGCGAAGACGGCGCGCTGCCGGGTCTCTGAGCGGGCCCACCGAAGGCATGTCATTTCAAGCGATTGCATTGCCAGGGCGTTGGTACGCGGATCGGCATAGGGTCAGCATTCAGTCTTTGATCGGCCGCTTATTTGGTTGCTCCCGCCGAGGCTTGGCAACGAACGGATGTCGGGCGTCCGCAGACAAGCATTCGGTTCATGTGTGAACGGTCTCCGTTTGGCAAGGGCCATTTTGATGTTTTGACAGCTTGGTCGGCAGCAGGCATGTGTCCGGCCTTTGATTGCGGTCATTCACAGACTGCCGCTGGCCATGATGAAGTCCGCAGATCAGGTTCCATCAGAACCACGCGCTTTTCGCGCTCGTCGCAAAACGGATTGTCCCGATCCGGATTTCGACCCTTGTCCTCACACCATTAGGGCCTGTGGACATTCGGGATTCCCATCGGTTCTGATTTCTGATTCAAAGCTTCCAAACGGAGGTTTGAATGAACG
>NZ_JBDWHW010000034.1:0-26292 GCF_039975035.1 Hoeflea sp. | reverse complement strand
GAAGAAAGACAACCGCTTCGCCAACCGCATCACACTCCACCACCACATCATCCATCGTCGTCCTCCTTCCAAATCAGAGGATCACGACAGATTCAGCTTATTACCCCTTTGTCACGCATTTCTTCACCCGATTGCCCTGGCACAGAGATGCTCTGTTGTTGACGCCTCCACTTCATGGGGTGCTATGTGTCTGCCATGATAACTGATTCGAAAGAGGCGCTATGTTGATGCCGGAAGCCGCCTATCATCTTGGCCCGGAATTGGACCGCGCTGTTAACCGGATGGATTTTTTCCGGTTGCTCAAGTCGCTGAGCGTCAATCAGCGTTGTCAATATTTTGTTCTTTCGGAAATCACTCCCGATGAGGAGGGGATCAATCTTCAGCATCCTCATTGCCTGCACAATCTGCCTGATTCCTGGTTTGCCAAAACAAGCGGCAGATCAGTGGGCAGCACCGATCCTGTTGTCGTTCAGTCAAAACACTGGACAGCACCGTTTTCGATGGATTTGCGGCTTGATGCGTCTGACCTGGTCGGCCCCAGCGGCGCAAAAACGGCGATTGTGATCCCACTGCACACTGTTGCCGCCAAACGCTATTGCCTGATTATATTCGGTGACGCGGATCAGCCCGACCACGGAACCCTGGCCTTGATCGGGCTCGACGCATCCTTGATTTTTCAGCGCTATTTCGACGTGATCCTATCGCTCGATTCGGTCAGTGGGCTCAACGAGCGTGAAACCCACATTGTCCGCTGGACCTCCGAGGGCAAGACGTCCGCCGAAATCGCCATCATTCTTGGTCTGTCCGAGCATACCGTTAATTCATATATCGCCGCTGTCTTGCGGAAGCTGCATGTCGTGAACCGGGCCCAGATGGTGGCATCGGCATTGCGCAGCGGCTTGATCACCTGAGGGATTTGCAATGAACTCTGACCAGACCGGTTATCCCGTGAAGATCTTGCTGGTTGACGATGACCCGGCCGAGCAAGTTCTGTTGCGGCGGACACTTTCGAAGGTCGAGGGTTCGCCCATCGAACTGGAGTATGTCGCCGACATCGCTTCCGCAGTCGATTGCGTCAAGGCCGGTGACATTGATATCGTGTTTCTCGACAACCACCTGGTGCCGAACAATGATTTCCGAGAAACCGCGCCACAATTACGTGAAGCCGGTTTTATCGGTCCAATCGGAATCATCTCTTCCGACATCAGTGGTAATTATTTTCAGCAGTTTCCGGAATTCGGCGCCGACTTCCGCATCGGCAAGGATGAAATCGACAGAACGGCAATCTCGTTCATCATCTCGGAATACACCCGCGATCCGCTTTCCGACAGTTGCGCGGAAGATTTTACATGAGGCGACCGTGAGTCGGCTCACATGGCCCTTGACCTGATATGCCATTCTCAGCCGATATTGTGATAAATGAAAGCTATGAAACCTATCCGGATCCGGTTCTTGTAACCAACGGCGACGGGATCATTGTTGCCGCCAACCCGGCTGCCACAACCGCCTTGGGATACGCTCAGCGCGAACTTCTGGGAATGGACCTGGCGGTGCTTGGCATTTGCCGGAACGATAATCTTGGCCCTGCGGAAAAGTCATCCGCCTCTGAGGATAAAAACCGCTGGTTTCGCCGGAAAGCGAGCTTGCACGGCAAGGATGGTCGCGCTCTTTCGGTCGAAATCAGCCGAAGACTGCTTTCAGACAATGATACGCCGCCAACCGGAGCGTTGATGATCATCCGCGAACTGGAGACGCCCTCCGGCGGCCTGGCTGAACAGCTTGGTTCCGATCAATTCCTCAAATCCGCGCTGGATTCCGTGTCGTACGGCTTTGCGATTTTTGACCAGGCCGACAGGCTTGTACTTTGCAACAATGCCTATCGCGACATGCATGCGGCCTTCACCCCTGTCATCCAGCCTGGAAAGACTTTCGAGGAAATGCTCCGTGAGGCGATCGAGACGGATCAGTTTCCCGAGGCGGGCAGCACGCCGGCATTGCGCGAGGCTTGGATCGAGCAGCGTCTCGCAAAGCACGACAATCCGGTTGCGCCGTTTGTACTGCAGGTCAACCCGAATAAATGGATCCAAGTCGAGGACCGGGTTACCGCGGATAATTATCGCGTCGGAATGAGGGCTGATGTGACGGCCCTCATGCGCGCGAAATCCGAAGCGGAGCGACTTGGTTTTATTCTCGACGGCGTTGCGCAGGAAGTCTATCTGGTCAACCCGAAAAACAGATCCATTATCTACGCCAACAAATCGGCGCGCGACAATTTGCAGTACAGTATGGACGAATTGCGCAGTTTGGATGCGCGCCGTCTCAACGCGGATTTTTCACCGGACGAACTCAGTGAAAGGTTGAAACCACTGCTCTCCGGCAAAGCCAAGGTCTTGTCCCTTGACACGCGGCACAGGCGCAAGGATGGAACGATCTATGTTTGCAGGGTTCGAATAGAGCGCATGGAGGAAGCGCCGGAAACGGTGTTCCTGTCGTTTGGCGAAGATATTACCGAACGTCTCGAAATCGAGGCTGCGCTGGAGCGCAAGCAATCGGAATTCGAGACGCTGGTGCGCAGTCTTCCCGATATTATCAGCCGCGCCGCTCCCGATACAACGCTGACCTATGTCAATGAGAACTATGCCAGGTTCAACGGGTGCAAGCCGGAGGATTTGATCGGGTGCAAGTTCCTGGACTTCGTTCCACCGGACGTGCGTCCCGAGGTGTTGCAGAAGATTTCCGGGCTCACCCCGGAGAGACCGATGAAGACCATGGAACGGCAGATGCGGGACCATGCCGGGCAGCTGCACTGGTACTCATGGACCAACCTCATGGTGTTTGAAGACGGCATGCCCAGAGAGCTTGTTTCGGTTGGCCGCGACATTACCGAAAGCTATCAGGCGCGCGAGCGAATTGCGCGCCAGAAGCTGGAACTGGCGGCGAGAAACGATGCGCTGGAGCAGTTCGCCGGTATTGTCTCCCATGACCTGAAGGCGCCATTGCGGCAGATCCGGCTTTTCTCCGACATGATCGCGGAAGATTTGCGAAGCGGCAAAACTGACGAACTCGAGGTCTTTTCTTCCCATATTTCAGATCGTGGAAGGGCGATGGAACAGATGGTTTCGAGCCTGCTGGAGTATTCCCAGCTGGCTTACCTGTCGACCAACCCGACGACGTTCAAATTGTCCGAGGCTGTCGCGGTTGCGTGGAACAATCTCGCCATCAATGCCATTGAAGCCGAAGCGCGCCTGACCAACGAGGTCGACGCCGAGATTCTTGCTGACAGAAATCTGATGATCCAGCTTCTACAAAACCTGTTTGCCAATTCGATGAAGTACAGGACTGCCGGCACGCCGGTGGAAGTCCGGGTTGATGTTCAAACCCAGGATACGGTGGTTTTCATTGCCGTTACGGACAACGGCATAGGAATAGATCCCAAACAGGCGGAAAACATTTTTGGCGTGTTCAAACGCCTTCACCGGGATGAAAAGCAATATCCCGGTTCCGGCCTGGGTCTGGCTTTGTGCAGAAGGATCGCGGAAAGCCACGGCGGCAAAATTGTTCTCGATGCCTCGGTGCCGCGCGGCGCGCGATTTGTCATCACGCTGCCAAGGGCCGGTCTGTGAACAACAAGCGATGCACCGGAGTTGGCCGGTTGTTATAGTGTGCCACCCGGTCAGCTGAACGGGTGGCGGTTTGTCACGCTGGATCAGGTGGCATTGGCCGCAGCCAGGGCGCGCTCGATATCGCTCATCAGATCCTCGACATCTTCGAGGCCGATCTGCAGCCTGATGACCGGGCCTTGCTCTGGCGGCATGGCGATGGTCCGGTCGGACAGATTGGCGTGCACGGCCAGGCTTTCATACCCGCCCCAGGAATAGCCCAGACCGAATATCTGCAGCGCATCGAGGAAGGCGTGGGCTTTTGCCTGCCGGCGCGCGGGGTCGGCCACGTCAAGCACGATCGAAAATATGCCACTCGATCCGCCGAAATCACGCTTCCAGATTTCATGGCCGGGAAAGCTTTCCAGGGCAGGGTGCAGCACTGTTGCGACGCCGCGCATGTCCTCGAGCGCCCGGGCGATCGTCAGGGCACTTTCCTGGTGACGGGCCAGTCTTACGCCCATTGTGCGCAAGCCGCGCAATGTCATGTAAGCATCGTCCGGAGCGGCGCAGATGCCGAGCATCGAGAACGTCTTGGTGATGGCGGGCCAGGCGGCCTCGTTGGCCGAAACCGTGCCGATGAGGATGTCCGAATGTCCCGCGGGATATTTGGTGGCGGCGTGGATGGAAATATCGACGCCATGGTCGAGCGGCTTGAAGTACAACGGCGTCGCCCAGGTGTTGTCCATCGACACCAGAGCTCCGTGGGCGTGCGCGACTTCAGCGATTGCCGGAATATCCTGCATCTCGAACGTGTTCGACCCAGGCGCCTCGGTATGCACCAGCTTGGTGTTGGGGCGAATCAGGCTCTCGATGCCGGCGCCGATGCAAGGGTCGTAATAGGTGGTCTCGATCCCGAAACGCGCAAGCATACCTCCGCAAAAATTGCGGGTGGGTGAATAGACCGAATCGACAACGAGCAAATGATCGCCAGCGCTGAGCGCGGCCATGAATGGCAGTGTTACCGCTGCCAGGCCTGACGGGACCGCAACGGTTCCCGCAGACCCTTCCAGTTCATCCATTGCCGATGTGAGCGCATCAGTGGTCGGCGTTCCATGGGTGCCGTAGGTGTATTTCTGGTTGCGGGAAACCATCGTCGCCGCATCGGGAAAAAGCACGGTGGAGGCATGGACGACCGGCGGATTGACAAAGCCGAAAAAATCTTCCGGATCATGGCCGGTATGGGCCAGGCGGGTGTTTATTCCGTTGGGCGAGAGGCGTGTAGTCTTTGTCATCTGCTGAGTTCCGGTGTGATTGCTGTTTTGATTTCCATGCAGGGTTAACGGAATATGATCGTATCCCCATGAATGGGTGGCATATTGGTTGCTTTCGAAAATTATATGCAGTGAGATTTCGGAGCGATTCTCGCATTCCTTGGGATCTCGCCGTTTTTGGAGGCGTTTTGCCCCGATTTCGCAGGCTTGTCGATTTTAAGGCATTGAAGGCTTGACCCTTGGTTGATTTCGGAATGGTATAACAAGGTGCAGAAGACATCGGTAGAGGGGTGAAAACATTGCCCCCGCCGTTTTCGTCGCACCTTAAACAGGGCAACAGAAAAAAAGGTTGTATCAAATGAACAATAAGATTTTGTCGGCGGTCGTTGGTGTCGCTGCCGTTGCAGGCATGGGAGCCGCAGCAGCTTCCGCCGCGACGCTGGATGACGTCAAGGCAAAGGGATTCGTCCAGTGCGGTGTCTCCACCGGCCTCGCCGGTTTTTCCGCACCGAATGACGCGGGCGACTGGTCCGGTATGGACGTTGATCTCTGCCGCGGTGTTGCAGCTGCGGTTTTCGGTGATGCCACGGCTGTGAAATTCAGCCCGCTTTCGGCCAAGGAGCGTTTCACCGCTCTGCAGTCGGGTGAAATTGATGTGCTTTCGCGCAATACCACCTGGACAATGAGCCGTGACACCCAGCTGGGCCTCAACTTTGCAGGCGTCAACTACTATGACGGACAGGGCTTCATGGTGCGCAAGTCGCTCGGCGTGAATTCCGCGCTGCAGCTTTCGGGCGCATCGGTGTGCGTGCAGACCGGCACCACCACTGAATTGAACCTCACCGACTACTTCAAGGCCAACGACATGACCTACAATCCGGTCGTGTTTGAAAAGCTTGAAGAGGTGAATGCCGCCTACGACGCCAACCGTTGCGACGTTTACACCACCGACCAGTCGGGTCTGTATTCGATCCGCCTCGGCCTGTCTGCTCCGGATGAGCACATGGTTCTGCCGGAAGTGATCTCCAAGGAGCCGCTTGGTCCTGTTGTTCGTCAGGGCGACGATCAGTGGTTCTCGATCGTCAAGTGGGCTCACTTTGCCATGGTCAACGCTGAAGAAATGGGCGTCACATCCGCCAATGTGGACGAGATGACCGCGTCGACGGATCCAAACGTCATGCGTCTTCTTGGCAAGGAAGGCAACTTTGGTGAATCCATCGGTCTTGATGCCAATTGGGCTTACAATGTGGTCAAGCAGGTCGGTAATTACGGCGAAGTGTTTGAGCGCAACGTTGGTGAATCGACCCAGCTCAAGATTGGCCGCGGCGTGAACGCGCTCTGGTCGAAGGGTGGTCTGCAGTACGCTCCGCCAATCCGCTAACTGGCAATAGTGTTTGGGCGGGCTCCTACCGGGGCCCGCCCTTTCCTCTGATCTATTGGAATAAGACCAAAAGACTGGCGCAACGTCGACAGGCTTAATAACGATCCGGCCACAAGGTCCGGACAATAATTGGGGACAGACATGGCTCAACTAGACGGCGTCTCTTCGGACGCTGATGATTCTGGTCGCGTAT
This sequence comes from Hoeflea sp., assembly GCF_039975035.1. Classification (GTDB taxonomy): domain Bacteria; phylum Pseudomonadota; class Alphaproteobacteria; order Rhizobiales; family Rhizobiaceae; genus Hoeflea. Next base: position 19,845 of record NZ_JBDWHW010000034.1, on the reverse strand, counting down.
CATTGATATATGATCCCAAGGCGCGTGGCCTTTTCTTCCAGGCAGTGTTGATTGTAGTCGTTGCGGTACTGGTGTATTTCGGCATTTCGAACGCGATCCACAACTTGGCAAAGCAGGGAATTGCTTCGGGCTTCGGGTTTTTGAGTGATCGCGCCGGCGTGGATATAGGTCAAACTCTTATTCCGTATTCGAATGACAGCAGTTATTCCCGCGCTTTTTTCGTCGGCATTTCAAACACTCTCGTGGTTTCGATGATTGGCATTTTGTTTGCCACCATGATCGGCTTTGTGGTTGGTCTTGCCAGAATGTCCAAGAATTATCTGGTGCAGAAGTTTGCCACTGTTTACGTGGAAACGCTGCGCAACATCCCTTTGCTGCTTCAGCTTCTGTTTTGGTACAAGGCGGTCTTGTCGATCTTGCCTTCGCCGCGCGCAGCCGGGCATGTACCCGGGGAAGAGATGGCATTCTCGCTCAACAATCGAGGCCTTTATCTGCCACGAATCATTCCCGAAACCGGTTCTGATTTCATTTTTTATGCTTTGGCGCTCGCGTTGATCCTCTGGTTTTTCATCGCTCGATGGTCGAAAAAGCGACAGATGAATACCGGCCAACAGTTTCCGGTTTTATTGACCGGACTTGCGATGGTCATCTTGTTTCCCGTGGTGACTTTTTTTGTCACGGGCAGGCCGCTGTCCCTGGAATATGCCAGTCTTCAAGGCTTCAATCTGGTCGGCGGTTGGGTGCTCTTGCCTGAATTCCTTGCCTTGTTACTGGGGTTGTCTCTCTACACAGCGTCGTTCATCGCCGAAATTGTCCGCGCGGGTGTTCTGGCAGTGTCTCGCGGCCAGACCGAAGCAGCATTTGCATTGGGCATCAGGCCAAATCTGACGAGCAGACTGGTGATCGTTCCGCAGGCCATGCGGGTGATTATACCGCCTCTGACAAGTCAGTATCTGAACTTGACGAAAAACTCATCGCTGGCTGTGGCTATCGGTTACCCCGACCTGTTCATGGTTGGCGGTACCGTGCTCAATCAAACAGGCCAGGCGGTTGAAGCTATCTCGATCATCATGCTGGTCTATCTGCTCATTTCCCTGCTCACTTCGAGCTTCATGAACTGGTTTAATTCCAGAGTCGCATTGGTGGAGCGCTGAGTCATGGCTGGTCATTCCAAATCAATTGGTTTTGTTCGCACTGAGGACTCTCCGAGCTTACCGCCGCCAGTGGCGACGGGTGGTATTGTCGGCTGGGTGAAACAAAACCTGTTCGCCTCTCCGCGCGATACAGTGCTCACGATCCTGACAGTTTTGTTTTTGATGTGGCTTTTGCCGCCTATCATCAATTGGGCGTTTATCAATGCGGTCTGGACCGGTGAAAACCGGGAAGCCTGCCTCGGGCCTGAGGTTGGTGCGTGCTGGGCTTTTGTTGAAGCAAAGTTCGGTCAGTTCATATACGGGCGATATCCGGTGGATGAGCGCTGGCGCGTAAATCTGTCAGGCTTGCTGTTGATTGCGGGCCTGGTGCCAATCGCCATTCCCTCGGTGCCCTACAAGCGTGAGAACGCGTTTTATCTGCTCGTCGTCTTTCCGATCGCTGCCTTCATCCTGCTGACCGGCCAGTTTGGGCTGGAGCCGGTGGAAACCCCGCTTTGGGGCGGATTGCTGGTGACGCTGGTTGTCGCAATCGTCGGCATTGTGGTCTCCTTGCCGCTGGGTATTCTGCTCGCACTGGGACGACGGTCGGAAATGCCGATTGTCAAAATGTTCTGCGTGATCTTCATCGAGTTCTGGCGTGGCGTACCGCTGATTTCGGTTCTGTTCATGTCATCGGTGATGCTGCCATTGTTCCTTCCTGATGGGGTGCAATTCGACAAATTGCTACGTGCGCTTATCGGTGTGGCTCTGTTCTCATCGGCGTATATGGCCGAGGTGATCCGTGGTGGATTGCAAGCCATTCCGAAGGGGCAATACGAGGCGGCCAATGCCATGGCCTTGACGTTTTGGCAGGGCACACGTCTGGTGATCATGCCGCAGGCGCTCAAAATGGTCATTCCTGGCATCGTCAACACCTTCATCGGCTTGTTCAAGGATACCAGTCTGGTGCTGATTATCGGTCTGTTCGATCTGCTGGGCATTGTTTCGCAGAACATGAATGATGCGAACTGGATTTCACCCGCAACACCGGCGACAGGCTTTGTTTTTGCCGCCTTCATCTTTTTCATCTTCTGCTTCAGCATGTCGCGATATTCCGCCTATATGGAACGGCGTCTCGACACTGGCCACAAACGATAACAGGGGAATACAACCATGTCTGATGGTAACGCAGCCGCAGTACAGGACACTGGTCCATCGAAAATGACGGTGTCGGAAACCGATGTCGCCATCGAGTTGATCGGCATGAACAAGTGGTACGGTGAATTCCACGTGCTTCGTGACATCAATCTGAAGGTGATGCGTGGCGAGCGGATCGTGATCGCCGGTCCGTCCGGATCCGGCAAATCGACGATGATCCGGTGCATAAACAGGCTGGAAGAGCACCAGAAGGGCAAGATCCTTGTCGACGGCATCGAGTTGACCAACGATCTCAAGAAGATCGATGAAGTTCGCCGTGAAGTTGGCATGGTGTTCCAGCACTTCAATCTGTTCCCGCACCTGACCATCCTCGAAAACTGCACCCTGGCGCCGATCTGGGTGCGCAAGATGCCGAAGAAAAAGGCCGAGGAAATCGCCATGCATTACCTGGAGCGGGTGAAAATCCCCGAACAGGCAAACAAATACCCGGGTCAGCTATCGGGCGGTCAGCAACAGCGTGTGGCGATTGCCCGGTCGCTGTGCATGAACCCGCGCATCATGCTGTTTGACGAACCGACGTCGGCGCTCGACCCGGAAATGATCAAGGAAGTGCTCGACACCATGGTCGGCCTTGCCGAGGAAGGCATGACAATGTTGTGCGTGACCCACGAAATGGGATTTGCGCGGCAGGTCGCCAACCGGGTGATCTTCATGGATCAGGGGCAAATCGTGGAGGAAAACGAACCGGCCGAATTCTTCGACAATCCGCAGCATGAACGCACCAAGCTGTTCCTGAGCCAGATCCTGCATTAGGGATTTGGCAGACTTGTCCTTGAAAACTCTCAGGGGCCGGTTTCGCGGGGTTCGCATTCTGCTTGGGGCTCTCCTGCTTCCGGCTGTTGCCATCGGTCTCGGGGTGTTGATCCCGAGACCGATTTTTGTGTCCTCACCTGTCGTTGCTGACGCGGCGGCGGACTCATCAGCCTCGCCGGCTGTCCGCACGGTTCTGATGCTGTCGTCGGCGATCCATACGGATCTGGCACTGCCTGCCAGCGCCGATCTGGTGGAACGCTTTGGCTTCATGGCAGACGACGGGCTCGATCCGTCCCAGCCCGGTGTTGATTACATTATCGCGGGGTGGGGTGGCCGCAGCTTCTACATCGAGACCCCGACATGGTCTGAGCTCAAGCCCGGCCCGGTCTTCAAGGCGATGACAGTTGACCGGTCCGTCATGCATATGGGGCTCGGCGGCACTATCGACCGGAACCATCCATCAGTCACGACGCTCGAGCTTGACGAGGTTTCCTTCGACCGGCTGGTGCAATCGGTGCTGGCAAGCTTCGCAATGGCGCAGGACGGGCAACGCAAAGTCGTGCCGGATGCGCAATATGGCGAGTATGATCTGTTTTATGAGGCGGACGGCCTGTTCAACGCATTGGCGGGTTGCAATGTCTGGACCGGAGCGATGCTCAGACAGGCGGGACTGAAAACCGGATGGTGGACGCCTTTGCCCCTGTTGCTGACCTTGAGCCTGGAGCTGCACAATCGCGAACAGCGGTTTGATTACAGTCCGGATGCACGGTAGCCATAAAGCCAGTCGAGGTCGCCAGCCAGGCTCTCGGGACGCCTGAGCGCGAGCACCAGGTCGCGCCCGAGCCTGATCGGGCCGCGAGCGTGATAGGCGAATTGATTGAACGCGGCGCGCTTGCGGGCCCGGCCTATTCGAATCCGGCGCCGGGTTTCGTAATCCGAAACGGCTTGCTGGAGCATGCCGGTTTGCGCATCCGAGAAGATGCGGGCAAGTTCAAAGCCATCTTCAATTGCCATGGCCGCGCCCTGGGCGGCAAAAGGCGTCATGGCATGGGCGGCGTCGCCGATCAGCACCGTGCCTGTGTCATTGCTCCAGCGGCCATCGGGGATTTCAAACAGCGGCCACCAGGTCATCTGTGGCGCTTCGCGCAACAGCGAGACGAGATCCGGATGCCAGTCGCCAAAAGCGTCGAGCAATTTGATGCGGTCGGTCGGGTTCTCGCGTTCCGCCCAGGTTTGTCCTGGATCAGTGCCCCTGGTGATCGCCACCATGTTGATGGCGGCGCCGCCTTCGATCGGATAGGCTACCAGATGGGTCTCTGGTCCCAGAAACGCGGTCACGTTGCGCGGGTTGACAATCGATGTTGCGATGTCGGCCGGCATTCTGAAACGCCAGGCCACTTGCCCGGAAAAGCGCGGAGTTGAGGAACCGGGAACCAGGCGCCGGGTTTGCGACCAAACCCCGTCGGCGCCGACGATCAGCGCGGGAACCGGTTGGCCGAGGCGATCGTGAAGAAACGCGATATCCGCGACTTCGATTCGCTGGCCAAGATGCAGCCGGCAATTCGGGTCGGCGTTGACGGCATCAAGGAGGATTGCCTGAAAATCGGCGCGATGCATCACGCCATAGGGCGCCCCCCAACGATCTGCGGCAAATTTCCCGCAAGGCACATGGGTGATCTTGCGCAAGGATTGACCGGAAACAAGGCTGATTTGCTCGGGGCAGATCATCGACGCTGCCAACTGATCGCCGAGGCCGAGCTCAATCAGGATACGGCTCGCATTGGGCGAAATCTGCAGTCCCGCACCTACCTCGCTGAGCGTACCGGTCTGTTCGACAATGTCCACTTCATGGCCATCGCGGGCAAAGGCAAGCGCGGCTGCGAGCCCTGACATGCCGGCCCCGACAATTGTGATGTTCTGGGCAGACATTGCGCTCTCCCGGCCAGCCTTGCGAAATGCCCTGGCTCAGGCCGCCTGATACTTCCACGTGCAACCCGCAGGAACCGTTTCGTCAGCACGAAGCGCCGGATTGTACCTGTAGAGTGTTGAACAATAAGGGCAGACTTTTTCAACATCCGCACCCATGTCGAGAAACACGTGGGGATGGTCGAATGGCGGATTGGCGCCCACGCACATGAATTCCTTGACGCCAATCTCGATGGCGGAATGACCCGTGTCATTCTGGAAATGCGGAATTTTGTGGTCGGCCATGCATGTCTCCGTCGCGGCGAACTTGATTTGGGCCGACCATATACGCTGGGTTGGCAAAAGTGTAGCGGGTAAATGGCGGCTTTGCCGATAGTTCTTCGGGCATTTCCGATTGGGGCAGGGTGCGATATTTGCAAGATGCGCCGATTGAGCTAGGTATGACGTGAAAGGGCCATCATATGAATCTTGACCGTTTGCAGGCCGGACGTTTCACTTCCGGCACACTGGATATCGCATGGTATGAAGCGGGAAATCCGGAAGGGCCTCCGGTTCTTCTGATCCACGGCTTTGCCTCCACCGCGCATGTCAACTGGGTGTTTCCAGGCTGGTTCAAGACCCTGGATCAGGCTGGCTACCGGGTGATTGCGCTGGACAATCGCGGTCACGGCGAATCCGACAAGCCACACGATCCCGAGGCCTATCACCCTGAGACCATGGCTGCGGATGCCGCCGGATTGCTCGAATCACTGTCAATCGGGTCGGCTCACGTGATGGGCTATTCGATGGGCGCCCGGATTTCAGCGTTTCTGGCGATAGCCCGGCCCGATCTCGTCCGGTCGCTGGTGATTGGCGGTCTCGGCATGGGGATGGTTGACGGTGTGGGGGACTGGGATCCCATCGCAACCGCGTTGCGGGCGCCGTCCATTGACGACGTCAGCGACAAGATGGGCCGTATGTTTCGCGCCTTTGCTGATCAAACCAAAAGTGATCGGCTCGCCCTGGCCGCCTGCATCAGCACGTCGCGGACGCTTGTCGACCGTGAGGACCTGGCGCGCCTCTCCATGCCCGTTCTGGTCGGTGTCGGAACCCGTGACGAGATTGCGGGGTCAGCGGAAGACCTGGCGCAGCTTATTCCGCACGCGAAATTTCTCGATATTCCCAACCGCGACCACATGCTCGCGGTTGGCGACAAGGTTTTCAAAGCCGCGGTGCTTGAATTCCTTGCAAATGTCGAAACCGGAGATTTGACATGAAAGACATGAAAAGCCCGGTTGTCTTTGAGGGGCACTCAGACAACCGCATCGCCGGCGACATGCATGAACCTCGCGGCGAAATCCACGGGGATCCGGTACTGCTTCTGCATGGCGGGGGACAGACCCGGCACGCCTGGGGTGGTGCGGCCAGACGCATTGCGGATTCCGGTCATACAGCCTTCACCATTGACTTGCGCGGCCATGGCGACAGCGCCTGGATGGAGAACAAGGCCTATGCTCTTGATGACTATGCCCAGGATGCCATTGCCGTTTGCCGGCAAATTACGGCGAAGGTTGGCAAGCCGCCGGTTCTTGTCGGCGCGTCGCTCGGTGGGATTTCAGGGCTGCTGGCTGCCCACCGGGGCGGTCCGGATCTGCTCTCGGGCCTGATCCTGGTCGATATCACGCCGCATATGGACCCTGATGGCGTCAGCCGCGTCCAGGGGTTCATGTCTGAACGGATGCGGGAGGGATTTGCGACGCTGGAGGAGGCCGCGGCCGCGATTGCTGCCTATTTGCCGCATCGTCCGCCACCGCGGTCGCTCGACGGGCTGGCCAAAAACCTTCGTAAGGGCGATGACGGTCGCTATCGCTGGCACTGGGATCCGGCATTCATCGACGGTCCACGCACTGTCAACACCGACGGCGAGGCGGTACAGCAAAACCTCATTGATGCGGCCCGGGGACTGAGCATTCCGGTGCTTCTGGTGCGCGGACAACAGTCCGAACTGGTCACGGAAGAGGCCGTGCGCGAGTTCCGCGAAATGGTGCCGCATGCGGAATTCGTAGATGTGTCGGGCGCCGGGCACATGGTGGCGGGTGATCACAATGATGCCTTCAACGATGCTGTCCTGGGATTTCTGGACACGCTCGAAAAGCGGACCTGAACGATCAGCGTCCCGTGAAGACCGGCGGGCGCTTTTGCATGAATGCGCTGCGTCCCTCGGCATAATCAGAGCTGTCAAAGGTCGATTCCGCGAGGTTCGCGGCGGTCTCGAAAGTCTCGGGCGAAGCGTCGTGCTGGGCTGCAATCGCGGCCTTGGACGCCCTGACAGACAAAGGTGCGGCGCCCGCAATTTTCAAGGCGAGGGCGGAGACTTCCGCCTCCAGTTCAGCGGGCGTTTGCAACGACAGCAGGCAGCCGCAGGCCAGTGCCGCGCGGGCGGAGATTTCCTGGGTTGAAAACAAAGCCTGGCGCGCCCGCTGATCGCCCAGCGCCCTGACCAGATCCTGAACCGCATCGAGCGGGTAAGCCAGTCCGAGCCGGGCTGCGGGGATGGCAAACCTGGCTGTGTCATCGGCGAGCCGGATGTCAGCCGCGGCGGCAATGCCAAAGCCTCCGCCAAAGCAAATGCCGCGTATCGCCGCGATGACGGGAACCGGGCAGTTCCGGATCGCTGCGAACGCCGCCGAGTTTGCGGCCTCATAATGCCGCGCGGTGGCGGCGTCCTTGCGCAAGGTTTCAAACTCGCTGATATCGGCGCCAGCCGAGAAATCGCGCTCGCCGGCGCCTTCGATGACGATCACGCGGACATCCCGGGTTTCCACCAGCCAGGTCAGTGCCTCCGGCAGGGCGCGCCACATGGAATCGGTCAGGGCGTTGCGCTTTTCGGGTCGGTTGATGGTCAGGCGACCGATACCGGATTGGGTCGCAACGCACAGCAGCGCGCCGTCCGCAAAGGAATTTTTCACGTCGATTTCATCCCGCCATTTGTTTTTTCAGCGTTGTGTCTTATCTTCCTTATGATTGCAAACAAGCCCGGAGGCGGCAATGGCAGCGAATTCAGGTGCGCGCGCAGGAGAATCTCTCAAGGCGATTGATCCGATCTGGGATTCCATACGCCTGGAAGCCGAACGATCGATTGCCCAGGATCCGCTGTTGGCGGCCTTCCTGTATTCGACGATTCTCAATCAGCCTTCGCTTGAGGAAGCGGTGATTCACCGTGTTTGCGAACGGCTGGATCATCCGGACATGCAAGCCAATTTGCTGCGGCAGTCGTTTCTGGAAATGTTCAGCGATTGGGCTGACTGGGGTTCGGTGCTTCGCGTCGATATCCAGGCGGTTTATGATCGTGATCCGGCCTGCTCGCGCTTCATTCAGCCGGTTCTCTACTTCAAGGGCTTTCATGCCATCCAGACACATCGGCTGGCGCACTGGCTGTGGAATCGCGGCCGCGCCGACTTCGCGCTTTATCTGCAAAGCCGGTCTTCCGAGATTTTTCAAACCGACATCAATCCGGCGGCGAAAATGGGCAAGGGGATCTTCCTTGATCACGCCACCGGGCTTGTCGTCGGCATGACGGCCACCATTGGGGACAATGTCTCCATCCTTCAGGGCGTGACGCTTGGCGGCACCGGCAAGGAAGGTGGCGACAGGCACCCGAAGATCTCCGACGGCGTGCTGATCGGCGCCGGCGCCAAGGTGCTGGGCAATATCGAGATTGGTCATTGCAGCCGGATTGCCGCCGGTTCGGTTGTTCTCAAACCGGTCCCGCCGAACACCACCGTGGCCGGCGTTCCGGCGCGGGTGGTGGGAACCGCGGGCTGTGATGAGCCATCGCGCGCCATGGATCAATTGCTGGGTTCGGAGTCCTGACGCCGGCAATTCAACCGGAATGCGCCAGGCATTTCAGCATAAAGCTCGCCGCCGGGTTTGATTTAGCCCGCCGTCCGTGCCAAAAGCGCGGCGAACCAAAATCGCGCAGGAGAGCACCGTGAAACCGGATGAAATCACCAAACTGAATGCCTATTTCAAACGCATTTTCAATGAGAAAATGGTGATCAAGGCACGTCCGCGGAAAGATGATTCTGCGGAAGTCTACCTGGGCGACGAATTTCTGGGCATCGTGTTTCGTGATGACGAGGATGGCGATTTGTCCTACAACTTCTCGATGGCCATTCTGGACGTCGATCTTACTTGATCAACGCCGCTTCAAGCCGGTCGCGAACGTCGCGTTCGATCTCCCGCCACTGGGGCAGCAGGTCGATGGAGAAGCGGTAGGTTACCGACAGATCCTGACCGATTGAAATATCGCGCTGGCAGCCGGTTCGGGTGTTGAAATCGGCTTCCGAACCGGACTCTTCTACCAAGCAGCGAATGGCGTAAGGCCGTGTGCTGTTGGTGCGTTCGACATATATCAGTTCGTTGGCGTAGCCGGCCCCGGATCTGAGCCGGAAGGAATCAAGGCCGTTTGGACCCGCCACCGGCGGACCATCTGTCAATCTCTTGTAAATCGGTGTGTACCGGCCGGACATGTCGCGGGACATGGTTGCTTGCGCGATTCGGGCGAAGATCAACCCGTCAGCCGAGCGGGTCCGGTTGAAGATGTCGCGACTTGCTTCGCTGTAGCCGTTCATTCCGGGCCACGAGAAATAGGTATCAACGGCGTTCTGGACGCCGGAGACCCGCTGGCTCTCAAAGCGGATCACATTTGCCGGCAGGCTGAGAACATCATTGCCGATGACGATTTCATGCAGGGTTGTGTCGGCGGTATTGCCCGCGTGCGAGATGGTTTTTCCGATCATTCGCCCTGTGAGCGCGATCGCAAGCGTGACGATGCACAGCGCCGCCACCACAGCGGTGATTTTCCAGACGAACCGGGGCGACAGCAGCGGAGCGTGTTCTAGTGCAGGCGTCGTATCGGGCATGGCCAACCAGTCGGGTAGTGTGTGCCAGAATGGACCATCCAGCCGCGGCACGGCGCTTGCTTGATGGCTTGATAGACAGCAATCTTGAACCCGGCATGGTTAATCAATGATGTACACGCTCGATATCATCTCCGCGATTTTTGTCATGACGACCGGATTCGCCGCATCCTGGGTCTCAGTTGAGATCGCCCGGTTGGCGGGGTGGCGCGAACCGGCGATGAACGAGGTCTCGGGCAGCCCCGTCAGGATTGGCGTGCAACTGGCTCTGACCGCGATGATCGGCCCGCGATTGCTGCTGCTCAACGGATTTCGAAACTGGCGCAACGGCATGGTGTCGCTGCCGCTGTTTACAGTGCTGGCGCTGGTGGCTGTCGGCTGGTCAATGTGTTCGGGCGTCATCGTGCTCGAGATGGCTTTCGCCACCGGGTTTTTCCTGGCGTGAGTAAGCCATGCCATGCTGAAACCGTCATGTGAACGATATCGTACATTGTCTCTAACGAGAATCGTCATTTGCACGGCCACGGACTGCATGGGATCAAAACGGCACAATGGCGTGTCCTGCTTTTGACCTAAAAGCCAGATCCATGGAACATTTCAAAGAGATACAGAGTCTTTTGCGGATCCAATCGGATGCGCTGCGCTGTAGATGCTGTTTCAATTCGAAGCCGGTGATACTAAACACTGATGGGAAAGCGTTTCGCACGCCACAGGGACAGCCGGGCGATCTGGCCGAAATGCAAGGGCAAAACCGACGGAGAGGAATTGGGATGGCGATCTACAGTCTTGATGGCAAGGAACCGACCATACCGGACGGCTTCCATTTCGTGGCGGAAAGCGCCCAGGTGATCGGCCGGGTGATTCTGGAAGAGGGCGCGGGCATCTGGTTTGGCGCCGTGCTGCGCGGCGACAATGAACCCATCACCATTGGCCAGGGCTCCAATATTCAGGAAAACTGCGTTCTTCATACGGATCCGGGGTACCCGCTCACGATTGGCAAAGGCTGTACCATCGGCCATTCGGCCATTCTGCACGGATGCACGATCGGCAATAACAGTCTTGTCGGGATGGGGGCAACAGTCCTCAACGGTGCCAAAATCGGCGAAAACTGCCTGATCGGCGCCGGCGCGCTTGTCACCGAGGGCAAAGTCATTCCGGACAATTCGCTGGTTGTCGGAGCGCCGGCCCGCGTGGTCAGGACGCTGGATGCGGGCAGCGCGGATATGTTGAAGCTGTCTGCCAGCCATTATGTGAAAAATGCGAAACGCTTCGCTGCAGGGCTCAAGCGGATCAGCTGACGCGCCCCCCGCGTTTCGGCTCAAGCCAGCCGAACGGTTGCTTTCCGCAAAAAGAGAGCCGATCCCAGGGGACTATGGGATCGGCTCAAGGCCCGGCCGTTGCGGGGAAGCATGGGGACTCGACCTGGGCCCACCTGTTGCCGGGCGCACTGACTGCGCCTGGTGTTTCTGGCAATCCGGACAGCCCCCGCGGCTTTTGAGTCCGGATGCGTCTGATCAGTTGCTGATGGTACCAACCTTTGTCGCCGATCCCGGTCCAAGCTTGGTCCATTGCCCTGCGTTTTCGGACGACTGGCGCTTGATGAAGGTGTAGCCGGTCTCGGACCAGAGCCGGACATCGCCGCGCATGTTGTCGAGAATGTAATCGCCATAGTCGGTGCGCACCGTCAGCACGGCATGGCCGTCTCCATTGGGCTGCAGCACCACGGTGATCAGTAGATCGCGCGGCGAAAAGCCCGATTGGATCAGCATGTGGCGTTTGAGCAGGACATAGTCTTCACAATCGCCGACGGTTCGCGGGAAGGTCCACAATTCCTCTACGCCGTAAATATTGAGATCGGTGTCGGGCTTGATGCTCTGATTGACCCGCGTGTTGATCTCGAGCATCTGCGCCCAGTGTTTCCGCGTCAGTGCCATCGGGCCCTGATCCTTGCCGAGCGCACCGCACTCGCTTGAATAGTTCTTGCAGAACTCGAAATGCCCGATCGGCGGATTGGTCTTGCCGGTGGACACCAGATTTGTCGGTGCTGCCATGGCCGTGGTGGTGAAGGCTATTACCAGGCCGAGGGCGGCAGCGATTTTACCGGTTGCATGAGTGTGTCTGTGCATTGTTTTGTCTCCCCGTTGTGAGGAGACAATGCCATTCAAGATTTGAGATCAAGCAAATAACACAAGTACAAATAAGTGCTTGTTTAAGTAAAATTCCAATCAAATTGACTGAATACAATAATAAAACTAGTATAAAATTATTCTTGCTTTGGCAAGAATCTGGCAACCATAAGCCGCCGCGCCGGCACATTCACCAGGCCTCGATACCGTAGCGGGAAGCGGCGCTGAAACCGGGGCAGGTGGTTTTGCGGCCAATTCAGTTGTTGCTGTTTGAGACATGTCGCTGGGCAACACGGTTCGTTCCGGGACAAGGCGCCATACTCCTCCTGGTTCATCCGCCGGAAAAAAGCGGCGCTTGGGAGCAGGCTCGGAGTGTCTTTACGCTGGCTTGGGGAACCGGTCCATGTCGAGGTGCTCAGACGGATTGATTTGAGCTGCTACCTGGATGCGTCATGTCAAGGTCGGGCATCCGGGTGTGCGAACACGACCGAGCGTGAAGTCACAGGCAGGTCGGGCAAGACGCGACAGCGTCTTTCAGGAGCGACATGCGGATATGAATACTGGAAACATTTGAGCCCGATACGCCTGGGCGCGGATCAGGACAGCTTGATGATGGCTTCTTCCGGCTGGATCGTCATGAACTCCATGGCGATGCCTTCCTGGAAGTGACGGACGACGCGGCCACGCATGTTGCCCAGCACCACCATCGTGCCGAAGGCGGGACGGACGTCGATTTCAACTGCCGCGCCGGAGACCGAAAGGTCGATGATGCGGCAAGGATAGCGTCGGCCGTCATCAAGGCGGATTTCGGACACCGGATTGCTCGGCGCCACGCGGTCATGCCGCCGATCCTCCGGCAGACCCAGTTCATGCTTGTTGGCAAGCCAGGTCAACTGCGCGGAAAGCTTGTCGCGCTTGCGGTCAGTGGCATTGATCGAAACCGTGAAGGAGCGGTGCGATGTTTCCGTCACCTTGCCTTCAATGCGCCCGAGGTAATCGAGATAGGCGACAATGCGCTCGCCCACTTCAGGGCGGTGGGCTGTGGAAATCACCGCATCGAACGGGGACATGGTATCGACGATGCAATCATATTCAGAATGATCAGCGCGCATGAACCGGCCCTGAACCGAGATGGTGACGCGGCTAAATTGCCGCTCGGGCGCCTCGGGAGGAGCGTTGTAAAGAGATGCGGAGTTCACGGTCAACATACCAGCCTTGTCGATTCCCGATGATTACACCGGCTATCCTAAGCCCGTCATTGTTAACAATGGGTAAGCGTTCGGGTAGCGGAAGCACGTTAGTCGCGCCGTCCGCCTTCGAGCACGACCAGATGCGCCACTTTGCGTGTTTCGGGCCGAGCCTGGGCTTGCAAAACCCTGGCGGCGGAAGAAAGTCCTATTTCCGGGCGGTTGGCCAGGAACACCGGCTCTCGTGACGAATCAATGAAACGGATCCCGGTGGTGGAGAAGCCGGCAAGGGGATCGTGACCGACCCAGAAGGGCGGTTTGAACAAGGACAAGACGCCAATTAGCCGGTCATGCTCGCCAGTGGGGCCGGTAATCGGCAGCAGCAGCATCTCGGCCTGTGCCACGCGTCCGCCTGTGGTCAGGCAATCGAGCGACAACACCGCCGGCGTGGCCCGGGAAGCTACCGATACGCCGGTACGAGACGCGTTACGGACACCATCGTTGAGCCACAGCGAACCAAATGCCGAACCTTTCAGTTCACGTCCGCAAAGCGAACACAGGCCTGTTCCGGCAAGCCTGAAGCTCATTTGATTGTCACTGGTCAGATCGCAGATGAAGACATGGGGAAGCAGAGCCCGGATATCGGCCGGCTCAATGTCCGTGCGGTTTGGCGCGGCCCGCGCGCCGCGCCTGGTTGTCCAGTATTCGAAGAGCTCAAGGCTGTTCTTGTGTTTCATTTCGATGCCATCCCTATAGCCGGAATTCGCTCGCGACCCTGGTTTTGCGCCAATCTGGCACAAGCCGGAGCCGTAAAGACGATGTAATGGTATCGAAGCGAAAACCATGCCACGGCCGCGCCATTAAGGTTAATTTTGGGTTTCGATTGCCGGATACGCGGTATCGTGGCATCTTTGGACATCGCTTCACGAAGGGAATGTCCTTCAGCACAATTATGGACGAGGGGACTCGACCGGCCGTTCGCTTCTTGCGAGCGGCTTTTTTTTGTACTGACGACGGTTGCCAGTGGGTGAGGCGGGCTCTACTCCTCGCCTGGATGGAATATGTCCTGAGAAGGAAGCAGTTGCGCAATGACCCAAGCACCTGAGCCAAGAGGCGCCGGACCGGTTGGTCCGGGTCACGAGCCGTTTTTCAATATTCCCAATGTTGTGCTGGCAATGCTGCTGGTGATGGTGGCTATTCAGGTGGCGATGGATTCGCTGCTGCCGCAGAAGGCCGTCCTTGAAATCATTTTGCAGGGTTCGTTCATTCCACAGCGCTATTCAGTCCCGGTCGCGGGGCAGGCCGGTCCCTATTTCTGGTCGCCGCTCACCTATTCGCTGCTGCATGGCGGCTATGCCCATCTGGCGCTCAATTCATTCTGGCTGGCGGCCTTTGGCTCCATCGTCGCCCGCAGGATCGGCTGGCTGCGGTTCCTGATATTCTGGTTTGGCAGCGCACTGGCGTCAGCTGCTCTTTTCCTGGTCTTTCACTGGAGTGACCAGACTATCATGATCGGCGCCTCGGGTGTCGTCTCCGCCTTGATGGGCGCTGCCGCCAGGTTTGCCTTCGGGCCCGGGAGGGGGTTTCGTCGCGACCAGGCGCATCTCAATCCAAGGTTGTCAATTGTTCACTCCCTGAGCAACCGCACCGTTGTCGCGTTCCTGGCGGTGTGGTTCGGGATCAATCTGCTCACTGCGGTCGGGTTTTCGTTCGGCATCGCGGATTCGGCGATTGCCTGGGAAGCCCATGTCGGCGGTTTTCTGTTCGGCTTTCTGGCGTTTTCGCTGTTTGATCCGATTCGGCACACCTGAGCCCGGTCAGTCCGGCGATTGAGGCCGGTTCATGTAAGAATCGGTTCGCAACTGTGAAGCGAACCGCCAATCCAGACACTTGCAAACGGAGGGCTTCCAGCGCACCATGGATGTTGGATGCGGTATCGTCCCTGGTTTGGGCGGACGCGGCAATCTTGCGGAAGGAGGACTGCATGACTGTTAAACAAATTCTCGATCAGAAGGGACGCAATGTCGTTACCGTCAGCCCGTCGATGGGGACGGAAGAGGCGGTGCGCTTCCTGGCGGACAACAAGATCGGTGCGGTTGTGGTCACCGGCGCCGGCGGCAGGATTGAGGGCATTCTCTCGGAACGCGACATTGTCCGCGCCGTTGCGCGCAAGGGTGCCGACGCCTTGTCCGCCCCGATCTCGGCAATCATGACGTCAAAGGTGAAAACCTGCGGCCAGTCACACTCGATCAACCAGGTCATGGAACTGATGACCAATGGGCGTTTCCGGCATTTGCCGGTGGAAGAGGATGGGAAGCTGGTCGGGATCATTTCGATCGGCGACGTGGTGCGCCGCCGGATCGAGGATGTTGAGCGCGAGGCCGAGGAAATCAAGGCTTATATCGCAAGCTGATTTTTTCCGGGCCGCAGGCGGGATCTGTCAAAGCGGGCTGAGTGTCGCCTGCATGCGGGTGATTTCGCCGAGCTTGGCGGAAGCTTCCTGGTAGCCCCGGTCTATGGCTTCACTGGCGCGGTGAAATTCCGACAGGCCGATATCGGCCAGTCTGGGATGCAGCGACAGATCCGGAGGATCACCGGCAAGACGCGCACGTGAAATCCGGTCCTGGATAATATTGAAGGCCTGAACCATGACGGACGTCATGCCGAGCCGGCTTTCGCGTGGCTTCTTGCGCCTCTCGCCGCCGGCGTCATCGGGAACCGGCTCGCTCGCGGTATGCTTGATCACCGCCGAGCGGCCGTAAAGGTCGTAATGCAGGTTCACCGCAACGACCAGTGGTTGTTCATGGGCGCGGCAAACCGATACCGGCACCGGATTGACCAGCGCACCATCCAGCAGCGTGCGGTTGTTGCAGCGAACCGGTTCGAAAATGCCGGGCAATGCGTAGGAAGCGCGAATGCCGGTGATCAGCGATCCCGAGGATATCCAGACTTCGTGGCCGGTGTTGAGTTCGGCTGCAACGGCAACAAAGGTGCGGTCGAGATCCTCGATGTTGACGCCGACAAGGTGCTCCTGCATGCGGTCATTCAACCGCATGCCGCCGAACAGGCCGCCGCCGCCGATGGCGAAATCCAGGAGCCCGGCAATACGTCGCATGGTCAGGCTGCGGGCGAAGGCTTCCAGTTCATCAAGCCGGCCGGCAAGGTAGCAGCCGCCAACCAGGGCGCCGATCGAGGTTCCCGCAATCATCGAGACCTCGACGCCGGCTTCGTCCAGCGCGCGAAGAACCCCGATATGGGCCCAGCCGCGCGCGGCGCCGCCGCCCAGAGCCAGGGCGATACGAGGTTTTTGTGGGGCGGCGAAGTTCATATTGCCAATCGTGGGCGTCAACGGAGGGGGCGCGGGAATGTGGCTTATCGGAGCCGTCGCGTCAGACACGTCAGCGGCGTTCGTCCTGTTCATGTTCCAGTTCAGCATGCATGCTTTCCTTCCGCCGAACAATCCTCTCCAGTATATAATGGATGAGACCACCATTCGGTTTCAAAATGGTGAAGGAATAAATCAACCGTGCCGAAATGAAACATGGTGCGCCTGCGCGCCACATCCAAGCCGACACAGGCAACTAGCGTCAATTCTTTGTTTTTGCACGTGGTTTTCGCAAAAAAAAGCTGCCCGGTTTTGCGCGATGTGAATCAGTGGTCGGTGTAGACGGTTGCCGGATCGAAAAGCGGCTCGGAATCGGCTTCCAGCCGTGGTGACCCCGAATTTCCGGTGACGATCTTGCGATAAAAGCACGACTTGCGACCGGTGTGGCAGGTGGCGTCGGCGCCGCTGACACGCACCTTGAGCACAACCGCGTCCTGATCGCAGTCGATGCGGATTTCGTCGACCGTCTGAAGATTGCCGGAAGTTTCGCCCTTCTTCCAAAGGCTGTTGCGCGATCGGCTCCAGTAGTGGGCGATTCCCGTATCCAGGGTCAGTTTCAGGGCTTGCGCGTTCATGTGGGCCAGCATCAGCACCTCATTGTCACGGGCGTCGGTGACCACGGCGGTGATCAGGCCGTTGGCATCGTAGCGCGGAGTGAGCGCCGCGCCTTCTTCAAGCGCGGCCTTGGCGTCGTTTGCTGCGTTGGTGCTCGTGGTCATGGGATTGCCTGTTGGGCGGGGTTTGAAATCAACCCCGGATCAATGTCATGAAGCGGACCTGTTCGTGCGGATCCGATTTGAAGGCGCCGGTAAAGGTCGTCGTGATGGTTGTCGAGCCTTGCTTCTGAATGCCGCGCATCGCCATGCACATATGCTCCGCTTCAATCATCACCGCCACGCCGCGTGGCTGCAGGGTCTCGTCGATCGCATGGGCGATCTGCGAGGTCATGGTTTCCTGGGTCTGCAGGCGGCGGCCGAAAATTTCCACGACACGGGCAATCTTCGACAGCCCGAGAACCTTGCCGTCGGGCAGATAGGCGACATGCGCCTTGCCGATGATCGGCACCATGTGGTGCTCGCAATGGGAGAAGAACGGAATGTCCTTGATCAGAACGATGTCGTCGTAGCCTGCGACCTCTTCAAAGGTGCGGCCCAACACTTCTTCCACGTCCTGCGAGTAGCCCGAGAACAGTTCCCTGTAGGCATTGACCACCCGCTTTGGCGTGTCCTTCAGGCCTTCGCGGGTCACGTCATCGCCAATCCAGCGCAAAAGGGTCTGAACCGCTGCCTCGGCTTCGGCCTGGGTGGGGCGGTTGTCTTTGTCCTTGTCAGACAGATTGCTTACGATGGCATCCATGCTCGCGGTCTCCGTGGGGTGTTGCACCCCTTATGCTTCCAGTGTTCGAACGGACCACGACACGGACAGCGATGCGGTACACTCCGCATTCCATGTCCATCGGGTTCCGGGGCTTTCGGGCGGGGCCCTCCGGCACGGTTTCCCTCAGTACGTTGCAAACAGGTTTTGCCGAACGCCTGACACACACTATATAGTCATCATTAGCTGCGCGTCGAGATGCGATCCCGTCAACTCTTGCCGCAGGTCGAACGCCAAGGCCCGTTACTGGGAAAGGTCCGAACCGATGATTGATGAAGTCTACAATGCCCGGATCCTGGATTTCGCCGGCAATATTCCCCGTATAGGCACCCTTGAGGACGCGGATGCGGAAGCGTCAGCGCACTCGAAACTGTGCGGATCGAAGGTCAAGGTCTGGCTTAAAATGGATGGCGACCGGGTCGCCGACTTCGCCCATGACGTCAAGGCCTGTGCGCTCGGACAGGCATCGTCGTCGATCATGGCGCGCAATATCATCGGCGCCAGTGCGACCGAACTGCGCGAGGTGCGTGAAATCATGCGCAAGATGCTCAAGGAAAACGGCCCGGCTCCGGAAGGCCGCTTCGCCGACCTCAAGTTCCTCGAGCCGGTGCGCGATTACCGGGCGCGGCACGCCTCGACATTGCTGACATTCGATGCCGTCACTGATTGTCTCGACCAGATCGAGGCACGCAAGTCCGAGGAAGACGCAGCTTGAACGCACCACGTTCGGCTGGCCGGAACTGGAGCGGACCTTGGCCAAAGACACCAGGTCGGCTCCTGGGGACAGGACTGGTCAGGTTTTACCAGCTTACCTTGTCCGGTTTTATCGGCAATTCCTGCCGCCATCTGCCGACCTGCTCGGAATATGCCTATGAGGCGATCGCCCGGCATGGAATTTGGAAGGGCGGATGGATGGCGCTGTTCCGGGTGGGCCGCTGCGGTCCGGGCGGAACTCACGGCATCGACAATGTGCCCGAAACGCTGGATTCGCGATATGTATGGTGGGCGCCGTGGCGGTTTGCCTCAGTCGGACACCGTTGCGGCAACGCAAACTAGGCCTACATCAACCAGACGCGTCTGGTTTGCCAACGAGATGAGGGCCGGGCAGAATGCGGATACTTGATGCACCGCGGCAAATCGCGTAAACGCCTCCGCGCAACCCATATCCACTCAACCACCCGCGTTCGTAGGCGGGACTGGACCAAGGAGAGACTGTCATGGCTTCTGCCGTATCCCTCACTTTTCCCGATGGCTCGAAACGCGAATATCCGGCTGGCACGACCGGTCGCGAAGTTGCCGAATCGATTTCCAAGTCGCTGGCCAAGAAGGCTGTTGCGATTGCGCTCGACGGTGACCTCACCGATCTGAGCGATCCGGTCCGCGATGGCGCGCTGGAAATCGTCACCCGCACCGATCCGCGCGCGCTGGAGCTTATCAGGCATGATGCCGCCCATGTGATGGCTGAGGCGGTGCAGGAGCTGTTTCCCGGCACGCAAGTGACGATTGGTCCGGTGATCGAGAACGGATTCTACTACGATTTCGCCAAAAGCGAGCCGTTCACGCCGGAAGATCTGCCGGTGATTGAAAAAAAGATGAAAGAGATCATCGCCCGCAACAAGCCTTTCACCAAGGAGGTCTGGTCGCGCGATGAGGCGAGGCGGGTGTTTGCGGAAAAGGGCGAGGGCTACAAGGTCGAACTGATCGAATCGATCAAGTCGGACGAGGATCTGAAGATCTACCGGCAGGGCGACTGGTCCGACATGTGCCGGGGACCGCACATGGCCTCGACCGGGCAGATCGGTACCGCCTTCAAGCTGATGAAGGTGGCGGGCGCCTATTGGC
>NZ_JBDWHW010000033.1:0-6095 GCF_039975035.1 Hoeflea sp. | reverse complement strand
TAGGCACATTCAAGCGCAACGCTTCCAACGCCACATCGGCCTTCGAGGAATAGCGAAACGGCGAAGAAAACCTTACTGAGCCGATGTTTTCGGTAAGCGCGTCCAATCCGTTCAAAAAGTCGGCCGAACAGTCGATCTCTTTCGCATGATTACTGTTGATAAAGCCAGTATAAACTTCAGAGACACCAACTGATTGAGCGCGGGCTGCTGCCGCTGAAAAGAAAAACATTGTTCGGTATGGCACGTACAAATCATCGTCTGAAACGCTGTCAGACCATAAATCCGCCTCGTTCAATAGGCGAGATTTCGAGCCTTTGAAAACACCCGAAATGTCAATTCGTTCTGGAGCCTCTGCGTGGGCAGGCATGACTTCCAGTAATCGCTCCCACTCCGTTTCAACGCAATGCTGACCGTAATCAAAGAAGATGGGCTGAGGAAAACATCCCTTTTCCACGAGTTGGTACGCCACGGTCGTTGAATCCAGCCCACCTGAAGCCAGCAATAGTACGCGCTTCATGTTGATTGCCTCCGAACTTTTGCCAAAATGTCGAACATGCCATTGAGGCATTCATCAAGGTCCGGAGAATAAATGGTGCTTCCACAGATACACATTGTATTTTTGTTTTCTTCCCTCGGATCGAAGGTAACTACGGGAATATCCATTGCAATGGCCATACCAACCTCAACGAGAGTTCCGGGGTCACGATCGAGTGGGACAGCGAATACTGCGGAGCAATCTTTGAGAATAGAGACGTCTTGGCTATAAAAGTGGTGCAGATCACTGAAAGCCGTACCGACTTTAGCCTCGCCGTTCTCCTGAACCGGCCTTCGTACCAAGAAATTATGGTACTCAAGAGCAGCAACCGCGTTATCAACTTCGGGTTTCGCAACGTATGAAAAATCTGGCGCTGCCAAATAGATTTGAAAATTCGGTCTCTCGTGCCAAGTCAATGAAGTTCCGCCCAGTCGCCTCACAACATCAACAGACAGCTTGAAGTCGCGGGATATGTTGCGGCGCAAATCGTCGGGGTAGGTGGTTTGGGCGTAGCGAGTAGCAACCTGCATTCCTCGCAGCGATGCATCCAACAATCCATCGTGTTTCAAAGCTGAGAGTACAGCAGTGAATGCATCACCAACACCTACTGAATTTGTGGTAGGCCCAAGCACCGCCGGTATCCTATGAACTTCGTCGGCTTCCAAATCGAAGAGGCGGCTACCCCCCCGGTTTTCTTTCAAAAGCAGTGCTTTGACCCCGAGACCGGCTGCTGCTTCCAAAAGTGTAGATACGTTACTCGTCGCAGTTTTTAGAAATAAGTCGGAAGACGTTGAGGTCGCAAGAAAATGGAGCTTGCTTCCAAAACTTGCTAACTCGTCCATACTTTCGATCCCGTACGCGAAATCTAATGTAACTTCGGCATCGTCAGAAAGATTCTGGGCAAAAGTACCAAGGTCAAATGAGCCGGGAAAAACGACGATATTCCGATAGTTTTTCAAGAAACTGATATCATCTTCGATCTTGAAGTCCCGATCATCCCTAAGTATGTCTTCATACCCTTGATGACCGACTTCCTGCACATCATTGATGATGAATACATTAGGCGCGCCGGTAATGTCGCTTAGCAGGAAGAACGAAGTGCAACCATGTTTTTGGAGGTACTCTTCTGCGCGGCTTGCAAGGTAGGATGGACATGCGACTGCAACAGAGTATGGAATTCCACAAGCCCAAAGTGCACGCGCTGCGTGGACCAACCCACCTAATCGCATTTTTGGTTCGACACCCAATTTGTTAACGGTGAAGTCAACGCAGACGTCGCCGACGAGAAGTACTTCTGACGGGGTCATTGCGGAGCGTTAGGCACGATATCGACTTGGACTTGCGGCATACCGTCTAAGCTCGATGAACGCACCACACCTGCATAGGAATAACCGTCCGCAAGGCAGGCGGCTATGTAATTTTTCGATGTGGGCAACGCGCCAATGACGAGGCCATCGCCTGTAACAGCAACAACTCTTGTGGAGAGAACAATTTCGAGCACTGTACCCTGAGGCGGAACTCCGTCGGTAGTTGTGAAAAAATCGTAGTCTCCGACGTCTTCCAAACCAACAGTGAATGCTTGGCCGCACTGATCTCCGCCACTGCTTCCTCCTGATGCACCACCGCCATTTCCGGACTGCCCAGAACGACCTGAATAATCGGAAAAGTTCCCTGAACCCGTGCTCCCCATAACCATCCCCTGTGAATCGTATTAAAAAAATGAATTAAAACTCTTGCGAACCTAAAGCGAGTTTCTCAGGACAATCAAGAATTGATTTTGTTTCGAGTAGATGTCGTTGCGCCGTGCCGGGCGGGGCAAGACGTCGGTCACGACCGTATCGTGCGTGCTACTCAAGCAACGTAAACGTACACGCGTATTGGCAGGTGCCTTAGCGGCACGCCCCAAAGCGCCGAAACGAGGGTCACCCGCGATGGATTTCGCTCCCGATTTTTCCGACTCCGACTTCAGTAATTCTTATCATGGCCAACTACCGGGTCCGTACAACGATTCAGTCGCCTCTAAACTATCGATATGAAGGGAAAATGCGCTGGCGAGGGGGAGAACGTTTGGTTTTGCGCTACCCTCACGCGTGCAGCGAGTATTCATTGTTCGTCTCGACTGTCGGGCAGTTCCAGCTGACCCTAATTCGCTACCCCTCTTACATATAGCGAGTGGTTGCTCATAGCACCCGGTTGATCGTCCTGAGTCGTTTTGCAAAGATCAGCGGTAGCTTGTGGAAAATGAAGAGGCAGGGATCAAGTTGCGTCAAACAGCCATCTCTTCAGCATCCGCAGCGATGCCGATCTCGATGGCTTTCGAGTAAAGCGCATTCAGATCGCGGCTCGAAATACCGATCAGGAACTCTGAGTGGTCGTCAGATCCATACCCAGTCTTCTTTGCTTCTAACAGAATATAATCTTCCGCTGCTCGGGCTCCGGCAACTGTGGCAAACTGGGTCGATGACCTCTCGGACCATTTTGCCTCTCCTTGGGTCAGACGACGGTACCGATTTAGGTCGTCAATCCTGTCCTCGGCCTTTCCGGAGCCAACTTTGAATGTCAAACCATGGGCGTCGTAGATCTGCGCGATGTAGAGATCCGTTCCGGGATTGATGTTCGCCGGTTCGCGCATCCCAGCCTTTTGGCGCCAAGGGCGATGAAGTGAACCTTGGAATGGCAGTTTTGCAGCGGCTTCATCCTTTACCTGTTCACGGACATTGAGCGACATAAGGCGGCCGATCTCTTCGGGTTGCATTTCATGGATGCTTGTCGCGCCCTGCATACGCTTGTCCGCGTGGTCAGGAATCAGCGTATCGTTGCTTTCCTGCTCGATAAAAGTCCAAGTCCGCGAAACTGCGATGCCAAAGGGCCAGCGAAACCGCCCGTCTCCTTGCCTATAATGCTCTGACGGTCGCCTCACGTCTGGACGCAAAAACTCGACATCGACCTGCTGGACAGGATCGGCAATCTCGACGGCACCAGCAAGTCGCCCGCGTAACATAGGATCGGATTCTTTCGCATCACTCGTCAGATAGACAACGATGTCTCCAGGCTGAATGTAGCTCAGTATGCGTTGACGCGTGCCTTCGTGGCTGAGGGCCAGGGCGTCGTATTCTGGGATGTCGGGTGCACCCCAAGTCTTGGTCCAATAATACCGGCGGTTCATGCATTCAGCCTCTCGGATCTATTGAAGGGGACCGTAATCATACAAAAGAATAAGGGCCAGAAAAGCCTCCAAGTAATCGGTATTTTCCTGTCCATCAGAATTGGCGCAACCATCGTAAGACCCCTGCGCATTGCAGCAGTTCACCCGAGCGCAGTGACAGCAAGAAGGCCGACCACGTTTTCCGGGAACGCAGGCGGCAATCCTGGTACGCGGTGAACTAAATCTAAGAAGATGTCCGAAGTAGAGAGTGAGCCGTGGTAAAGGCAGAGCTTTCAGGGCTATCGAGCGGAACGGACCATCACGGCAATTGGAGAGTGTCGGATCACCTTGTTGGCAAATCTTCTTTCGCTAAACAAGGTGCTTGAAACGAGGCGCAAAGTACGGCACGTTTCCGGGCACATCCCGGAGTCGGGTAAGGATCACTGTGCAGTCGCGCACAAATTATCCAGTAAAATCAATGGTATTGGTCTATGCGGTGAGCCCCCTACCGCCGGAGCCAATTTTCTGGTAAGCATCTGAGAATAAACACATTTCGTGTTTGGCTCCGATGTTGTTCCCCCGAGTTGGCAGATTTGGTTGCACACGAGGTTGCACATCGGGTTGCCTCTGCTCCTTTTCACCCATCGAAGCAGGCTCTCCGAAACCCGGAGATTGCATGCCCCTCTCGAGTTACCTCTACCAGCAACGCGGACAATACTATTTTCGTCGGCGTATCCCTGAGTTATCCACATCTCGTTCGCCCGTTTTGGTCTCGCTAGGGACGAAAGACCCGAATCTTGCGCTTACATGTGTTGGGATGCTGACCATGGAGTTCGAAAACGTGCTGGATGCGTTTACCTTTGTTCTGGACGAGATCCCAGAAGATCTGCTGCACCGTTACATGAAGGTGCGGTTGACGCAGTCGATTCAGGAATCGCGTCGTCAGCGGCGACTTGAATGGGTCTTGGGCTGGTCCGGTTTTGCCGCTCCGGAAAAACCGTGAGCCTCTCCGGAGCGCATTGGCTTCTCTCTTGCAGAACGGCATTCGAAAAGCGTTTCCGCCAAGCCAAATCAATCCGGAATGGTCGCCCGACATGCTGGCGAACGTTATGCGGTGTCACCAAGCAGAGGCCCATGCCCTCTCGACAACGGAAACGATGACTGCACTCACAGAGGAGTTTACCAGGGCGACAGGAATGTTTCCGGAGTCGATGGAGCATCGCGCTCAAATGAAGGAGGTCTATCTGCAGGCGCGGCTTGCCTCTCTGGACTGCCTCGATACGGACCAGGTGTCTGTTCGTGAAACGCACCAGAGCATGCTCCGCGAGATCGCGAAGCCCGTGTCCCAAGGCTTCCCCATGCAGGAGGCCGCTAATCCGCAAACTGCAACCCGAAAGGTCTCGATGGCCACAGTCTGCGCCACAGGTTCAACCAGTCGCTCAAGACGCGACCAGAGGTCATGAAGGACGTTCGCCTTGATCTCCTCGGGCATGCCGGTGAGAACCCGAACGAAGAGGTTTATGGGGATGTGAATGGGATGCCGTTCGACCTCAAGAAAGCAGCGATCGACCTCTTGCCCGGGGTGTTCTGAATCAGCACAGTTCTTAGTGCCGCCGCCCCAACGATAGGGTCGGGTTCGAACGGGCGATTGGCAACGTGGGCGCCTACCATTACGCAGTATCGATCCGCTTCAGGGGGGGCTTTGACAATGCCACCAGTGAAATTGACCAAATGGTGGCTTTCCCTGCAATGCTTTCGGTCAAGCTAGGTAGCTTCTGCAGCTTCTCGCGGCAGAGGGCAACCCGACGGTTGGATGGGCCAATCTTCTCGTTCTTCAACGCCGATGGTCGTTCTAGGTGAGCGCGATCAGTTTTCGAGACCTATCTTGAGGAATGCACGCAATTTTCCTATTTGGCCCTGTTGCGGACTCTTGATCCGCGGGGAACGCTGATCGTTTATCTAGCAAAACCAAAATCACTCCGAGCGTTGCCCCGAGAAAGGGTCGCCGAAGTATCAGGTGTGGATAACCACGGCTTGAGCTGGGCGCACCAAACCCGCAAGACGCTTAGAAAAGCAGTGTTTTATACGCTTGGAGCTCATTCCACGGCGGTCTCCGAACGGGTCAGCAAACCGCAGAAAAATGGCAGCGGCCTGCCCTCAGCAATGAAGAGAAGCACTAAAATATTTGGCGAACTTTCCGCGCGTTGTGGCACGTTTGGCTGAACCATGGGGCAAGACCTGCATAACTATTTTTGGTTGGCAGGTATCGTGCAGGCCTCGGCACGACCAAATTCGTCATCGTCGGCCTGATCCCCACCATCGCCGCCGACCTTGGCGTCAGCCTGCCCTCTGCCGGCCTATTTGTCAGCCGCTACGCGCTTGGCGTCACCATTGGCGCGCCGGTGCTCACGGCGC
>NZ_JBDWHW010000032.1:0-26082 GCF_039975035.1 Hoeflea sp. | reverse complement strand
GCCAATCCGGCGCATGTGATGGATTTCCGCCGGTACGCCTCCGACATGGTGGTGCGCTTCAACAAGGCGCAGTCCGATATCATCCGGGCCCATTCGCCCGGGCGTGACGTGATTCACAACTTCATGGGCCGGACGCTTGCTTTCGATCATTTCGATGTTGGCGCGGATCTGGATATTTCGAGCTGGGATTCCTATCCGCTCGGGTTTCTCGAGGACCGGTCGGACCGGGGCGACGCCTGGAAACGCCAGTTTGTCCGCGCCGGAGATCCCGATTTTCAAGCCTTCCATCATGACCTCTACCGCGCCACATCGAATGGCCGCTGGTGGGTAATGGAGCAGCAGCCCGGTCCGGTGAACTGGGCGCCGCACAATCCCGCGCCGCGCGATGGCATGGTGCGACTGTGGAGCTGGGAAGCGTTTGCCCACGGCGCTGAAACCGTTAGCTATTTCCGCTGGCGGCAGGCGCCGTTTGCGCAGGAACAGATGCACGCCGGCCTGCTCAGGCCGGATTCCACCGAAGCGGAAGGCTTTGGAGAGGCAGCACTGGTGGCCGCGGAGCTGCACACCCTGAGTGCTCAGCTCGACGCGCAGCCGGGCAAGGCCGATGTGGCGATCATGTTCGATTATCCTTCCGCCTGGGCCTGGGAAATCCAGCCGCAAGGCCGGGAGTTCGACTATTTCCGGCTGGTGTTCGATTTCTACCGGTCGATGCGAAAGCTGGGCCTGTCTGTCGATATCCTCCCCGCCAGCGCGCCGGAGCTGGGTGGTTACCGGCTTGTTGTGATCCCTGGTCTGTTTGCCTGGACAGCAAAGCTGCTTGACGCCATCCGGGCTTATGACGGCCATCTGCTGATCGGGCCACGCTCGGGCTCGAAGACCGCCGAGTTTGCGATACCCGACACGCTGCCCCCTGCGCTGCCAAGCGATATTCTCGACGTGCGCGTGACCAGGGTCGAGACGCTGCGGGCCGATACGCAGGTCCGGATTAAAAGCGGAGGAACCTTTCAGTTCTGGCGCGAATTCATCGAGGCCGGTTCGCGAACCGGGATTGTGCTGCAGGACGAGGACGGCATTCCCGCCATGGTGGCTCAAGGCAATGTCCACTATCTCGGCGGCTGGCCCGATAACGAGCTGCTTGCCAACATTCTTGCGCGAATGGCCAGCGGCGCTGGCCTCGCGACCAAGAAGCTCCCTGATGGCGTACGTTTGCGTCGGCACTGCGGGCATGTTTTCGCGTTCAATTACGGCAAGACCGCATTTGATCTTTCGACACTGGGCTGGAGCGGCGATCCGGTGCTGGGCGAGCTTCGGCTTGAGCCCTCCGGCGTTGCCATCATGCCGGTTTCGAGGGCCGGGGTATTGATGCCCGTGCCAACTCCAAGATGAACCGCAATACAGCCACTTATGCACTTTATCACAAACTGCGCTTTCTCGGGATGTCGGCGGATGACGGTTTCATAATTGCTCCATCCAGTCCTCGTGGCCGTGACGAATACGGACGATGAGGACGCCATCCATCTCCGTGATTACGTAAACAATCAAGTGGGATTTGAAAGGATGAATCCGGACGGGAGGTACTAATTCAATCCGCTCGCGCGCCATTCGCGGATTGGCCGCAATCAGTTCGAACATAGAGTACAGTTGCAGATGGTAGCTCAGAGCCTGGGTTTCCCCAAAGAGCCTGAGACCTGCTTCGGCGATACTGATGACATCGTCTTCAGCTTTTGCGGTAAGCAGGAACCCCATTTTCAGCTCCGGGTCGGAGTATCAAGCCGGGCGCGAGCTTCCTCAAATAGCCCTTCTTTCGATTTCCGGCCTGTTCCGCTTTCCAGCCCCTCATCCACAAAGCGCTGCATGGCGGCAAGCTTTTCGGAGCGCTCCTGATCCTTCCGGATCAGGTCCCTGACATAATCACTGGCGTTTGAATAACGGCCGGTCTCAGCACGGGATTCGACCCACTCCTTCATCGGGTCCGGCAGGGATACGTTCATGGTCGCCATTGGTTTCTCCTTTGACTAATCATGCCATTTAATGGCAATCATTGTCAATTTCTGCCAATCGCCAATTCAACCTGTTTCAAATATCCTTCATCAGCCTCAGCGCGTCATAGATTGCCGCATGGGTGTTGCGGGCAGCGACGGCGTCGCCGATGCGGAAGAGCTTGAAGCCGGTCGAGCCTTGCTCAGGCGCAGAAACCGGACCGCCATTCAGTGTTTGCGGCTTGCCCGAGATGAACGCCTCATAATCAACCTCACCAAGATTTGACGATTGCGGCTTGAGCTCAAAATAGAGGTCGTCCAGCGGCAGCGTCCCGTGATTGATGACGATCTGGTCGAAATGCCGTTCCCTGGCCAGCGGCATGTAATCGCTGCCGATGATGGCTTTCAGGCCATTGCCGTCGCGCTCCACTGAAGTCAGCCGGTAGGTCACGGTGAAGGTGACGTCCTTGTTCTGCAGCGAGCGCATATAGGGCACCAGGTTCATTGCCATCACATCAGGCGCGAAGCTGCGGTCGGGCGTCATGATCTCGACACTGGCGCCGGCCATCGCGGCCACTTCGGCCGCCTGCAGCCCGGCGTGATCGCCGGCGTCGTCATAGACCAGCACCGACTTGCTCGGCTTGACGTCGCCCGAGATCAGATCCCAGCTCGAAACCACCAGATCATTGCCCGCTTCCAGCACCTCCGTATGTGGCAGGCCGCCGGTGGCGACAATCACCACGTCGGGATTTTCGGCGACCACATCCCCGGCTTCGGCCCAGGTGCTGAAGCGGAATTCGACATCGCGTGCAGCACACTGGGCCATGCGCCATTCGATGATGCCGATCATCTCCTTGCGGCGCAGGTTGCGTGCAGTGAGCCGAATCTGGCCTCCGGGATCAGGTTGGGCTTCGAAGACGGTGACCCGGTGGCCGCGTTCCGCCGCAACGCGTGCGGCTTCGAGCCCTGCGGGTCCGGCGCCAATGATGACCACGTGCTTCCTGTCCGGTGCGGGCTCGATCGTGTGTGGCATGGTGAGTTCGCGGCCCGTTGCCGGATTGTGGATGCACAGCGCATCGCCCGCCTGATAGATCCGGTCGAGGCAATAGGTGGCGCCGACGCAAGGACGGATATCGTGTTCGCGGCCTTCGACGATCTTCCTGACCAGATGCGGGTCGGCCATGTGGGCGCGGGTCATGCCGACCATGTCGAGCTTGCCCTCGGCGATGGCGTGGCGCGCGGTCGCCACATCCGGAATTCGCGCCGCGTGAAAGGTTGGCATGCCGACTTCAGCCCGAATGCGTCCGGCGAAATCGAGATGCGGCGCGGAGCGCATGCCCTGCACCGGGATGACGTCTGTCATTGCGGGATCTGTGTGGATCTGCCCGCGGATGACGTTGAGAAAATCGACGTGACCGCTCGCCTTGAACATATGGCCGATGGCGATGCCCTCGTCTTCATTGATGCCGCCTTTGGCGGTTTCATCGGCGGTGTAACGCACCCCGACCAGAAGCTTGTCTCCGACCCGCGCCTTGATCGCGGCCACCACCTCGAGCGCAAAGCGGGCACGATTTTCGAGGCTGCCGCCATAGGGACCATCCAATTCATTGGTCAGCGGCGACATGAACTGGTCCATCAGATGGCCGTAGCATTCGAGCTCGACGCCATCGAGACCGGCTTCGGCCATGCGTTCGGCGGCGTCGGCGTAGTCAACGATCACGCGAGCGATATCCCAGTCTTCCATTTTCTTCGGGAATGCCCGATGCGCCGGTTCGCGCTGATGGCTGGTCGAGAGTGCCGGCAGCCAATCGCCCTTGTTCCAGTGGGTGCGGCGGCCAAGATGGGTGAGCTGGATCATCACCGCGCAGCCATGGTCATGGCATTCATCGGTTAGCCGCTTCATCCAGCCAACGACCTCGTCCTTGTAGGCAAGCACGTTATTGAACACCGGCGGGCTGTCTTTTGACACTGCTGCCGAGCCCGCAGTCATGGTCATGGCGATGCCTGCCTTGGCGCGCTCGACATGATAGGCCCGATAACGATCCTTGGGCATGCCGTCTTCCGGATAGGCCGGTTCATGACTGGTGGTCATAATACGGTTTTTCAGCGTCAGATGCTTGAGCTGATAGGGTTGCAGCAGTGGATCATTGACTTGCGTCATCTATGTCAGCTCCTCGGGATTGGACGCTCCGGGGTTGGTACGCCCGATCCCCGGAGCGTGTCAGTTCATTTGCAGGTCATGGCAGACACGCGCCATGCGTTGTCCGGCGAAGCAATATCGGACACCAACCAGCTATCGGCGTCTTTTTGAAGCGTCCATTCCACGCTTGTGGCCAGACCGAAATTGTCAAAATACGCGGTCACGGTGGCCGTATCGCCCTTGATGGTTTCATCAAGCTTGAGGGTTCTGGCTATCTCGGCATCATCGAAATCCTGGGCGTCGATCGCCAAACCGAAATCGATGCAGTTTGTTTCGTCCCGCACCCAGGCAGCATCCGCTGCATTGAGAAAGTCGAGTGCTGGTCCAGTGAACCGGTCCCGGTTCTCCGGCCCGGCTTCGCCACCGAGATTTTCATAGAAAAATCTGACCGCCTCGGCGGGTTCGCCAGCGATGGCCGGCGAGGCAGTGGCCGCGGCAAGGACAGACAGCATAAGCAGGGATTTCAGCATCGCTCGGCTCCAGTTGAGACTAGTCTCCTCAATACCATGCGTCGGCCATCCGCGCCTTGGTCCGTTCGATGAAATCCACAAGCGCCTCATCCGTGGCTCCGTCCATCGGCGGGGTCTTGTAATCTGCGAGCATCTGCTTCCAGCGCGCATTGGCCCGCGTGGCGGCATCCGTGCGCCCGGCCGTGTCCCATTTCTCGAAAGGCTCGTTGTCGGCAATCTGGGAGTCCCAGAACGCAGTCTGATAATTCTCCATGGTGTGGGCGCAGCCGAGAAAATGCTTGCCGACACCAACTTCCCGGAAGGCGTCAAAAGCAAGCGAGTTGTCATCCACCACGACACCGGCGAGATAGGAATGCAACGCACCGCAGAAATCGGCATCCATGATGAATTTCTCGTAGGACATCGACAACAGCCCGTCGAGGAAACCGGCTGAATGGAGAATGAAGTTGGCCCCGCAATGCACCGCCGAGAGCATCGACATGGTGCCTTCGTTCATTGCCTGCGCGTCAGGCAGTTTGGAATTGGAGAAATTGCCGGCGCATCTGAGCGGCAAACCCAGCCGGCGCGCCAGTTGTCCGATCACCATCGAGCCGATGGCGGGCTCCGGCGTGCCAAAGGTCGGAGATCCCGAGCGCAGAGACATCGACGAAAGGAAATTACCGAAAATCACCGGCGCGCCTTTGCGCTCGAGTTGGGTGAGCGCACAGCCGGCCATGGTCTCGGCCAGCGATTGCGCGATCGCGCCGGCATTGGTGACCGGGCCCATGGCGCCGCCCAGGATGAACGGCACGATAATCGCCGCCTGGTTGGCGCGGGCATAGGCGCGCAGTGCGTTGGTCATGGTCCCGTCCCAGACCAGGGGCGAGTTGACGTTGACATTACCGAGGATCACACAATTCCGATCTACAAAGTCGCGACCGAACACGATCCGCGCCATTTCGATGGAGTCCTCGGCGCGGTTTTCCGCCGTCACCGAACCCATGAAACACCGGTCGGAATATTTGAGGTGTGAATAGACCATGTCGAGATGGCGTTTGTTGACCGGTACATCGACGGGTTCGCAGATCGTGCCGCCCGAATGATGCAGCCACGGGCTCGATTGCGCCAGCTTGATGAAATTTCGGAAGTCTTCGATGGTGCCGTAACGGCGCCCCTTGTCGAGATCCATCACGAACGGCGATCCGTAAGCCGGCGCGAACACAACGCTTTTGCCACCGATCTCGACATTGTTTGCTGGATTGCGCGCGTGTTGGGTGAAGCTTGCCGGTGCTGATTTGAGGATCTCGAGCAGCATGCCCGGGTCGAACTTCACCAGAAGGCCATCAACATGGGCGCCGGCGGCCTTCCAGTGCGCAAGCGCGACGGGATCATCCCGGAACTCGATGCCGACTTCTGCCAGAATCCGGTCCGCGACCGCCTCGATCCTGAGCAGGTTCTCCTCGCCCAGAATGTCATAGGTCGGAATATTGCGGACAATGTAGGGCGCACAGAGATGCGGGGGTGCTGCCCCCTGCCCCGATCTTCGGCCATCGCGGCCACCGGACCGTTCCCGCTTGCGCACAAGTGCGGCCTGTGGATCGACAATTTCCGCAGCATCCATGACACATCCTCCAAACAGGCAGTCTAGGAGTTGGAAAAGAGTCTGTAACGCTGGAAAATTTCATGGCTTAGAATAAGGTGAGCTTATGGATAACCTTCGCCACCTGTTGCCGTCGGCAGGCAATCTTATCGTTTTCGAGGCCGCCGGACGGCAGTTGAGTTTCACCCGAGCCGCGCAGGAACTGGGGATGACGCAGGCTGCGGTCAGTTACGCCATCCGCTCGCTCGAACGCCAACTCGGCATACCGCTCTTTCATCGTGCCCACCGGGCCGTCTCGTTGACTGAAGCCGGTCGGAGGTTCCACGCCGATGTGACGCTCGGCTTGAGCCATATCCGCAAATCAGCCGAGGATATCCAGGCTCGCGGCCGCGCAAACACTGTAACGCTTGCGGCTTCCACAGCCTTCGCGTCGCTCTGGATGCTGCCGCGGCTGCATCGGTTTCGCGACGAGTTGCCCGATATCGATTTGCGAATCCAGACCGCCGACCGGGATCTCGACATTCGCAATGAGTCCATCGAACTCGGTGTACGCGGGGGCCGGAGGGAAGACTGGCCCGACTATGACAGCGCGCTGATTGCGCATGAGGTAATCGAAGCAGTGGCGAGCGGCGCCTATATCGAAAAGCACGGCATGCCGGAAAGTGTCGACCATCTCACACAGCACAGGCTTATTCATCTGGAGGAGCCGTTCCGCAGAGCGTGCGACTGGCAACAATGGTTCTTGAGCGCCGGCGTCAACAAAGTGCCGGCCAGCCGTGGACTGGCGATCAACGATTATGTGCTGGTCATTCAGGCGGTGATGGAAGGACAAGGCGTCGCGCTGAGCTGGCGGCATCTGACCGGACGGCTGATCAATACGGGATTGCTCTGCAAGGTCACCGGCCATCGGCTCGAAACCGGGGCGGCCTTCCATGTCCTGTGGCCGAAAACGCGACCGCTGACGCCGAAAGCCGAGAAGGTTCTGAACTGGCTGACCAAGGAAGGCCGCGAGTTCAGCGGTTGAAGGTGAAGACCTTGGCGGGGCGTGCGCCCGCCAACTCCTGGGCTTCAATCAGACTGAAGGACGCGGACGCGTCAACAGCCTTGCCGTAGAGCCACCCCTGTCCGGATTTGCATCCCAGTTGTCTGAGCTTTTCGGCCTGCTCTTCGGTTTCTATGCCTTCGGCAATCACCTTGAGGTTCAGCCCCTCGCACATGGTCAGGATAGCGCGCACAATGTGTTCGGCTGATTTGTCGATTGTGATTTCGCTGATAAAACTGCGGTCGATCTTGACCTTGTTGAAGGCAAACTCGCGCAACCGTCCCAAACTGGACTGCCCGGTACCGAAATCGTCCAGTGAAACCCTTATCCCGACACTGTGAAGTTCGTTGACCACTTTGGCCGCGATCTCGGGATCGCTCATCATCGCCGTCTCGGTGATTTCCAACTCAAGACGACGCGGATCGAGCCCGACTCGGTTGACAACGGCCAGGACATTGAATGCTGTTGCGGGGTCGATCAATTGCGCTGATGAGAGATTGAAAGACAAGAAAAGATCCGAGGGCCAGTGTTTGGCGGTTTCAGCAGCTTTCTTGAGCAAGGTCTCGGTCAGGGAATCGATGAAACCGCGTTCTTCGGCGAGCGGAATGAACAGGCTTGGCGAAATGAAACCCATCTCCCGGTCGGTCCATCGCGCAAGTGCTTCAAAACCCTGGATGGAGCCATCGGCGATGTTGACGATCGGCTGGAAGTGGCAAGCAACCTCATCGGCGATGATGGCGCGGCGGAGGGCTTGCTCGATCTGGGTTCCGCGCCGCATTTCCTCGGCAATTTCCTCGGAATAGACGGTGATCTGGCCACGGCCACGGCGCTTGGAGCGGTACAGTGCCGTATCGGCGCTTTTCAGCAGTTCCGCGAACTGCTCGCCGGCAAAGGGATAAACGGCAAAACCGAAAGACGCCGACAGGCGCACATTGCGGTCACCGAGATCATAGGGGGCAGACAGAACGTCCTTGAACATGCGACCGATTTTTTCGGCGCCCTTTTTCTCGAAAACCAATGGCAGAATGAAAGCGAATTCATCACTCTCGATGCGGGCAACAAACCCGCCATCAGGCAGACAGGCGCGCAGCCTGTGCGCCACCTGGCACAGGATCTCGTCGCCGGCCGCGTGGCCGAAGAGATCGTTGATCGGCTTGAAACCATCGATATTGGCAATTCCGATGGTGAAGGGCGCTGGATCATCCGCGCGCTCGGAAGCGAGCTTTCTGATCTTGTCCATCAGCCTGCGACGGTTGCCCAGCCCTGTTAAAGGATCGGTATAAGCCACCGCTTTGGGATTGGGGGACAACTCGTCCATGTTTTCGTCTTCCGGGGTCATGAAAATCAAGTTGTTCCGCAGATATGAGAATAGCGTCAAACATGCGACATATATCTTAAGATTGTCCTATAATGGGACCCGTGAGAAACCATTGATTGATTTCAACTAAAGCAGGCGTCATCCGGTCGCCAGCAACCTTCCAGGACGGTCAATCCATTTCCTGATTATGGATTCAAGCTTCTCCGGGCTGACCGGCTTTGACAGATAATCATCCATTCCGGCTGCGTAACACCGCTCTCTGTCACCACTCATGGCATGGGCCGTGACCGCAATAATGGGAACATGCCCGCAGTCCGCTGAGCCCGCCAGTTCGGCATCGCGAATGGCCTGCGAGGCCTGCAATCCGTTCATCACAGGCATGGAGACATCCATCAGGACAAGATCGGGCACAGCGGCCCGCCAGGCTGCAACAGCTTCCTGGCCATTGGATACAATGCGGAAGTCCACACCGATCCCCTCGAGGATCTGTTCAAAGACAATCTGGTTGACGTCATTGTCCTCAGCCACAAGCACCCGGATGCGATCCCGCGGTAGACAGGCGGAGTCCGCCAGATCGGGCTCGTTGGCAATTTCCGGCAATGCATTTGGTGATGGTGACTGTTTGTCCGGCATGCTGATCCCGGCTGCGGGGCCGGCCGCCATGCTGGATGACGCAGATGCAGCAACCGGCACTGTACGAGCCGGCGGCGGCTCCTTTGCCAGCCTGTCTGCGACAGCCTGCTTGAGCACATGGTGATGAGCAGGCAGCGCCATGCTTGAGAGTTCCCTGGCCAATTCGGCGGTCACTTCAATGGTGCTGACCTTGAGGTTGAAGGATTTGACCGCGTCGAGAAACATCACAGCTTCGTCCGCTCCGGCAATGGCGAGGGCATCCGATCCGGCCTTTTTCAAGTCTGCGACACGGATCGCCGAGCGTTCACGATCCTGATCAAGGATCAGAATGCGTTCGGGCGGAGCGGTGGGCGAAGCAGAGCCATCCTGTGTTGCATCCGAAAGACCGTTTGCGATCAGATCGGCGTCATATCTGGATATGATATCCGGATCGAATTTTCCGTTCTGGACAAATGCGGTGACATCATCAAACGAGACTGTCACATAGTACTGTCCCGGCCTCCCGGACCGGCGAGCCCGGGTTATGACATGCATGACGGAACCGTCAGCCCGATAAATATCCTCTGCTGCGTCAAAGGGTTCCCCGGTTTCAAGCACCCGTCCCTCAACTTCCTCGAAACGCGCAGCAAGATCGGGGGCAACGAGCTCCTTGGCGGTGCGCCCGATCACCTGCTTGGGTTTCAACCCCGGAATCTGGCAGAAGGCGTCGTTGACGATAACGTAACGAAGTTGGGAATCCTTGACCATTACCGGGTTGACCAGATTATCGAGGACATGTTGCGAGAGTTCAGCCTGATGCGTGATCCTCGACAGTTCCGCGTCGCGGCGTTTTTGCTCGGAAACGTCCTGCCCTGTGGTAATCAGGATGCCGTCCGGCATTCTGCGTTTGCAGAGCCTCATCCATCGTCCATCGGCGAGTTTCTCGACGCTCTCATAACGTTCGCGCCAATGAATGGCGATCCGTTCAGCGATCCAGTCTTCGCGCGATACGACCCGCACTTTCCCGTTCAGCGAGCCCAGCACCTTGCCGCCTGCATCATAGGTCGCGTTAAAGAGATCCCGCAGCCGGGCGCCCGGAACCAGCAGTTCCGGAGAAATGTCGAAGAACTTCAGGAACTGCGTGCTGCCGGCAATCAAGGTGTCGTTTCGGTCATAGACCAAGATGGCGATATCGAGCGTCGAAGCCAGATCCTCGATGGTTTTTGCATCCCATCCGCGCTTTTGTATCTCGGTCTCGCTCAATACCATTTCACATCAACCCGGTTCCGGCACGTGCAGCCGGGAAACTGACCTGGCGCCCGCGCACCATTCCTGCGAATTCGTTCCCAATCCCGTCCGACCTCCGATCACGATGCTTCCGGATAAGCCGTCAGAAAGCGATGATGGGACTATCGCACGGGAGTGTTAAGCCTCGATTAACCACGACAAATCAATCATCAGCCGGAAACTCCATGTGGACTGATCGGGATTCGCGATACCCGACGCACGATTGCCGACACACATTTATCCACTTCAAAGCACAGCAAATCATTGCGCTCGGAGCCGAATCCCCCAACATGGGGCCATGCGCATCCATCAACTGCCCGAAACCCTGATCAACCAGATCGCCGCCGGTGAAGTCATCGAGCGTCCCGCAAGCGTTGTGAAAGAACTGGTCGAAAATGCCATCGACGCAGGGGCGCGCCGGATCGAAATCGCCACTGCAGCCGGCGGCAAGGCGCTTGTCCGCGTGATTGACGACGGGTCCGGCATGGACGCCGATGATCTGGCGCTCGCGGTACGCCGCCATTGCACATCCAAGCTCGATCAGCGGCTTGATGACATCCGGACGCTGGGTTTTCGTGGCGAAGCCTTGCCCTCGATTGGCTCGGTGGCTCGGTTGACGCTCAGGTCGCGTCCCGTGAATACCCCGCACGCCAACGAAGTATCACTGGCCGGCGGCGTTCCGACGCCGCTCAAACCCGCGGCCGCCAATCAGGGCACCACGGTTGAGGTACGGGACCTGTTCTTCGCCACCCCAGCGCGGTTGAAGTTCCTCAAATCCGACCGCGCCGAAACAGCGGCGATCACCGAGGTGGTGCGGCGCATCGCCATCGCGTTTCCTTCGGTGCGTTTCACGCTCTCGGGGCCCGATCGCTCCACACTCGACCTGCCGGCGACAGGCGAAGACAGGCTGGCGCGCATCGCCCAGGTGCTGGGCAAGGAATTTGCCGTCAACACGATCTCGCTTCATGCAACGCGGGAAGATGTCGGTCTTGCCGGCCATGTCGGACTGCCGACATGGAACAAGGCCAACTCGCTGTCGCAATACGCTTTTGTCAACGGCCGTCCGGTGCAGGACAAGCAGATCCTGTCGGCCATTCGCGCCGCCTATTCCGACACCCTGCCGCGCGGGCGATACCCGGTGGCGGTGCTGTGGATCACGCTTGATCCGGCTTTGGTGGACGTCAATGTGCATCCTGCAAAAGCCGATGTCCGGTTCCGGGATCCTGGATTGATCAGGGGCCTCATCATCGGTGCGATCCGCGAGGCGCTGACTGCCGGCGGTGATCGCGCTTCACCATCGGCCAGCGTTGGCCTGGCTCGGGCCTTCATATCTCCCGAGGCGTCCGGCGAGACCCGGAGAACCGATTTTGCCCATCAGGGTCGATTCGGGGGCGTACCGGGGGCCGATTACGGCGGCTGGCAGGCTGATCGCTCACCCTCCCGGCCGCTGGAAGCTTCAGCACCAGGGTTTTGCGAACCGGGCCAGCCGGAGATGACCGGCGCGGTGGCGCCCTCGGCGCGAATGGGCAAGACCAGCAGCGACCCGTCGCTTGAAGCGCATCCGCTCGGCGCGGCGCGGACGCAAATTCACGAGAACTACATTGTTGCACAGACCCAAGACGGACTGGTGCTCGTGGACCAGCACGCAGCCCATGAACGGCTGGTGTTCGAGCGCTTGAAAACGGCGCTCCGCGCCGGTCGGGTGCCCTCGCAAATCCTGTTGCTGCCTGAGATCATTGATCTGCCGGAAGATGATTGCGACCGGCTGGCCGAACGGGCTGCAGAGCTGGCGGAGTTCGGTCTGGTGCTCGAGCGGTTTGGACCGGGCGCGATCGCGGTACGGGAAACGCCTTCGATGCTGGGCGAAACGGATGTGTCCGGACTGGTGCGGGACCTCGCCGATGAAATCGCCGAATGGAACAGCACCGGCGGTCTGCGCGACCGGCTTGAAGCGGTGGCCTCGACCATGGCATGCCACGGATCCGTGAGATCCGGACGACGAATGATTCCGGAAGAAATGAACGCATTGCTGCGCGAAATGGAGCGCACACCGGGTTCCGGACAATGCAATCACGGACGTCCTACCTATATCGAATTGAAACTCGCCGACATCGAGAAGCTGTTCTCGCGGCGGTAACACAGACGGCCAATGCCCAATCCCGACGAAATCTTGCATTTGGTGCGGCGACACGGCATAGAACAATAACTGATGCAAACGGGAGCAGTTCAGCATGAACCGTTTTGAAGGCCCCGGCGCGCGACCGGCGAAAATCCGCTATCTGGATGGAGATTTTCAGATCCTCACGCCGGGCAGCCATGTTGTTTGCGCCGTGACCGGCGAACTCATCCCGATCGAAGAGCTCAAATACTGGAGCGTTGCGCGGCAGGAACCTTATGTCGACGTCAACGCGTCAGTGACCGCGGATCAGCGGGCCGGTATCTTGCCGGACCAGCCGTAATCCCCCAGGGTTCAGACTTTGCTTTGACGTCTCTTGAACGCTGCGGCGGCGGCATCGATGATTGCGTCCGCAACATGCGGACTGTCGAAAGCCAGTTCTATCTCCAGAACCGCCGTTTTTTTCACCAGGTCCAGCGCCCGGCCATGGCCCGACTGCAGACGGACATAATCCTTTGACGTGGTGATCAAATCGAGCCCGTAGAGTTCGGATTGTGCCATCAGATCCTCTATCTCGTCACTGGTGAAATGGTGGTGATCGGCAAAGCCCCGGCGTTGCGCCAAGCGGACATGGGCATCTTCAAGCGTTACGAAAAACTTGTCCGGGTCGCCAATGGCGGCAAATGCCAGGCAGTTGCGATCCCGAAACCGGGCGGCATTGAGCGGCTGCAAACGGGCAATATGGATCGGTTTGGCCGCCCGCGCAGCCATCCGGATCATCGGATCGGCGCCGTTGCCCTCACCCACGACAATCAAGCCATCGGCATGCCTGACCTGATCGATCACCGGCGCTCGTACCGGGCCAGCGGGCAAGACACAGCCATTGCCGATGCCGCGACGCGCATCCACAACCAGCAAGCCCTGGTCAAAAACCAGCTGCGCACTCTGGAACCCGTCATCCATGATGATCAGATCAACACCCTCGCGCACCAGAAGTTCGGCGCCCTCGACCCGGTTGGCCGACACCACCGTCAACGCCTTGGCAGCCAGAAGCATCGGTTCATCGCCAACAAGACGCGCAGTGTCCCTGGCCGGATCGACGACCTTGGCGTGACGAATGCCGCCGCCATACCCGCGCGACAGAAACCCGGGCTTGAGACCGCGAGCGATAGCTGTTTGGGCAAGCGCGAGTGCGGTGGGGGTCTTGCCGGATCCGCCGACGGTGAAGTTGCCAACACAGATTACCGGGACTGGAACCGATTTTCGCACACGGTGATCCATGACCCGCCGCGCAATGCGGCCATAGATCCAGGCGACGGGAAAGAGCAGCGAAGACTGGATACCGCGTGGCTGCCACCAGAAGGGCGGGGCTTCGCTTACCATTGACCGCCCGTCCGGTTCTCCATGTTCTCGTTTTCGCGCGGCAACAGGCGCGCTTTCACGGTTAATGGGTTGATGTAGGGTTCAAGCGCGCGAATGGTGGATTGAAGCGCGCCGCGCATATCGCCCAGAGTCTTCTCGCCACCCGCCGCCATAACCTGACGCGCCTGCGGATTTGACAGAAGGTAATGCACCCCCTTGGCCAGCATCTCACCGTCACGAACAAACCGCGCGCCACCGTTCTTGAGTAGCTTCGCATAGCTTTCACGGAAATTCTCAACCTGGCTGCCCGACAAGACCGCGCAACCGAGCATGGCCGGCTCCAACGGATTTTGCCCCCCGCCGCCCTTCAACGATTTTCCGACGAACGCGATTTCAGTCAGATTAAGATACAGTCCCATCTCGCCGATCGTATCGCCGAGATAAACATCAATCGACAGATCAATCCTGTCACCGCGCGACCGGCGCGCAACGGCAAGTCCCCTGCCCGTCAGCATCGTCTCGATGGCGTCGGCGCGGTCGGGATGCCGGGGAACCAGAATTGTCAGTTGCTTGTGACGCGGCTTGAGCGCGCGATGGACCGCGGCGGCAATCTCATCCTCGCCCTCGAATGTCGAAATCGCCGCCCAGGTCGACCGGTTGCCAATCTGGAGCTGGAGCTTTGCGAGTTCCTCTTCATCCCACGGTGGGGCGGATGTATCCACCTTCAGATTTCCCGAAACCGAGACCGGCCGTGCTCCGAGCGCCAAAAACCGCTCCGCGTCGAGATCAGATTGGGCAATGACGTGCGAAAGGTTTTCGAACAGGGCGTCGGCGAGGCTTGGGCGTTTGTTCCAGCGTGCGAAGGAGCGGTCCGACAAGCGGCCATTGACCAGGACCTGCGGCGTTCGTCTGGCGCCCAGTTCAAGAATGGTCATCGGCCAGATTTCGGATTCGGCGATGATCGCCAGGTCAGGCTTCCAGTGATCGAGAAACCGCGAAACCGCCGGTTTGAGGTCAAGCGGCACATATTGGTGGATCACGTTGTCACCCAGCCGCTCGCGCGCAACGCCGGCAGAGGTGACTGTGCCGGTGGTCAGCACCACCCAGATGCCGCGGCGCCGGACTTCCCTGATCAGCGGGACAACCGCCGTGGTTTCTCCGACGCTGGCGGCGTGAAACCAGACGAGTGGGCCAACGGGCCGATCGATCTTGGACCGGCCGTAACGCTCATTCCTGCGGTAGCGTTCTTCCTTGCCCTTGGCGGCGCGGATGGCGAGATAGGGTCCGAGCAAGGGATAGAGGCCCGCGCCGAACCAGCGGTAACCGACAAGCGCCAAACGTGCCCAACCGCGGCTCATTTGTGTGTCTCGACTGCGCGCAGCGCTTCTTCGGTGACGCGGTTGAGTTCGGCGGTCACCTTTGCTCGCGCCGCCGCCATCTCTTCCTTGTTCGCCTTGGGCGGGACATAGATGGGGGGAGCGAGCCTGGCGCTGCGAACGCCGAACGGCAAATTGATGGTGGTCTTGTCCCAGGTTTTCTCAAGCACGATGCGACGGCTGGTCGCCAGCGCCACCGGAATGATCGGTCGGCCCGTGATCCGCGCCAAGGTCACGATCCCCTCGCCCGCCTGACGTACTTCACCCTTGGAAATGTCGGCGATCATGACAATACTTTTGCCACGCTTGAGAGCATCACGCATGCCGATGAGCGCCCTGACGCCGCCCTTTCCCGACACCATTTTGGGTTCGCGACCACCGGATCCGCGAATCACTTCATAGCCTGCCCGCTCGATCACCCGGGCATTGATCTCTGCATCGACGCTGCGCGAAACCAAGGTGACGAACTTCCGGTTACGCGGTCCGCCATAGGGAACCAGCAAATGTTGGCCATGCCACAGCGCAAATATCGCCGGCCACTCATGGTCGAGCATCGCTCCCCAATCGCTGGACGTTCCGTTGTCGCGGTTGGTTCGCCAGATCGCACCCAGCATCCAGTGGATCAAAAGCGATCCACCGCGCTGGACCCATTCGGACTGCAACAGCTTCTTGCCCAGACGGCGCCGGTTCATCTTCTCGCTAAGCTGCTTGAGCCTCGGCGCGGTTTCGGCGTCCGGATTGGTCATTTTGTCTTTCACCCGGTCCCTAGGACACGGATTTGCTGTCGTCGCGCGGATCAAGCATCCGGTGCATATGAACGATGAAATAGCGCATATGCGCATTGTCGACGGTCATTTGCGCCTTGGACTTCCAGGCCGCGTGGGCCGAAGCATAATTGGGGTAGATCCCCACGATGTCGAGCGCATCAAGGTCCCTGAAGTCCATAGACTCCAGGCTCTTGAGTTCGCCGCCAAACACGAGGTGTAGAAGTTGTTTCTTATCGCCATCGGCCATGGTGTCGCTCCACGAATAAACGGTGCTGCCAATCAAAGCGGGGTTTGCGGCAATTCCATAGAAAGGTCAATGCCCGTCTGACGGCTGCAACAGCGCCAGCAACCAGGATGCCTGTTCAAGCGACGCCGCCAGCAGCAGCCCGCGCGAGGGATCAGGGGCATTGTAAACCATCCGCACGCCTGCCTGATCGACCAGAACATGGCCGGTTTCCCGGAGCATCATGTCGGCCGCGACCAGGTCCCATTCGCTGGACCGGGGCCGGACGAAGACCCCGTCGAGACTGCCTTGGGCCACAGCCGCGATCCTGAGCGCCAGCGACGGGCCTCCGGGTAATTTTTCCAGGCTGGCCTCGGCGCCCGGGCGCATCGCGTTCGCCACACTGTCGGGAACTGCAACCCGCAATGGCGCATCCGCGTTTTCGCCATGACCCTGGATGAGGCGAACTTCGTTGCGGAATGCGCCGCCACCGGCACTGGCATGCCAGAGTTCGCCGCGCGCCGGCGCCGCCAGCACCCCGGCCACCGGTTTTCCGTTTTCCACCAGGCCGATGCTCACACACCAGTCAGGCCGACCCGAGACATAGGCGCGAGTACCATCAATCGGATCGACAATAAAGACGCGGCCATGGGCGAGGCGATCCGGGGTATCCACGGCTTCCTCGGACAACCAGCCATAATCCGGCCGCGCCGCAAGCAGCAGCTCGCGAAGCAGGCGATCAATGGCGATATCGGCTTCCGAGACCGGAGAGCGTCCCCCGTTTTTGTACCAGACTTCAGGATCCTTGCGGAAATGCGACATGGCGATGTCGGCGGCCCGGCGCGACGCGTCGAGCATCAATGCAAGGTCTTCGGCATGGGTTTCAGTCGCCTGCAAGCGTCATGCCTTCCACGGCGATGGTCGGAGCCGCAATCGCAT
This sequence comes from Hoeflea sp., assembly GCF_039975035.1. Taxonomy (GTDB): domain Bacteria; phylum Pseudomonadota; class Alphaproteobacteria; order Rhizobiales; family Rhizobiaceae; genus Hoeflea. The sequence goes on along the minus strand of NZ_JBDWHW010000032.1, from coordinate 8,812 downwards.
ATTTGGCATCGATGTCATCTGCAAAAACCATGCGATTGAACATGTCCTTCAGATTGGAAGCGATGGTGACTTCGGAAACCGGGAAAGTGATTTCACCGTTCTCGATCCAGAAACCGGATGCGCCGCGGCTGTACTCGCCGGTCACCTGGTTCACCCCATGTCCGATCAGTTCGGTGACGTAGAATCCGTTGCCGACCGAAGCAATCAACTCCTTGGGCGTCAGCCTGCCGGGATTGACAATGACATTGGTGGAAGACGGCGAGACGCCGCCGCCACGGCTGGCCCGGCCATTGCTCTCCAGCCCAAGTTCGCGCGCCACGGCGGTGGTCAGATACCATTGCTGCAAGACCCCGTCCTCGATCATGGTCAGCGGCCCGACCGAAACGCCCTCGCCATCGAAGGGCCGTGAACCCGAACCACGGCGGACGAAGGGATCGTCAACCAGTGTCAGCCCATCAATGGCGACTTTCTTGCCCATCATGTCCTTGAGGAAGCTGGTCTTGCGGGCAACGGCGGCACCATTGATGGCAGACACGAGGTGCCCGATCAGGCCGCGCGAGGCGCGTGGGTCGAACACCACCGTGACATTCGAACCGGTCTTGACCTTGCGTGGATTGATCCGGGCAACGGCGCGCGCTCCAGCGCTCCGGCCGATTGCCTCGGCGTCATCGAGGTCGGCGAAAAACACGCGACTGTCAAAATCGTAGTCGCGTTCCATCTTGACGCCCTCTCCGGCGATCACGCTGACCGAGCGCGAAAATCCGGAACGCTCAAAGGCGCCCGAGAATCCGTGAGACGTGGCCAGAACCATACCGAAAAGGCCCGCGCCGGCGCCACCGCCGACAGAACTTGCAACACCGGGCACCGCCAGGGCAGCAGCCTCGGCGGTGACTGCCGCTTCGATCAGGTTTTCCGCCGACGGCTCGGTGGGATCAAACAGGTCGAGATCAGGCCAGGACTTGGCCAGCATCCCGGCGTCGGCAAGACAAGCATGCGGATCTTCGGGGGAGACACGCGCCATGGCAACCGCGCGCTCGGCAAGGGCTGCTTCATCAGCGCCCTGGCCTGCCTGGACCACCGCCACTTTCTGGCCGACGAAAACCCTCAGGCTGAAATCGTCCGATTCGGATGATTCGGTATTTTCCACCTGGCCGTTGCGGACGGATGCGGACCGGGACCGGCGGCGGACCACCAGTGCATCGGCCTGATCCGCGCCAGCGGCGCGGGCACGACCGATAAGTCGCTCTGCTGTCGCCAGCAAGCCTTCGGATTGTCTGGATTCGCTCATGTTTTTTAGCCTTTCGCTTGGCTCTCATGTATTGTCCCGGCGGTCAAGCATCAAGCCCATCATTGTCCGCACGGGCCCGGAAACCAATTAGGAGTGTCTTGAATGGCTGCAGCCGAAGCCAGCTTTTACACAGAAGGCCTCATCCTGCTGGCGGGAGCAGTCGTTGCCGCCCCCTTGTTCAAGAAAATAGGGCTTGGAACAGTTCTCGGCTATCTCGCCGCCGGCATTGTCATCGGTCCGTTGCTTCGGGTGATCACCGATGGCGAGGAAATCCTGCATTTTGCCGAACTCGGTGTGGTGTTGCTGCTGTTCATCATAGGGCTGGAGCTCAAGCCCTCGCGGCTTTGGCAAATGCGCCGGGACATTTTCGGCCTCGGACTGATACAGGTCGTGGTCTCGGCGCTTGTCATTTTCGCGGCAGCCGTGGCGCTTGGCGGTCAGCAATGGGCCGCGGCAACCGTGATCGGCTTTGGACTGGCCCTATCCTCGACAGCCTTCGGCATCCAGCTGCTCGAAGAACGCGGCGAACTCAACACGCGTTACGGGCAGCAGTCGTTTTCGATCCTGTTGCTTCAGGATCTGGCAATCGTGCCGATCCTGGCGCTGGTGCCACTCGTCGCCCCGACAACGGCAGAAAGAGGTGGGTCCATTGTCAATGACATTGCCATCACAATCGCCGCAATCGCAGCACTTCTCGTGGCCGGGCGCTATCTGCTCAATCCCTTGTTCCAGTTGATTGCCGGGACCGGCGCCAAGGAGGCGATGATCGCCGCAGCGCTGTTTGTGGTGCTGGCTTCGGGCACGCTGATGCAGGTCGCCGGACTGTCGATGGCCATGGGCGCTTTCATCGCCGGCGTCATGCTGGCCGAATCGTCCTACCGGCATGAGCTGGAGGCCGATATCGAGCCGTTCCGCGGCATTTTGCTGGGACTGTTCTTCATGGCGGTGGGGCTGTCGCTGGATCTCGCGGTGATCGCTGACAATATTCTGGTCATCGCCCTCGCCGTCCCGCTGCTTATGTTCATCAAGGCAGGTGTGATTTACACCGCTTGCCGGCTGTTCGGCTCCGACCATAACAACAGCATCAAGATTGCAGGATTGCTGCCGCAGGGCGGCGAATTCGGTTTTGTCATTTTCAGCGCTGCGGCGGCTGCAGGCGTCTTCACCCCGGCGACAGCCTCGCTGCTGGTGGCAATCGTCACCATCTCGATGGCGCTGACGCCGCTGGCAGCGGTGGTCGCCAACCGGCTGATGCGAAAGACGGATGATGAACAGATGGACGAGGATTTTGCCGGAGCGGGCTCCGATGTGCTGATGATCGGCTTTTCACGTTTCGGCCAAATCGCGTCGCAGATATTGCTCGCCGGCGGATCGGACGTGACCATCATAGATCACTCCGCCGACCGCATCCGGTCAGCGTCGAAATTCGGCTTCAGGATCTATTACGGCGATGGCACCCGCAAGGACGTGCTGGTCGCCGCAGGCATCAAGCGCGCCAAGATTGTCGCGGTCTGCACCCAGAAGCTGGAAATCACCGACAAGATCGTCGACCTGATTCAGGCGGAGTTTCCCACTGCGCGCATCTTCGCCCGCGCCTATGACCGGACCCACACCCTGTCGCTGCGTGCCCGTGGCGTCGACTATGAAACCCGCGAAACGTTCGAATCCGGTATGCTGTTTGGCCGCAGGACACTTGAAGCGCTGGGCACAACCGAGGATCAGGCACTGGAGATCAGCCACGACATTCGCCGCCGTGACGAGGAGCGGCTTGCTATGCAGGCCGTGGAAGGCCTTCTGGCAGGCAGGGAAAAACTGCTCACCCGCCCGGTCACACCTGAACCCCTGATCAAGCCGAAGCGGGAATCCGAGCGGCTGGACAAACCGCTCAAACCAGATATCTCCTTGTCAGATCCCGGTTGACCCCCAGTTTGGAAGAAAGACATCCCATGACACCGTTTCACCTCGCTTTCCCCATTCGCGACATCGAAGAGACACGCCAATTTTACGGTGACGTGCTTGGCTGTCCCTTGGGGCGTTTCACCGACAGCTGGATCGACTTCGACCTGTTTGGACACCAGATGTCGGGTCACGTCCGCCCGGGCGTATGTGCGGACACGTCGCCGGGAGTTGTTGATGGTCACTCCGTGCCGATCCCGCATTTCGGTGCCGTGCTGCGGATGGAGGACTGGAAGGCGCTTGCCGCCCGGCTCGAGGCTGCCGAGGGCATTGACTGGATCATGAAACCGTCGCTGCGCTTTGAAGGACAACCCGGCGAACAGGCAACGATGTTCATTCGCGATCCGTCCGGCAATGCACTGGAATTCAAGGGGTTTGTTGACCTGGGACAGGTCTTCGCCTCGTGAGCCACAGCGAGCCCCAGGCTGACGGTGCCGCGGCTCACCCACCAACGCGCGGCCAGCCCGGGATTTTCGTAACCGGATCGACCATGAGGCATGTGGTGGCCATGACCGCAACAGGCTCGATCGGCTTGGTGGCGGTGTTCATCGTCGATGCGCTGAACCTGTTTTATATCTCGCTGCTTGGACAGCAGGAACTTGCGGCGGCCATCGGCTACGCCGGAACCCTACTGTTTTTCAGCACCTCGGTCGCCATCGGACTGTCGATCGCGGCAACGGCGTTGACCGCACGCGCACTGGGGCGTGGCGATCGCGGGGAGGCACGTGAAATCGCCGGCGCATCGATCACCTACATGGTGATCTTGATGATCACCACGGTGGCCCTGATTTATCCGTTCCTGGCGGAGCTGGTGAGTCTGATGGGCGCCAGGGGCCGAACAGCGCAACTGGCCACGGAATTCATGCAAATCGTGCTGCCGTCGTTGCCGGTGCTGGGCACCGGCATGTGCCTGGCAGCGCTGCTGCGCTCAGTCGGGGACGCCAAGCGGGCAATGTATGTGACCCTCGGCGCTGGCGCACTGACCGCCGTGCTTGATCCGATATTCATTTTCGGCTTCGATCTCGGCATTCACGGCGCCGCGATTGCCACCGTGATCTCGCGGTTCGCCCTGATCGGCATCGGTCTTTACGGGCTTATCCGGGTGCACAACCTCGTCGCCCTGCCGTCCAAAGCTGTGATCTCGCGGGAATTCCGGCCATTTCTGGCAATCGGCCTGCCCGCCTTGATGACGCAGATCGCCACCCCCGTGGGCAACACGTTCGTGACCACGACCATGGCACAGCATGGCGACGCCGCGGTTGCCGGATGGGCAGTGGTCGGGCGGCTGATCCCGGTCGCATTCGGGGCCCTGTTTGCACTTTCGGGCGCGATCGGTCCAATTCTCGGTCAAAATTACGGCGCCAGGCGCTATGACAGGCTGATCTCGACGATGCGCGACAGTCTGCTGTTCATTGTGATCTACACACTTGTCGCATGGGCATTGCTGGCGCTGTTCCGAAACCAGATCGCCAATCTTTTCGGCGCCACAGGCGCGGCACGCGAGGTGATCGTGTTCTTCTGCCTGTTCGTCGCGGGAAGCTTCATTTTCAACGGCATGCTGTTTGTCGCCAATGCCGCATTCAACAATCTGGGCTACGCACTGCATTCGACCATGTTCAACTGGGGCCGCTCCACCCTGGGCGTCATCCCCTTCGTCTGGCTCGGCGCGCTCTGGTACGGAGCGCCAGGCGCGCTGGCGGGTTACGGCCTTGGCGCCGTGGTGTTCGGTCTTGCCGCGGTCATTGTCAGCTTTCGGGTGATTTCCAGGATCGGCGAGAGGCATGGCGATGCGCCGGTCGCCGTTCACGTCCCTCCGGCGGGGCAATCAGCCTTCACCAGCGGCAAGGCTTCCACTCTTTAAGACATGCCGTGAAAGGCGAAGGCAGCGTCGAGGTCACGCTTGAGCAGTTCTGCCACGCCGCTGGAATCGGCGAGGATCTCCTTGGCCTTGAGAAAATCCAGTACCCGGTACTGATGCACTTCCGGCCTGAGAAGAATGTGCGGCGGATAGGCGTGGCGCTTCATTTCGATGATCGACTGCATCATCAGCTGACTGGCGCCGAACATCATGTCGACCGTGGACGGCGCCTGATCCGGCGTTCCGGCGGGCAGACCGACAACGTCGACGCCGATGACGATGTCGGCCAGCCCGCTCAACTTGTCAAATGGCACGGGATTGAAAATGCCGCCGTCAATCATGATCCGGTCGCCTATCCTGACCGGGCGGAACACGGCGGGGATGGCGGCGGAGGCGGCGATGGCGGTCCGCAAGTCCCCCTTCTCGCACACCACCTCGCAATGACCATAATAATCGGTGACCATGATCTTTGTCGGGATCTCCAGGTCCTCGAAATTGCGGGCGACGGTGTCTGGCAGAAACGCCTCGAGGATACGCTCGATATTGAACTGGCCAAGCCGAAGCCCGTTCTCCATGGCATCCTTGACGCCGCGCGGGCGGGCTGCTTTCCAGATCCTGCCGATTGCGTTTGACCGGTTTCCGATTGTCGCAAGCGTGTGGTCGCGGATATCCTTACCGGAGAGCCCCGAGGCCATTGCCGCGCCCATGATCGCGCCGATCGACGAGCCGGATATCACGGTGGGGCGAATGCCCATCGCGTTCAGTGTCTCGATGATGTGGATATGGGCAATACCGCGCGCGCCACCACCGCCGAAGGCTACCGCAACGCTTGGTGCGGATGACCTGACCGGGAGATCGGGAGCGGTGGTTTCGACTTTACCCATTGTCCAGACTGCTTTCCGTGGCGCATGAATGACTCGTCCCCTCACGCGACGAGCCGGTCGTATCATAGCGAAAAATGCGCATGACCGTGTCACCAAATGCGCGGGTTTCGAGCAGGTTGAACCCCGGACCCGGATCAGGCTGTGCTGCAGCCTCTTCTTCCAGGACAATCAAAGCGTCCGGCGCAAGCCAGCCGCCCGTGGCCGCCGAGGCCAGCGCCTTCTCGCCCAGTCCCTTGCCGTAGGGCGGATCGGCGAAAACCAGATCGAATTGCCCCATCGACCCCGATGGACCCAGCTTGGTGGCATCGCGCCGAAACAGCCGCGATCTTCCCTGCAATCCGAAGGTCTCGATATTTTTCTGGATGATGCCCCGGCCTTCAACGCCGCTCTCGACAAACAGGGCGGACCGGCAGCCACGCGACAGCGCCTCAAGCCCCAGCGCCCCGGTGCCGGCGAACAGATCCAGTGCGCGTGTCGCATCAAGCGCCTCGGAATAGCCGTGGCTGAGGATGTTGAACAGGCTTTCGCGGCTCCGGTCGGTGGTGGGCCGGATAGCTAGGGTCTTTGGCGCGGCAAGACTCCTGCCGCGAAATTCACCGCCGACGATCCGCACCTGGTCCGCGTCCCTTGCCTGAAGCTGGCTTGCCGTTCCTGTCGCTTGATGATGGCTTGCCGGGTCCCTTGGATGGCCCGTCAAACGCCTTGGCGCCACCGGGCTTGCCGGATGGTTTCATGCCCGGCTTGCCGCCTGGCTTCCTGGTGTCCCGGGTCGGGCGAGCCTCATCAGTCTCTCTTGGCGGGCGCGGTTTGGCGCGTGCCTTGGGGAAGCTGCCGCGACGGGTGTCGGCCCGTTCATCGGCGCGGGCAGGCTTGCGCGCAGGACGTTCACCGCCGCGCTCGGCTTCATCCTTCTTGGCTTCATTGACCGGACGGGCGCCCGGCGCCATCCAGACATTGGTGGCACGGCTGCGCTGCACGAAACTCCGCTTGGCAGGCTTGCCACCCGGCTCTTCGCTGCGACCAGTTCCAGGCTTCTCGCGCCGGGATGCGCCAAATGGCTTGCGCTCGCCGCGCTCGCGGTCCGGAGCCCGGTCGCGATCCTTGCCGAACGGTTTGTCATCGCGCGAAGGCCGGCCAGGCTTGGTGTCCATCCGCGCCCGTGCGCGTTCGGTCTTTTCAGAACTGGAGATCCACTCACGCTGGGCGGGTCTGGCCGCAGGTTTGGGCTTGGCTTCAGGTTTTGGTTTGGCGACATGCTCGCTCAGCGGCGCATCGAAATTGGCGCCAGATTCCTCGATCATGCGTTCGCCGAGCTGTTCGCGCAGCGTCCGGCTCTTGATCTCGACAACTTCGCCCTCGCGAATATCGCCCAGCTGGAATGGTCCGAAGGAAATGCGGATCAGGCGATTGACGTCGAGGCCGAGCGCTCCGAGAACATTCTTGATCTCGCGGTTCTTGCCTTCACGCAAGCCCATGGTGATCCAGACATTATGACCCTGCTTGCGGTCAAGCGTTGCCTCGATCGCACCATAGAGCACGCCCTCTACCGCGATGCCGTCCTTCAACTCGTCAAGTCGGGCCTGATCGATGTCGCCATACGCCCGGACGCGGTAGCGCCTGAGCCAGCCGGTCTGGGGCAATTCCAGTGTCCGCGCCAGGCCGCCATCATTGGTGAGCAGCAAGAGGCCTTCTGTGTTGATGTCGAGACGGCCGATCGTCAGCACTCGTGGCAGGTGCTTGGGCAATTTGTCGAAGACCGTTTCACGGCCTTCGGGATCCTTGTTGGTGGTCACGAGGCCTGCAGGCTTGTTGTAAACCCAGAGCCTGGTGCGTTCGATACCGCCAATCACCTCGTTATCGACTTCGATCCGGTCGGACATGGAAACCACGATGGCCGGACTTTCGAGGATCTTGCCGTTGACCTTGATCCGCCCCTCCGCAACCATACGCTCGACATCACGACGCGATGCGACACCGACGCGCGCCAGTATCTTGGCGATCCGTCCGCTCTCAACGGCAGTCTCGACCGTTTCCGGCATGTCCTTTCCGGATTGCGGTTTGGCGCGTTTGGGCTTGTCTTGTTCTGTCATTTGTTGTCTGCCTGGCTTCACAGCGTAAACCGCGTTGTTCTTGACGCGCTATGGCCGCTGAATACATTCGGTTTGCGCAGAGGCCTTGTTTCGGTCCTGTTGAGGCCCGATGGGGTGTGCGGTTAAATGGCTGTCTATCAGGTTGGACGGGCCGGGTTAAGAGGTTTCATTCGGTGGTCTGCATGAGTCCGGACGTTTCATGATCAGCAAGGGGTACATGGATCTTGCGCTTGAGGAAGCCCGGGCGGCGGCGGCACGCGGCGAAGTTCCGGTGGGAGCCGTCATCGTCCGGCAGGACGTTGTGCTGGCTCGCGCCGGAAACCGGACCCGTGAACTCAACGATGTGACCGCCCATGCGGAAATTCTCGCCATCAGACAAGCCGCCGGGATCATGGGGAGCGAACGGCTGATCGACGCCGATCTGTACGTGACGCTGGAACCCTGCACGATGTGCGCGGCGGCGATCTCGTTTGCCAGACTGCGTCGGCTCTATTTCGGCGCGGAAGACGAAAAGGGTGGCGCGGTGACAAGCGGCGTGCGGTTTTTCAACCAGTCGACCTGCCACCATGCTCCCGACACCTACCCCGGCATGGCATCCGATGACGCCATGCGGCTGCTCAAGGACTTTTTCCGAGAACGCCGCTAAACGCAGCTTCAAGCTATTACCAGGGCCACCACTTGCGTTTCCCGGTGCCTGCCTTCTTGGCCTCCGCGAGACGGCGGGGCTCCTTGGCCT
>NZ_JBDWHW010000031.1:0-6407 GCF_039975035.1 Hoeflea sp. | reverse complement strand
GTCAAATCTATCCAAGGCGCCACGGACGTCTTTGACCGGCGCAGCGCAAGCGCTGCCGGATTGGGGAATAGGTTAACGGTAGACCCGCAGACTCTGACTCTGTTAGTCCTGGTTCGAATCCAGGTTCCCCAGCCAACTAATTCACAAGTCATTGATATATAACGAGAAAACAGGACTCAAAATCTGCATTCTCAGTCGAATCGACCAACTGGTGCCCAAAACTGGTCCCCGGAACTGGTGCCCAACAGCGCCATTTCGGAAACGGGATGACGGGTTATGGCTCGACGACACGACGTTCAAAATCTCCTGCGCCGCGGTAACATCTGGTATTGGCGCCCACGCATACCATCCGTACTTTTTCAATCTGACCTTAACCGGAAGCTGTCATTCAGCTTGAGGCAATCCGACCACGAGCGTGCAAAGTTCATGGCGCGCCGCCTCAATACCATGCTCTCTGAGTTGCGATTTCGACGGGACTTGAAAATGACACGGGAAGACAGTCTGAAAAAATTGTTCAAGGCGGAAATAGATCGCATGAACGACTTGATGGACGATATAGTGACTGCCGCCCGGGCAACTGGCAGCCACGACAACCCCGGCCACCTTGAAGCCGATCTGGTATCAGGTTGGACCTTTCGTCTACTCGAACGTTTCGGCACGGCAATGGACCTGTCATTCAAGAACGATTGTGCCGGACACCAGTTCCTCGCCGAAAACAATGTTCGGGATGACTTCATACCTGTCATTGCCGAAACGTATCGGCAGGAAAGACAATTCGCCCGTAGCGCCATGTTCGAAAACGCTCTCAAGCAAGAGATGGAAGACGTAGGTCTGAACATAACCCGGCTCAATCTGGAGCGCGCCCGTTCCGAGACATTCCGAGCCAAGGCTGACGTACTGCTGAATACTCGATCCCTCTACCCGATTGCTTTCCGTGATAACGCAAAGGATCAGTCTCTTGCCAAAGCAGCAGCTCAGGACGCCCCTCTCAAAATCGTTGCCCGCCCTGAAGAAGACGCCGGGATTGAAGCAACCGTCAGAGACGATGACGAGATACCAAACGAAAAGAAAGTCTCTGGCCAAGAAGCCCTGCAACAGGAAACGGCGTCCAGCCCAGTTCAGGATACTGAACTCGCTGCCGGAAACAGGCAGGTGCTGCTTCCGGTATCGCAGTTCATGGACATCTTCGAGATCTGGAAGCGAAACAAGGGAGAAGGCTGGACGGCTGAGACGGCACGCGACGCACGAAACGCTGTCAAGATGTTCACGGAAGTTCTTGTTAAATTCAATGTCGAACACACCGGGCAAATTCGTCAGGCACATCTGGCCGCATTTAGAGACTTCCTCGGGCTGCTCCCGAAAAACTATGGCCAAAGCACCCGTATGCGCGCACTCACCGCTCCAGAACTGGAAGATATCGGATTGAAGCGACTTGACGAAGCCGATGACGAGACCGATGCGAAGGTTGGACTTGCGGCCGCAACGGTCCGAAAGCACATGACCAACCTTCAATCTTTTCGCGATGTGCTCGCCTCGCGTGGACATACGATCATTCAATTTGAAACCAAAGGTTTGATGCCGTCGAAAAGGGACGCCCAAGAACAGGCTGCGCTAACAGCAAAGCCTGGCCCGGACAAGACCGAGAGATTGTTTCAGATGCCCATATTCACGGGCGTAGAATCCGAAACAGCTCAGATGACAGCAGGACCGAGAACGATCCATAATTCCCTTTATTTCATCCCCTTGATGTTGGTCTACACGGGGATGCGCAGGGCGGAAGCAGCAGGTCTATCGGTCAATGACATTGAAAAATTGCCGAACGGATGGGCGATTGAAATCAGGAAAAATAGCATCCGCCGCCTGAAGAAAAAACAATCAGAGAGAACCCTACCAATTCCGCCTGAGCTGCTAAGATTGGGTTTTCTGGACTATGTCGAGGAGATCCGATCGCTCGGCTACGATGCCCTGTTCCCGGAACTGATAAACCCATTCAAAGCCCAAAACGCAGATCCCGGGGATCGTTTTTACAAGAATTTCCTGCCGTTATTTGTAGCCAATGCGGCAAACGGCGGCCCTTACTGGGACCGGGTGCTACATGCCCTTCGTCACGGTAACGCAGATACGTTGAAACAAAATGGAATTTCCCCGGAACTCATCGAAGATATTCACGGACGGCAAAAAGAAACCGAGACCGGCAGGCGATATACCAATCCGGCAGGCCTGTCGTTGGTTAGCGAGCTTTTGGCAAAATATCCGGTTGTGTCAGCACATCTGGAACCCAAACCCATCGAGCTATTAAGTTTCGTTGCTACGAAGGATCCGGCACCATGGTTTGAGGATCCTGACAAGAAACGTGGTCGGCGCGGTAAACGATAGTGGCTATTTCTGCCTTTTGAATTGGGCTTACAAGTTTTAACGCCCCGCAATGCTTAAGAAGGTTTCGCCGGTTTGACTTTCCCCTTGCCCTCGCATTTTGGGAAATTCACGCAGCCGAGGAAGGCACCGTAACGGCCGGACCGTTTTACCAACCATCCATCCTGGCACTCCGGACAAGCCGGAAAATCCTCGCCGCAACTGCATCGGAGCGTGTCCGAATCTGATCTACTCCTCATTGGAGCATCTTGACCACAAACAGGGCAACAAGGACTTGAATGACCGCAAAGCCTGCGATGTTCGCAAACAAGATATGGCCTTCGGGATTTGGCAGAACCGGGCACCATTTGTCCGCCGCATTCACTGCATTTCGCCTGGGGCGTGACTTCCCTGTCGTCGGAAACAACACCAATTGCGGCGGTCTCCATCACCTCCTTGACGAAGACGGATGGTTCATCTCGATCGGCCAGAATTGTCACAGACTTCTTGGCGCGCGTGAGTGCGACATAGAACAGTCTGCGCTCTTCCGCATGATCGAAGTTTTCCGGTTCGGGCAACACCAGATCCAGTAATGGGTCATCGACAATCTCCGAGGGAAATCCCAACCGACCAGCTGCCGCACCCAAGATCACAACATGGTCGGCCTCAAGCCCCTTAGATCCGTGGACAGTCATAAAGCGTATGGACAAATTCGAATAACCGGAGCTTGTCTGGCTCAAAGATTTGGGCTTTTGAAAATTATATCGCCCGAGCAGCAAAACGGTCGCCTCGGCGCCATTTGTCCGGCTTATTATGGCATCGAGTGCTGATCTCAGCGCATGATCCACCTGACGGCGCCGATAGTGTATGATCGAGAAACAAGGGCTGTCGGCGGACCGGGCCGAAACAACCTTCTTTTTGATCTGCATCGGGTTCTTGAGCACGAAATCACGTGCGGGCAACGCAATCTTATCGACACTTCGAAAGGTGCGACCAAGATCCACGACTGCATGCACTCCGTCTTTTCCGGCAAAATGACCGCCAAACACTTCCCCAAAATGGCGCATCAAGTGCAGGTCTGATCCTGCAAACCGATAGATTGACTGCCAGTCGTCCCCGACTGCGAAAATCCGGGCGTCCTTGTGCTGGGCTTTCAGCGCCAGGAGCAATTGCGCACGCCCTTCCGAGATGTCCTGGAACTCATCGACCAGAAGGTGTCGGAAACGGCTCTGGTATCGACCACTTTTTACATACTCGGTTGCCCTTGTGATCATGTCCTCGAAATCAATCCGACCACCCAACCGGTTCTTGTAGGCCTCATAGACGGCCTCAAATATCTTCAGGAACGACAGGGAGCGTGCCTTGTCCTCCAATTTCCGGGCGCGTTCCTGGCACGCGCCTATTGATGTGCCTGAACTCTTGAAGTGCCGAAGGAACGTGCCGAGCGTTTGTGTGAATGCATCGATTTCACCCATCTCGACCAGTTTCTCGAGAATGCGTTCTGGCGGGATCGGATTGAACGTCACGTGCGGAACGAGCTTTTCCTCAAGAGCCTCGGTCAATCGGTTTTCGACACGTTCATAACTGTAGGTTTCGATCAGCGTCGTGCCATGCTCAAGATGGATCCGCCGCTTCCAATCCATACCCTCGAGATAGCTTACACGCTCAACATGAGGAGCCGTAACCAACCGTATCTCGCCATCCGGGCCTTTTTTCTTCCGAACCCCGAAATGCTCCAAGTAAACGCCACTTTCGGTCAAGCGGAAGTCAGGCGTATAGGCCTTGCGGGTATTGTCCGGAAGTGGATGTTCGTAATCCGGCTCATACTCATAGGCGAGGCCATTGAGATAAAGCCAGTTGGCGATCTCCAGTTCCTCGAAGCTGCGAACCAGTTCTCCCTGCATGGTTCGAAGCTCGCAGGATTCGACATAGTCGTAGTATTGGGACCTGTTCTTGAAATCCCATTCGTTCTTGTACGGCTGCAAAAGTTCCGAGAACCATTTCAACAACAACAAGGCCATGTCCGGCCGCGAGGCCACGTCGTTGAGCATGATATCTCGTAGCAGGGCTCTGAATTGAGCCTCATCGCTCGCATGAGGAGCCAGAGCGGGAACGCCCTTCTCAACCTCACGAATGATTTCATAACCGAGAGCGTGAAACGTCGATGCGGTAACGGACGCCCCCGCCCGCTCCTCTATTCTCTCCGCCATCTCTGCCGCCGCCGCCTTGCCGAATGCCAGCAACAGGATATCGTCAGGTGCCCGAATACTTTGCCGGATGAGGTATGCCGCCTTGGCGACTATGACACTGGTCTTTCCCGACCCCGCACCTGCCAAAACGAGTGTCGCGTCTTCATCGGTCAGAACAGCTAGCCGCTGCTCGGGCGTAAGAGGGTTGGATTCGATTTCATCGAGAAATGCTGCAACCTCGACAAGTTCCGCCTCTATGAACGCGTCGATAGCCTTTCGCCGCACCATCTCGGGCGATTTCCGGAAATCTAGAATTCCACCAACCAGTTCCTCTTGCTCGGTGGGCAAGGCACCATCGGGGATAAGATCCGGTAGGAACTTCAGAGCGTCATCGGCGCGACCAATGAAGGGGTTCAGAAGGCAGGCTGAAGGGTAACGCCTTGGCCTTTTTAGACGATCCACAACATCCGAAACCACGGAAAGTTCATCCAGAGCGCCACTGACAAGCTTCTCAAAGTGTTCGCGCCAAGCCGTCCTAATCGCCGAGATCATTCGGTCAGCTTCTTCCCGCTTCACTCCGGCGACCTTGATCTCGCTGCCGTCGACAAGCGGCAGGACGAGCACCGTAAAACTCAGTTTCTTCGTCAGGAAAGGCGGACCGGCAACTTGCGCATATTCGATTGCCCGTGAAGATCGACCCGAGAAGGTCATCCCTTTTCGTGAGAGGGTTGCGCCGTGATATTCGAAACCCAAGGGACGGAGAAAAAAGCCAGCGATCGTTCCGCGTATGATCGTCATTTGTCGCTCTGGATCCGGCTTCATTGCTGTTCGCTCTACTTCTGTCTGGAAACTCGTCCCCGCTTTTTGGAACAGGCACCAGTTAAACTGCCAACATCCATATTTGCATTTGTTTCCCCTCCCCGATCGCATTTCTTTAACCTTGCGATCGTTTCCCCCGCGGACACGATGAATTGGTTGTGCCAGTTTCCAGCTGTCTCCGGCGACATCGCCGGGATTAGGCAGCTCGTAAAAGTCTTCCGACATTTGAGCGAGCTGCTGTCAGCAAGAAGGAATGCACATGACCAAATCTCGGAATGATATGGAGGAACTCCACGCCGCAGCACAAACATCAATGAGTGAACCATGGGCCGTCGATATCGCAATGTCGAAGCTCTTCGAGATCCGCAGTTGTCTTTATGATCCAGCAGCAAGCACGAACGATGGCACCATCAATGACCTCATTGTTATAGAAGATGTCGCCCTGAAGTCCATTGCAGATGCCAAAGCCCAGACGCTGGAAGCCGTCATGGAAAAGTTCGCCCTCCTGTCATCCGAACTTAGCCGGGCTCCGGTTTCGCGCCCGGTCCGGATGCTGGCAACATCACTGTGCTGCGATGTCGAAGACCTGCTGAACACCTGACCGTTTCAGCTTTTTAAAACAAAACCGCCAGAGTTCTGCCCTGGCGGTTTTGTTTTGTCTTTATTTGGATGCGCTGTTGTCTCACAGACCATTAGCTGACCCGTTGAAGCTGACACCCCGCCGCGGAAATAATTTCCAGAACATCTGCCTCATCCAACTTGTGACCTTCAATGAGCGCATCAGCCAAGGCATGAAGCGCAGTTTCATTTTCCTGAAGGAGCGAGCTTGCATCCTCAAAAGCCTTGCCGAGGATTTTGTCGACACGGCCCCGAAGACCGGCATCTGACAACAACACATCCGGAACACGTCTGGAGCCACTGAGAGCAAGGTGAACAAGACTGTTTCCCAGACCGTATGAGGCCTCCAGTTCAGTTGCGATCCGAGTTGCCGAAGCAAGATCAGAATGGGATCCTCCACCTCCCCCGTCCGACATGTCTCCAAAGATG
>NZ_JBDWHW010000030.1:0-37259 GCF_039975035.1 Hoeflea sp. | reverse complement strand
AATCCACTCCCCCTGGCGTGGTTGTACTGGCTGATCGGCTTGACCCCGACGACATACCCGGTGCAATCGCCTGCAGCCGACTGGCTGCTCCAGGACGCGGCCAATGCGATGACCGAAATGGCGAGCAAAACGGATTTGATCGACGATGTCATGGTTTGTCCCTTCGACAATGATTGCACTCTCAGGGATCAAATCTGCCCAAGCCTGTGGGCTGTTGCATTGACGAGGATCAATCAAGCACTCGCACCGGCGAAAATACGTTGCGCGGGTGTGCGTCCGCAGCGCGGAATTCAGGTCTCGCCAAGCATCAACAACGTCGTCCGCTTCAAGGTGGCGAGAAGCGCTTTGAGATGCTCCAGGTCACCGGCGGTGAATTTGAAGCTTGCCGACCCCTGGTAAAAGAACTCGGCCAGATCCTGCGGCGATGTGCCGTTCGCAGCCAGTCTATCCTTGCACGGCTCGAACAGCCCTCTAAGCAGATCGATCTTGCCCGCTTCCGCTGCATGTTGCGCCGCCGGACCGCCCTCACCGTAACCGGTCAGCAAATCGATGGAATCCGGCATCTGCTTGATCTGTTCGAAAAACCGCACGATGGCGAGATCCAGGAAAATATCAAGCTTTTCGCTGATTGACCCCGCCTCGAGCCAGGCTGCGCGGACTTGTCCGACCACCTTGTCGGTGATCAGGCGCATCGCCGCGTTCATGATCTCATCCTTGTTGGCATACCGCGCATACAGCGTCTGCCGCGAGATTCCGGCCTGCTCTGCGATATCGCCCATGGTCGCCTTGCGCACGCCATAGCGCGCGAACACGTCAATGGCGGCTTCCAGGATCTGATGTTGTCGTTCAGTCATCCTAAACAACTTGACATTTTGTGTATATTTGTCAATCCTTGATCCTGATCCGGTTTCGCACAGATCGCTGATGCCCATACCACATCCCGGTTCAACCAGGTCGATGTCTTGTCGATCCTCGGCGCAATTGGAGCCAACCCCATGAAGCTTTCTGTAAACGGAAAAACCCACGATGTGGATGTCGAGCCCGAAATGCCGCTGTTGTGGGTGCTCAGGGACGAACTCGGCATAACCGGTGTCAAATATGGCTGCGGCATCGCCCAGTGCGGCGCCTGCACCGTCCATGTCGATGGCGTCGCCATCCGCTCCTGTCAGCAGCCGGTCGGAGACCTCGAAGGCGAGGTCACCACCATCGAGGGGCTCGGCTCGCCCGACGCATTGCATGCCGTTCAGGCAGCCTGGATCGAGCATCAGGTCGCCCAGTGCGGCTATTGCCAGTCCGGCCAGATCATGTCGGCCGCCGCACTGCTGTCGGAAAACCCGGAGCCGAATGACGAGGACATCGACGATGCCATGAGTGGCAATCTGTGCCGCTGCGGCACCTATCCGCGCATTCGCGAAGCGGTGAAGACCGCCGCCAAAACGATCCGGAGCGCTTGATATGGGCCGTTTGAAGACATTTTCCCGCCGCGCCTTCCTGATCGGCTCCGTCGCTGTAGCCGGCGGCGTTGCCTTTGGCGCCTATATGGTGAAAAAGCCGCACGCCAATCCGCTGCTGGCTGACCTCGGCGACGGCGAAGCCGCCATCACCCCCTATGTTCGCATTGATGCCGATGGTGTCACGCTGATCACCCCACGCGCCGACAAGGGCCAGGGCGCCTATTCGGTACAGGCGGCACTGATCGCCGAAGAACTGGATGTCGAGCTTGATCAGGTCAAGGTCGACCCCGGTCCGCCCTCACCCGCCTACTGGAACACAGCGCTCGCCGACGAGGCAGCCGCCTTCATGGCGCCGGGCGATGGCATCAGCAATCAGGCTGCCTATGGCGTGCTCTCGGCGGTGATGAAACTGATCGGCATGCAGATCACCGGCGGCTCGACCACGGTGCCCGACGGTTTCATCAAGCTGCGTCAGGCTGGTGCCGTGGCCCGCGAAACGCTCAAACTTGCCGCATCACAGAAATCAGGCGTTGCCGTTGGCGAGCTGAAAACCAAAGCTGGCGCGGTGCTGCTGCCTGATGGTACGTCGCTGACCTATGCCGAACTGGCGCCGCTGGCAGCAAGCATCGAGCCGCCGCAGAACGTTAAACTGCGGCCCGCATCCGAATGGCGGCTGATCGGCAAGCCGATGCGGCGCGTCGACATCATCGCCAAATCCACCGGCACGCTTGATTACGGCATCGACCACAAGATCGACGGCATGGTCCATGCGGCGGTCAAGCTCAATCCGGCTCAGATCGGCCCGATCGTCAGCTTCGATGCGACCGAGGCTTTGAAAATGCGCGGCGTCAGCGATGTCGTCAAAATCACCGGTGGCGTCGCCGTGATTGCCGACAACACCTGGCGTGCCTTTCAGGCTGCCGAAATGGTTGAGGCCGAATGGGGCCCGGCACCTTTCCCTGCGACGATGGACGAGCACTGGGACGTGCTCTCGGCCAGCTTCAACGAGGACGCTCGCGACAGCCGCCAGCGCGATGACGGCGATGTCGAGATTTCCATCGCTGAAACCGGCAACCTGCTCCGCGCCGAATACCGCGCGCCCTATCTCGCCCACGCTCCGCTGGAACCGGTCAGCGCGATTGTCCGGATCGATGACGATGCGGCGGAAGTCTGGACCGGGACACAGGTTCCGCGTTTCATCCAGAACAATGTCGGCAGGATCGCCGGAATTGATCCTGAGAAGGTCAAGGTCCACGCGCTCTATATGGGTGGCAGCTTCGGTCACCGGCTCGAAGACGAGGTGGTCAAGCAGGCTGCCGAGATCGCTGTCCAGATGAAGGGCACACCGGTCAAGCTGACTTATTCGCGTGAACAGGACATGACCCACGACTTCCCCCGCCAGATTGCCATGGCGCGGATGCGCGGCACGGTACGCGGCGGCAAGGTCGAGACCTATGATCTGGGCATTGCCATGCCGTCGGTCATGCTCTCCCAGATGGGGCGTCAGGGCCTGCCCGTCCCCGGTCCCGACAGCCAGATCGTCGCCGGCGCCTGGGACCAGCCCTTTGCCATTCCCAACCAGCGGGTGACCGGATATCGCGCGCCTGAACTGGCGCCGATCAGTTCCTGGCGTTCCGTCGGCGCCTCGTCGAACGGTTTTTTCTACAACTCGGGTCTCGACGAGCTGATCCATGCCGCAGGCGCCGATCCGCTCGCCGAGCGCATCCGGCTTTGCAACAATGACGAAGCCCGCAAGGTGCTTGAGGCGGTTGGCGAAATGTCGGGATGGGACGGCGTCCTCGGTGACGGCCGTGGTCGCGGCGTGGCGCTGACCCAGTCCTTCGGCGTGCATTGTGCCGAGGTCATCGAAGTCACCGCGGCCGACGCCGGGATCAGGATCGACAAGGTCTATGTCGCGGCCGAAGTCGGCACGGTTGTCGATCCGGTCAATTTCGACAATCTGGTCAAGGGCGGCGTCGTCTTCGCGCTGGGTCACGCCATGAATTGCGAAATCACCTACACCGGCGGCATCGCCGACCAGAACAATTTCGATTCTTTCGAGGGCATGCGCATGTATCAATGTCCCGAAATCGAAGTCCGCGGCCTTGAAAACGGTGAGCATGTGTTCGGCATCGGCGAACCACCCGTGCCGCCGGCGGCAGCCGCCTTGGCTGGTGCCATTTTTGCCGCAACCGGCACACGGCTACGCGAAATGCCGTTCAACAAGTTCGTCGATTTCGTTTGAGGAGCGCGCCCCGGTCGAAAGGCCGGGGCCAGTCACCGGCGAGCCGGCATAGCCTCACGGCAGTTCGAGAACCGAACCGTCGCCGAGAACAACCTTCTTCATCGGGATATCCCATGGCATCGGGAAGATCGTCTTCATCCGCGCGAAGGGCTGACCGACACCGATAATCATGAGATCCTCGGGCAGCCGCGCCAGCGTGCGGTCGTAATAACCGCCGCCATTGCCGAGCCGGTAACCGTTTTCATCAACACCGAGCAGCGGCACGATCACCACATCCGGGACAACCGCTTCCGCATCGACAGGAACCGGAATGTTCCAGATCCCCCGGGTCATACGGCTTTCGGGTGTCCAGTGATGAAAAACCACCGGCTGGTTTTTCTCCACGACCACCGGCAGGCAGATCCGAGCGCCCCCTTCGGAAGCGGAAATCATCCAGTCCCGCAGATTGAGTTCTCCGCGGATCGGCCAGTACACCGCGATCGTCCGCCCGCCCACATCGCCGAGAACTTCCGTCAACCGTGTGGATATCGTTGCCGCCATCGCCTTGCGCTCATCAAGCGCAAGCTTCTGCCGCGCAGCGTAGAGGCGGACCCGCTCGGCTTTGCGAAACACTGACACATCTTTCCACGTCTGCGGATCGATGACATGACCGTCGACCAGCATGTGCGCAAAGCAGACTGTGGAACCAGGTTGTTCTTCTTCATCTTCATGGGTCATGGCACGGATTTAACACCCAGGACGGCCACCGTCACTTGTCTGATTGCGTCATGTCCGGTCTCACAGGAAGGCCCGGTCAAGCTTCCGGCACCTAACCGGGCGGGCTGGCGGAGCCGAGACGGCTTGCCTGTCCAAGACGCACAATTATGCCGATACCGGACGGACGGGAGCGCGGCCGCAATGACGCTGATGAGACATATCAAATCTACGGCTTTGATGGTATAATATTGGAGCATCATACGGTGCTCCAACACGCCGGGAAGCGGCGCATTGCGTGGAAAACGGGTGACAAAATGCGGACATCAGATTCAGCTGACAGCAACTTCCCATCGCTGGAAGGCGCTATTCGAAACCCCGCCAACCCGAACCATCTCATGGTCATCAGGCCGATCAAGCGGACGGTTCGGGTTTATGTTAACAGCACCCTGATTGCCCAAACACAAAACGCGCTCCGGGTCATGGAAATGGGCAAATCCCTCTATGATCCGGCAATTTATGTTCCCGCCTCGGACATCGTCGCCACACTTGAACCACTTGAAAAAACCAGCCATTGCCCGCTTAAAGGCGATGCCGGTTACGCTGCCTACAACGGCGACGAAATTGCCTGGACCTACGACAGGTCTTTTGACATTTCAAAGCAACTTGATGGGCACTATGCATTCTGGCCTGACAAGGTCAGGATCGTAGAAGGCGAGTAAACCTCGGGCGGCGGCCCTATGAAGGCGGGGGAGCCGGTTTCCTTGGCCCCTCCCGCATGATGGCAGCATCGTTCCGGTCGCCCTATTCCTCGTTGATTGAGGAAACCGCCAAATTGGTCAGCTTGCTGTTGGCGGCTTTTTCCTGATCGAGAATATCGGAAAGCAGGTCATGGGCTTCCTTGTGACCGAGTACCTTGGCCCATTCCCGCAAAGTGCCGTAACGCGCGATTTCATAGTGCTCAACGGCTTGCGCGGCGGCGATCAGCGCAGCATTCTTGGCCACACCGCTTGCCTCTTTGATGATGCCGTCAGCTTCCTTGATCAAGCCTTCGATGGCGTCGCACTTTTCGCCCGAAGCCTTTTTGCCGATGGACTTGAAGACCTTTTCAAGCGTCTTGATCTGACCCTTGGTTTCTTCAAGATGCTCGCCGATCGCATCCTTCAACTTCTTGCCGTTGGCCGCTTCCTGGACCTTGGGAAGCGCTTTCACCAGCGCATTCTCGGCGTAGTAGATGTCCTGCAATGTGTGTTCAAAGGCGTCAGATAATGTTTTCATTGTTTGCTTCCTTTTGATGGGGACGGAGCTTTTGATCTGGTGGGGTCGTTCACAGGGTCGGCAACAGGCCCATCGCCGTTTGCGGCGACAGCCCTTTCCTCAACCCGTTTCTCGCCCTTTTTGAGTGGCGAACCCTTGGCGCGTTCGGTCTCGATTTCATCCTGCTTGGCCTGCTGTTTCAGCCCGGCGGCGGCAGTTGTCTTGGCATTCGAGGCTTTGGTCTCGGGAGACATTGCGAATCCTCCTGACAGGGGCTGGGAGAGATTTGATCCTGTCGCACTGTCAACGGGAATTGACCCGGTTGGTTCCACCGCGGATATCGATCCGGCGCGGCCGGCTCCGGTCTGGCGCAGCCGGGCTTGAGATCCTGTTTGGCCGAGCGCGGTTTTGCAGTCAGACGCGCATCCGAAGTCGGCCATAAACAAGGCAGGCCATAAACAGTGCCAAAACGGTGCCCAAACGGTAAAAGTGCCAGCCGGCCTGTAAGCCGGGTTCTGTATGGCCTTGACCCTTGCGAGCCAAAACGTGGCAGCCATTCCTCTGGGATACGCGTTGCCGCGCACCTCAAGCAACCTACCCGGATGATCACCCCGGAAAAAGGGCTGGGCTTGCGCCCGGCGTCATCCCTATTCGGTCTTGCTCCCGGTGGGGTTTACCGTGCCGCTTCCGTTGCCGGTCGCGCGGTGGGCTCTTACCCCACCCTTTCACCCTTACCCCGCCATCTCATTGCCGGAAAACCTGCACTCAGGCACCGGCAATCAGAAGGCGGGGCGGTTTGCTTTCTGTGGCACTTTCCCTGGGGTCGCCCCCGCCGGACGTTATCCGGCACCGTTTATCCGTGGAGCCCGGACTTTCCTCCCCCTGCTGTCTTTCGACGTTGCAAGGCGCGGCTGCCCGGCCGACTGGCGCGCTCTCCTTAGACCACCACAACGCAGATGACCAGAGAAATGCAAGCAGCCGGAACCAGTACCGATTGACAATCTCTGCGCTCAGGAATATCGATCCCGCAGGGTGAAGGCCCCTGCCGCTCGCTGGCTTGTCCATGGTGAAGTCCTTCGCAGATTCTTTCATCCACCGATTTCAGTTGAATGCGGTTTGATGGCATTGCGAGCGCCCTTCTCTATCCGCATCCAGACACTGAAAGAGGTTTGTGATGACAGGATTGTCGACACCCAGGACCAATATCTACCTGACCGGATCGCTCACCGGTCTGTTTGCCCGGACCGCCGCCCCCATCATCATCGTGATGGGCGTCAACGGGCTGTTCACTGTGGTCGATGCGTATTTTCTCGGCGCCTATGTCGGTGCGGATGCCCTGACCGCGGTCACCCTGATGTTCCCGCTCTACATGCTGCTGGTGGCGCTCTCGACGCTGGTTTCAAACGGCTTTGCCAGCGTTTTCGCCCGCCTGCTTGGTGGTGGTGACACCCATCGCGCGCGCACCGCATTCTCCCAGGCCATCCAGCTGGCGCTGCTAGTCAGCGCTTGCCTGATTGCACTGTTCCTGGCCTTCGGCGGCAGGCTCAGCCTGATGGCGGCCAATGGCGATGCGAGCCTTGCCGCCATGGGCTACACCTATATCTCCATCCTGATCATCTGCTCGCCGCTGGTCTTCGTGCTGGGCATCAACATTGCCGCCTTGCGCAGCCAGGGCCTGCTGCGCGCCATGGCGGCCATCACACTGATGTCGGCGCTTTTGAACATCGGCTTTGACTTTGTCTTCATTGTCGAGTTCGGCGCAGGCGTTGCCGGATCGGCCTATGGCACGGTGCTGGCGCAACTGTGCGCGGTGATCGCCCTCATCCACTATCGGCGGTCAAGCGCTGTGCCTCGATCTTTGCCGCGAACCGCGCTCTGGGCAGGCTCAAGCTTCTGGGGAGAACTGTTGGCTCTGGGGGCGCCTTCAAGTCTGGGCTATATCGGATTGTCGCTTTCCGCCGGACTGACGCTGTTCAGCCTGCAGCTCTGGGCAGGAGAAAGCTATGCGGCGACCGCGGGCGCTTTCGGCATCATCACCCGGCTGATCACCTTCAGTTTCCTGCCGCTGCTGGGATTGAGCCTGGCGTTTCAAACCATCGCCGGCACCAATTTCGGCGCGGGTATGTGGGTCAGGACCGACAAGACCATCATCCTGGCCGTGGTCATGGCTTTTGCCTACTCAGCCGCCGTAGAGCTGGCATTCCTGCTGACCCGGTCGGAAATCGGCTCCATTTTCGTCGATGATGTGGCGATCTCTTCCGAAATCGCCCGCATCTTGCCCTACACGGTCATGACCATGTTCATGTTCGGTCCGTTGATGATGATCGGAACCTATTTCCAGGCAATCGGAGATGCGCCCCGGGCGGCCCTTCTGGGGCTGTCGCGGACCTATCTGTTTGCGCTGCCGCTCATCGTCGTGCTGCCCTACCGGTTTGGCGAACCGGGAATTTGGTATGCAGGCATTGTGGCGGAGTTGCTTGTGCTGGCCCTGACAGTGCTTGTACTTGCACGTCGCGGAACATCGGCGGGAAACCGCTGGGGGCTGTTTGAAAACCGCGGCTGAAACCAGTCAAAAGTTCGATGGCGGCGTTCATACTGGCCCCGCCGTCAGGAATTCGTTTGCAGTCCACACACACTGGCTCAAACCGCCATCACCTCAAATGTTAAATATTTGCTGCCGGGACTACCCGAATTGTCGCAACCGGATTCACTGGTTGTTTCTTCATTTATTGTAAGGTCCCAACATTGATTGACTATGAGTTGATATCGCAATGTGGTTTCAAAACTTACGTTCAGAGCTGGCTCGAAGAATTACCGGATTTCGCAACGATTACGCCGGCAATTTTGGCATTATCATCGCACTCCTGATCCCGTTGTTGATTGTGGTTGCGGGTGGGGTGGTCGATATCGTCCACGCCATGAGCCAAAAAGCCCGGCTTCAGGATGAACTGGACACCGCTATCCTGGCCGCGGTGCACGAAACAGACGCCGACAGGCAACTCGAAGCCGCGACTTCCTACGTTCGCACTCTGGCTGATTCCGGGCTTTCCGAAGCTGAAATGCTGGAAACCGGCATGTCGCTGGTGTTGACCGCGAAAAGTGATGGCAGCCTGACCGGAACGCTGCGGATGCCGCATCCGACCGCGTTTCTCAAGATCATCCATATGGACGATATTCCGATCAGCGTGTCGTCGACGGCCATCAAGACCGTCGGCGCCGGCACCGGGTGCATCTATGCGCTTGGAAACCAGACCCAGGCCGTGCTGATCAACTCCGGTGCCAACCTCGACGCCAAACACTGCGAAGTACACGTCCATTCGACGTCGTCGCCAAGTTTCATCATGAATGCCGACGCGACCATCGACACAGCCAGATTCTGCGTCAAGGGCGCCAATTATACCAAGAATGGCGGGACTCTGAGCAATCTCCAGGTCAACTGCGACGCCACCGATGACCCCTATGCGGGAAAAATCGCCGAACCGGTGGTGCCATCAACCTGCACCACCCAGGGCGCGCTCAGCGGCACCACTTTTTCACTGAATCCGGGCGCGCACTGCAACACCACGTTCAATGGCAACCCGGCGGTGACTTTCAAGCCAGGCCTGCACATCATCATGGGGCGCATGACCCTCAACTCGGGTTCAACCGTCATCGCCGAAGGCGTCACCTTCTATTATCCCGACGTCAACAGCGAAATCCGCGCAAACGGCGCGCTGAAATTCACCGCTTCCGCTCCGACAACAGGAGATTATGCCGGGGTCTTGATGTTTGAAAAGACGTCCGATGCCGCCAACAACGCCAACAAGCAGCAATACGTGTTCAACGGATCGCTGGGTGAGGCCATGACCGGCATCATTCATCTGCCCAATCGCGACGCAACCTACAACTCGACAACCAGCCAGACCAGCAAGATCTCGCTTGTGGTCAACTCCATCATCATGAACTCGTCCAGCTGGAAACTGACGCCCTATGATGGTCCTGGTCCGGCAGGCACCGGCGGTTCTGCGGTCTCTGTCCGTCTGGTCAACTGACACTGGCGCGAAACCGCTGACCCGGCATGCCGGGTCAGCCGCGGTCAGTGTGATCGCAGATTACTTCATCAACTGCGTAACCTTGCCGCAATAGCGCTTGGAAACCGGGTTCATGCGCTTGGCGCCGTGGCCGGCATTGTATTTCAGGATCGTGCCGCAGGTCTTGCCGCCACCAAGCTGGTGCGCCTTGGCGAGATAGAGCATGCCGTATTTGATATTGGTCTCGGGATCGTAAAGACCCTTCGTCGAGCCGCGATAGCCCATCATCCGTGCGGTCGCCGGCTTGATCTGCATAAGGCCGATCTCACCCGCCGAACCTCTCGCCTTGGGCCGGTAATTGCTCTCGACTGAAATGACCGCATGAGCCAGCGCTTCAGGAACACCGTTGCGCTTGGCATAGCTGGATATCAATTTCCCGTAAGGCCGCGTCGAATAACCGAAACTCATGCTGGATGACTTGATCTTGCCACTGGAAACCGAGCCGGTGGTTTCGTTGGAAGTTCCGGTGGTTTCGCAGCCCGAAAGCGCAAGGGAGAGCAAGGCCGCCGCGGCAGCCGTGAAAATGAGACGCATATTTTGAATTACTCCGGTGGCGCCATGCCCGCCCGTTCATAGGCGATGGCGGGACATACCCCTGGCGCGTTACGTGTCAGCCCGAAACCGCGACAGGCTTTGCCGTTGCCCGTTTCGTGCGTGGAAGCCAACTCAATCAGGGCACAGACAGGCGGATTTATGGCCGGCAACCCAAAAAATGCTGCATCGCAATAAATTTACGTGTCAGGCTGTAACATTCCGCCGCCGGGATCCGGTGCTCCCGCGAAATCCGGAGCAGGATTGCGCGCTTTGTTCAGGCGACGCTGGGCAAAGCCGTCAGCAGTTTGTGCAGCGTGCCGATGGTCGAAGCATCGGCAATTCCATCGACCCGCTCAGGCCGGAAATGTCGTTGAAAGGCGCGGATCGCCGCCGTTGTCTCGACATCGTAGGAACCGTCGACACGCACGCCGTAACCGTAAAGCGCCAGCATGGTCTGCAACGCCTCCACCGGTTGCCCGGCATCGCCCTCCTGGAAAAACCGTCCGCCACCGACCGGCAGCGGCTCGACCCAATGACCGATGCCTTCGGTGTGGAGCTGCCCCCAGGGAAAGATTTCGCCGGGGTCCTGTTTGCGCATCGGCGCGATATCGGAATGCGCCAGCACCCGTTCGGCCGGAATCCGGTGACGATCGGCAATGTCACGGCAAAGCCGGATCACCGCTTCGATCTGCGCTTGGTGAAACGGCGGCGATCCGGCCGCATGTCCCGGATTGACGATTTCAATGCCGACAGACGCCGAATTGATGTCGGTGTCACCCTTCCAATGGCTTTGACCGGCATGCCAGGCCCGCTGGCTCTCCGCCACCAGCTGGGTGATGCGGCCATCCTCATCGACAAAATAATGTGATGAAACCTGGCTTTGTTCCGAACACAACCATTCGAGCGCAGCCTCGGCGGAAGGCATTCCTGTGTAATGCAGGATCACCATGTCAGGTGTCCGGCCATCCTTGCGCTCACCATGATTGGGCGAGGGGCAAACATCGGCGGACGGAAAATCGGGTTGAAAATCACTCATGCAGCGGCGCGGGCCTTCTCGATCACCGCGAAAGCATCATTGAGCGCGGCCATGCGATCATTGGCGATATTGAGAAACTCCTCGGGCACGCCACGGGCGCGCAACCGGTCGGGATGACTTTCCGACGCCAGCGCCCGGTACCGCTTCTTGACCTCATCGAATGGAGTCGTCGCGGTCAGACCCAGAACTGCGTAGGGATCGATGCCATCGGGATGAACATGCCGCGCCATGATCCGCTCGAAATGGGCTTCGTCGACCTGAAAGATATCAGCCACATTGGCGATGAACTCCAGTTCCTTCTCATGGATCAGACCATCGGCCTTGGCGATGTGGAACAGCCCGTCGAGCACATCCTCGAGCATCGCGCAATTGGCATTGCCCGATCCACACATCCCGGCCACCCGCTGGGCATAGGCTTGGTACCCAGCCACATCCTGCTTGGCCAGATTGTAGAGTCGCGCCACATTGCCGGCCTCGGCCTGCGGGATCGCGAAAATTTCCTGGAATGCCAGCACCTCTTCCGGCGCGACAATACCGTCGGCCTTGGCCATCTTGGCCGACAATGCAATTACGGCGACTGAAAACGCCACCTTGCGCCGGGTTTCCGGGTCGCCGGCAAACGCGGTGCGCACGGCTTCGACAACGCCGGAAAAGGCAGTGAGAGCGGTTTCGCCGATGGCGTCAAACAGGCGGCTGAACATAGACATGATTTGTTCTTACGCGATTTGGTCGCAAAAATCGAGTATATGCAGCGCACAATTAATCAACGATCCATCAGCTGAAACGATACCATTCATCGCTGGAATTCGCTGGACCCGAACCGGATCGCCCCGTATTGCCGTTGCCATGACCGATACATCCTTGCCATCAGCGCCCACATCCAGTTCCCCCGCTCATCCGCTCGCGGGCATGGCGATCGGCTTTATCGGCATTGTCATCTTTGGCGCCACCCTGCCCGCCACACGAATAGCGCTGGAAGGTTTCTCGCCTGCTTTCATCACCTTCTGCCGAGCCTCGATTGCGGCAATGGTCGCAGGCGCAACCCTGCTGGTGCTGAGAAAGCGGTTTCCGCGCCAGCATGCGCTCTCGCTGTTTATCGCCGGAGTGTTGCTGGTCTACGGCTTTCCCGGGTTCTCCAGCGTTGCCATGCAAACCGTGCCCGCTTCACACGGCGGCGTCGTGCTCGGTGTTCTCCCGCTGATGACCGCCACCTTTGCCGCGCTTTTCGGGGGCGAGCGCCCCGGTCTGGCGTTCTGGGCCTGGAGCCTTGCCGGCGCTGCCCTGGTAATGATTTTTTCGCTCTCCGGCGCCGATATCGCACCCGGCATCGGCGATTTCTGGCTGGCATGCGCAGCACTTTCGGCAGCCTGCGGCTATGTCATTTCGGGCAAGCTCGCCCGCACCCGGCCGGGCTGGGAAGTGATCAGCTGGTCGCTGGTGGTCACCGCGCCGCTGTCACTGGCAGGCACGCTGTTCACCTGGGAAACCGGCATCGGCGAGCCCGACAGCCACGCTCTGATGGCGCTGGCCTATCTGGCGCTTGGCTCGATGTTTGCCGGCTTCATTTTCTGGAACTGGGGCATGGCGATTGGCGGCATCGCCCGCGTCGGCCAGGTGCAACTGTTGCAAAGCTTCGTCACGCTCGGCCTCTCCGCCCTGCTGCTTGGCGAGACCGTCACCCCGGTGATGCTCGGCTTCGCCCTCGCCGTCGGCTTTGTGGTCTGGTGCGGACGCAAGGCCAAGGTGGGATGAACGGGCCCCGGCCTCAGCTGTGCCCGGTCACCTCGCGCGGCTTGTACGCCGCTTCGAGCGACCGGATCGAGGCCGCGTCGAGCTTGATATCGAGCGCACCAATCGCCTCTTCCATCTGGCCAAGCTTGGTGGCGCCGACAATCGGTGCAGTGACATAGGCTTTTGACATGACCCAGGCATAGGCCACCTGCGCCGGCTTGACGCCAAGTTTGGCGGCAACCTTCTCCACCCGCGCCAGGATCGCGTAATCCTGTGCCGAGCCGAAATAGCCCTGCGCCATCCTGTCAGTGGCAGCCCGGTTGGTCGCCTGCCCATCCTTCGGCCGGTTTCCGGCGAGGAACCCGCGCGCAATCGGTGACCAGGGCACAACGCCAACACCTTCTGCGGCGCAATAGGGCATCATCTCGCGCTCTTCCTCGCGGTAGGCCAGATTGTAAAAATTCTGCATGGCGACAAAGGGCTGGTAACCCCGCGCCTTCTGCATCTCGCGCAATTTGGCGAACTGCCAGGTCCACATTGACGACGCCGCGACATAGCGCACCTTGCCAGCCTGCACGACCGCTTCAAGCGCGTCGAGCATCTCTTCATATTCCGTGTCGGGATCGAGGCGGTGGATATAGAGAATATCGACATAGTCCATATCAAGCCGTGTCAACGACTGGTCGATCTGGTCGAAGATATGCTTGCGTGACAGGCCGCGATCATTGGCCCGACCCTCGCTCATCCGCAAGCCGACCTTGGTTGCCACAACGATTTCATCACGTTTTGTGTAGGTTTTCAGCGCCTTGCCGGTGATCTTCTCGGACTCGCCGTAATTGTAGTGATTGGCCGTGTCGAAGAAATTGATGCCGCTTTCGACCGCCTTGCGGAAGAACGGCTGCGCTTCATCCTCAGGCAGGACCCACGGGTGGGTCGGTCCGCCCGGAGTGCCGAAACTCATGCAGCCCATGCAAAGCCGCGACACTTTCAGGCCTGTTTTTCCCAACCGGACATAATCCATACGTCTGCTCCCTTGGCAAATACTGCAGTGTGGCGGGACGATAGGCAGCGGCCCACCGGCCGGTCAATAGCTGGCAGCCGCCCGCGAGGCCTGATCATATTGGCCCGACATCACCCGCATCAGCGCCGCGATTTCACTGATGCGCGCCGCATCAAGCCCCAGTGCCTGGATCGACTCGACCAGCAATTTCTCTCTCAGCGCCCGGTAGCGCAAGCACAGATCCGCGCCGGCTTTGGTGATCCGCGCGGTCTTCTCCTTGCCGCGCCGGCCCGGCTCCACCAGATCCATCGCCTCGAGTTTCTTGAGCGCATAGGCCACCACATGGGTGTCCTCAATGTTGAACATCATGCACAGTTCCGACTGGCTCTTGTCGCGCTCGCGGTGATTGACCGCATGCAGGATCTGCACCTCGATGCTTGACAAACCTTCGCCCCTCGCCGCCGCCGTGCAACGCGTGATCCAGCGCTGGTACGCATTGCTCAGGATCACCAGCGCAAATTCCATCTCCGACAGCGCCGGCAATCCGCCATCGGCCAAATGCGCGGCGGAAACTATCGGCCCAATGTCCGGTTGAGCCGCTGGCTTTGGTTGAGTCATCACTTTCACTCGCATTTTATAGATAAATTATTGACGTTATGCCGACAATCGCATTATACGCAGACAGTTTTCCGTGTCCATCGCAACACATGGACGCAAAATCTTGCTGGAGGCATCATCATGTCGGGTGTTTGGGATTTCTGGATTGATCGTGGCGGCACCTTCACCGATGTGGTCGGGCGTGCACCCGATGGCACGCTGCACCAGCGCAAGCTGCTGTCGGAAAACCCCGAAGCCTATCCCGACGCCGCCATCCAGGGCATTCGCGACCTGCTGGGCGTGGATCAGGCCACGCCGGTTCCGGCCGCACGCGTCGGTCACGTCAAGATGGGCACGACTGTTGCCACCAATGCGCTGCTCGAGCGCAAGGGCGACCGCACCCTGCTGGTCATCACCAGGGGTTTCCGCGATGCGCTCCGGATCGCCTATCAGGCCCGGCCCGACATCTTCGCCAAGGAAATCATCCTGCCCGAGCAGCTTTACGAGCGCGTGATCGAAGTTGACGAGCGCACCATGGCCGACGGCAAGGCAGTGCGCGGCGTCAACCTCGAAGCGCTGGAGCCGGAACTGGCAAAGGCCCACGCCGACGGCATCGACTCCGTCGCCGTGGTGCTGATGCATTCCTGGCAGAACCCGATCCACGAGATCGTCGTCGAAGGCGCCTGCGAGCGTGCCGGATTCGCGCAGATCTCGGTCAGCCATCAGGTCTCGCCACTGGCCAAACTTGTCGGTCGCGGCGACACCACGGTGGTTGACGCCTATCTTTCGCCGATCCTCAAGCGCTATGTCGACCGGGTTGCGGGCGTTCTCGGCGCCACGCCGTCAGGCGAACCCGGCCCGACACTGCAATTCATGATGTCGTCGGGCGGGCTGACCGCGGCTGACATGTTTCGCGGCAAGGATGCCATCCTCTCTGGCCCCGCAGGCGGCGTTGTCGGCATGGTCGAGACCGCGGCACTGGCCGGCTTCGACAAGGTCATCGGCTTTGACATGGGTGGAACCTCCACCGACGTCGCCCATTATGACGGCGATTATGAACGCGCCTTCGACACCGAGGTGGCAGGCGTGCGCATCCGCGCGCCGATGATGCGCATTCACACCGTTGCCGCCGGTGGCGGCTCTATCCTGCATGCCGATGAAGGCCGTTTTCGCGCCGGTCCCGACAGCGCCGGCGCCAATCCCGGTCCCGCCTGCTACCGTCGCGGCGGACCGCTGACCGTCACCGACGCAAACGTCATGCTCGGCAAGCTGCAGCCCGATTTCTTTCCTGCCATTTTCGGCCCCGGCCAGGACCAGCCACTCGACGCCAAGGCCGTGCGTCAGGCGTTCGATGCGTTGGCCAAAGACCAGCCCGGCAAGAGCGCCGAAGAGATTGCCGAAGGCTTCATCACCATCGCTGTCGAGAACATGGCCAACGCCATCAAGAAGATCTCGGTGCAGCGCGGCTATGACGTCACCCGCTATCTGCTCAATTGCTTCGGCGGCGCCGGCGGCCAGCACGCCTGCCTGGTGGCTGATGCGCTGGGCATGGAATCGATCCTGATCCACCCCTTCTCCGGTCTGCTGTCG
The DNA here is from genome assembly GCF_039975035.1 of Hoeflea sp. Classification (GTDB taxonomy): domain Bacteria; phylum Pseudomonadota; class Alphaproteobacteria; order Rhizobiales; family Rhizobiaceae; genus Hoeflea. Next base: position 21,052 of record NZ_JBDWHW010000030.1, on the reverse strand, counting down.
GCCTACGGCATCGGCCTTGCAAGCGTTTTCGCCAGCCGCCAACAGGCCCTCATCAAGCCGCTCTCCGAAGACAGCCGCGTCGACGTCAAGCTGCTCATCGATCAGCTGTGCAAGGGCGTGTTCGAGGAACTCAAAACCCAGGGCGTCCCCGATGGCGCGATCAGTTGGCGGCCATTGCTGCAATTGCGCTATGACGGCACCGACACCACCATTCCGGTGGCGTTTTCGGATTTCGATTTCGACGCCGCCCGGGCAGAGTTCGAAACATCGCACAAGGCCCAGTTCGGCTTTGTCTATGACAACAAGACCGTCATCATCGAGGCGATCTCGGTGGAAGGCCTCGACGACCGTCAGGACGGCCGCAGCGAACCCGAACACCCGCTGGTCCAGGGCGATGTCACGGACAGACAAACCCGCAGGATTTACTCGGGCGGCCAATGGCGCGACGCAAGCGTCATCCGCCGCGAAAGTCTCAAGCCCGGCCACCGGGTCGCTGGCCCTGCACTGATTATCGAACCCAACCAGACCATTGTCATCGAATCCGGCTGGGAAGCCCGCATCAACGCCCGTGATCACGTCGTGCTGACCCGCTACGAAAAGCTCGACCGGGCGCTTGCCATCGGCGCCGATCAGGCCGACCCGATCATGCTCGAGGTGTTCAACAACCTGTTCATGTCGATCGCCGAACAGATGGGCGTGACGCTGCAGAACACCGCCTATTCGGTCAACATCAAGGAACGGCTGGATTTTTCCTGCGCCGTGTTCGACCGCACCGGTGCGCTGGTCGCCAACGCGCCGCACATGCCGGTGCATCTGGGCTCGATGGACCGCTCGGTGGAAACCATCATCCGATTGAACGAGGGCGACATTCACTCCGGCGACGTCTTTGCGCTCAACGCGCCCTACAATGGCGGCACTCATCTGCCCGACATCACCGTGGTTACCCCGGTGTTCTCAGATGACGGCAGCGAGATCCTGTTCTGGTCGGCCTCGCGCGGCCACCACGCCGATGTCGGCGGAACCGCGCCCGGCTCGATGACGCCGCTGGCCACCACAGTGGACGAGGAAGGCGTGCTGATCGACAATTTCCGCATCGTCGAACGCGGCCGCTTCCGTGAAGCCGAACTGATCGAACTGCTCACCGACCACCCCTACCCGGTGCGCAACGTCACCCAGAACGTCGCCGACCTGAAGGCCCAGATTGCCGCCAACGAAAAGGGCGTGGCAGATCTGCGCAAGATGGTCGCCGACTTCGGACTTGATGTGGTCGAAGCCTATATGGGCCACGTTCAGGACAATGCCGCGGAAAGCGTTGCCCGGGTGATCTCCACCCTGTCCGACTGCGAGTACGAATACCCGACCGACACCGGTCAGGTGATCAGGGTCAAGATCTCGGTCGACCGCGACAAGCGCGAAGCCACGGTTGATTTCACCGGAACCTCGGACGCCATGGCCAACAACTTCAACGCGCCCGAACCGGTGGCCCGCGCCGCCGTGCTCTATTGCTTCCGGGTGATGGTGGAAAAGCCGATCCCGATGAATGCAGGCTGCCTCAGGCCGATCCGCATCGTCATCCCGGAAGGCTCGATGCTCAAACCGGCCTACCCGCGCGCCGTGGTCGCCGGCAATGTCGAGACCTCACAGCACGTCACCAACGCCATCTTCGGGGCGCTGGGCGCACTGGCCAACAGCCAGGGCACGATGAACAACCTGACCTTCGGCAATGACACGCACCAGTACTACGAGACCATTTGTTCGGGTTCACCGGCGGGGTATGAGAATTCCGGCCGGGGGTTCAACGGCACTTCGGGCGTGCACACCCACATGACCAATTCGCGGCTGACTGATCCGGAAATCCTGGAGATGCGTTTTCCGGTCGAGCTCGAAGATTTCCATATCCGCGAAGGCTCCGGCGGCACCGGCAAATTCAGCGCCGGCAATGGCACCAGGCGCACCATCCGGTTCCTTGAGCGCATGGACCTGGCGATCCTGTCGTCGCACCGCAACCGTCCGCCGCTCGGCATAAACAGTGGAGGCGAGGGTCAGGTCGGAAAAACCGAGGTCAGGCGCCGCGATGGCAGCATCGAAACGCTGAAAGCCTGCGACCAGACCGTGCTGGAAGCCGGCGACGCGGTAATCCTGACCACGCCGACCGCAGGCGGCGCGGGGAAGGCCTGAGCTCACCGGATCAGGCAAGGCGAACCGACTGATCCAGCGCGTGAACACCGCTGGATCGGTCAGCAGGCCTTGAGAAGGCTCTTGTTATCAGGAGTGTTGTGGTTGTCGGGGCGGAGCCGCGCCAGCCCCTCCATCGAGGTGAAGAATTCCAGTGCTTGTCCGGCGCTCAGTGCGGTGCCTGCGAAATCGCCCTGCACTTCCGCCGGCTCGGCCGCACAGGCAATCTTCAGGTCGTGCTCTGTATCGACGCCGGTCAGCGTCACAGGCGTACCGACGGTGGATGCGAGCTGCAGGAACAGGTTCAGCATCTCGGCCATCCGCTTTTCTCCGGCGATCGATTTGATCTTGCCCAGATCAAGCCGGACCCGGTCCACAGGAAAGAGACGCGCCGTCGACAGCCCGGCAACGCTGGCAGCGAGTTCGCTGACCGCGATCTGAACCCCTCCGGCACGCAAAACCTCGAGATTGGCCAGCGCCACCGGGCATTCACCGATGCTTGACTTGGCGTGGACATCGAGAACCAGCCGCCCGGGGGCAAGCCTGGCGTCTTTCAGCGCCGTCAACACCATGGACGCGAAACCGGAATCCTGAAATTGAAGCGCCGACACCGGCAGCGTGATTTCCGCATTGTCATGCCAGCTGCAGGCATCGCCAAGCGCCTGCCGCAGCATCCATTTTCCAATCAGCACAATCAGCCCGCTGCCTTCCGCCATCGGCATGAACACATTCTGCGGCACATCTCCGTAACCCGGACGGGTCCAGCACAGCCTGGCCTTGAACCCCGACGGCGTCAGTGTCCCGGCCTTGATGACCGGCAGATAGTCGAGCCGGAAAGCGTCTTCGGCGACAGCCTCGCGCATCGCTGATTCCAGTTCACGCCGCTGCCGGTAATCGGTGTCCATGTCCTGGGAGAAAAAACAGTGATTGGTTCCGGGTCTGGATTTTGCACGGTAGAGCGCCAGATCCGCACGCTTGAGTATATCCGACAAAACCGCGCCCTTGCCGTCCGATATGGCAATGCCGATGCTTCCCGCGGTTTCAATGGTGCCGCTGCCGTGGCTGACAGGACGAAACACCGTAACTGCGAGATCTTCACAATATGCCGCAATCGCGTCCTGTGGCTGCGAACCTTCCCAAAGCACGACGAATTCGTCGCCGCCAAGCCGGTAGACGCGGTGGTCCGCGCTGCAATGCTCGCGCAGCCGCCCCGCAAGCGTCTTGAGCACCGCGTCACCCGCGGCATGGCCCAAAGTGTCATTGATGTATTTGAACCGGTCGAGATCCATCAGCAGCAGCGTCAGACCGCCGGGCCGATCCGATTTGCCCGCGAGGATCCGGTCGACGCTTTCGGTCAGGGCATGGCGATTGCCCAAACCTGTCAAACTGTCGTGATAGGCGGCTTGGCGCAGTTGTGCGGCCCTGGCGCGCTCCTTCTTGAACCGCCGGGCAAGACGGTTATGGCGGCGCTCAAGTCCTGCCACCAGTCCGGTTACCGCTATCGGCGCGGCAATTGCGGCCAGACCAAGCGGGCTGGTCGCGGTTTCAAACCCGCTTCCCCCGGCGACAAGAACTTCTCCGGCGAAAGCCGCCAGAGGTGTAATAGATGCGATTGCCAAACCAGCGATTGCATATCGCCTGAATGCTTTTGGCAAATAAGAATTCAGCGTCATGCTAAATACTCCTGTTCCCAAATGCATCATGCCCATGCAGGACTTAACAAAATGTCACCCGTAATTTTTGTGGTAAACACATGATTTATTTTGTTTTTCAAAACTTAAGCTTTTGTCGGTAGAAAGGCTGGAAATCCGGCCTTGCCCTCAATTTCCAGGCGGGATGCAATCACAAGCCCAAAAGCTGTAGTGCCTTGATGACACACACAAAATCACCCATGAACAAACCCCGCCCCCGCCCCCGCACGGACAGGACGCCGGCCGCGCAAACGCGGCGGTCGCCGCCGCAGTCAAAACCCCGGCCTGGCGCAAGCCCGCTGGTCGCAGCCCTGCTTGTCATGGCGGCGCTTGGCCTGGCCGGCTGCAATTCTTCCAGCCTGACGGAAGGTCTGGAACCGATCGGCGGCGGTAAACGCCCGGCGAATGCCACCCGGTCTGTGTCCGACCCCAGCTCCGTCAAGAAACTGCCGCCCCCCGGCAATGGACGCTATGGCGACCGCAAGCCGGTGGATTTCGGCAAGCACCATCCGGACAGATATCCGGTCCACGGCATCGATGTTTCCAAGTGGCAGGGCGAGATCGACTGGAACGAGGTCCGCAAGGCTGGCATAGCCTTCGTCTTCATGAAGGCCACCGAAGGCGGCGACCACACCGACGACCGCTATGACAGCTACTGGCGCGGCGCGCGCGCCGCCGGCATCGCCCATGCGCCCTATCATTTTTATTATTTCTGCCGTCCGGCGCGCGAACAGGCGGAATGGTTCATCGCCAATGTGCCGCGCGCCTCGGTGCAGATGCCGCCCGTTCTCGATGTCGAGTGGAACCACGCATCAAGAACCTGCACCTCGCGCCCCGATCCCGAAACCGTGCGCTCGGAAATGAAGATCTGGATGGACATCGTCGGCCGCCATTACGGCAAGCGGCCGATCATCTACACCCCGGTCGATTTCCACCGCGAAAACCTCGACGGCCATTTCAAGGGCTACCAGTTCTGGCTGCGCTCGGTCGCTGCCCACCCGCAGGACATCTACCCCGATCATCCCTGGACCCTGTGGCAATACACCGGCACCGGCATCATGCCCGGCATCAAGGGCGACACCGACATCAACGCCTTTGCCGGCAGCAAGGAAGAATGGCGCAAATGGCTGTGGAAATACGGGCGGTAGACTGGCAGCTGTTTTTGCAGCAATCCGGAAATCACCTCATCATTGCCACAAATCTGGGGTCGGTTCGCCATCCCATCAGGAGTTGAAGCCATCATGACATCGAAGTTTCCCTTAGCCCTTCTGCTTGCAGGCCTCGCGGCAACCCCGGCCTTAGCCCAGGCGCCCGCCTGCGGCGGCAATTTCGCCCAGTTCATCGAGGGCGTGAAGAACGAGGCGATTGCCATGGGTGTCAGCGCCGATGTTGCCCAGAAGGCACTGCGCGGGGCTTCGATCGACAACAAGGTGCTCTCACGCGACCGCGCGCAAGGGGTCTTCCGGCAGACATTTCTCGAATTCTCCAGACGTTCGGTGAGCGCCAACCGCATGCAGGTCGGCGCCAAGAAGATCAAGCAATACGCCGACACCTTCGCCCGCGCCGAAGCCGAATATGGCGTGCCCGCCGCCGTCATCACCGCCTTCTGGGGGCTGGAGACCGATTTTGGCGCGGTGCAGGGCGATTTCAACACATTGAACGCGCTGGCGACGCTGGCGCATGACTGCCGCCGGCCCGAACTGTTTCGCCCGCAGTTGCTCGCGGCCATCGAGATGGTCGGCCATGGCGATCTCGATCCACGCGGCACCACCGGCGCCTGGGCCGGCGAAATCGGCCAGGTGCAGATGCTGCCCCGCGATATCATCGCCTATGGCGTCGATGGCGACGGCGACGGTCACGTCAATCTCAAGAAATCCTCGCCTGACGCGATCATGACCGCGGCCAGGTTCATCAAATCCCTGGGCTGGCGCGCGGGCGAGCCGTGGCTGGCGGAAGTCTCGCTGCCATCCGGCTCGTTTCCTTTCGAGAAATCCGGCCTCGGCCAGAACATGAAGCTGAGCGACTGGACGGCAGCCGGCGTGACCTTCCGCAACGGCACTCCCACCTCACAGGATCTGCCCGCCGATCTGCTGTTTCCGCAGGGCCGCAACGGGCCGGCTTTTCTGGTCTTTCCGAATTTCTCGATCTATCTCGAATGGAACCAGAGCTTCATCTACACCACCTCAGCGGCCTATTTCGCAGCCCGGCTTGCCGGCGCCAAACCCTATGACGCGGGCAATCCCGGCGACGGGCTTGGCGATGTGGAGATGAAACAACTGCAGCAAAAACTTGCTGCGCGCGGTCATGATGTCGGCAAGATCGACGGCATCCTCGGCGGCGGCACCCGCGCAGCCGTCCGCGCCGAGCAGCTGCGGCTTGGCCTGCCCGCCGACGGTTGGCCGGACCAGGATCTACTCAACCGGCTGTGAGGGTTTGCGCCGTCTGGAGGGTTTGGCAACCGGCGTGTCCGGTTGAGGGGGAGCAGCCTGCTCCAGCGGTCCCGTCGCGGCCCGATTGATCGAGGGCGGCAGTTCGGACTGGTTCGCGTCGGGGGCATTGACCGGAGCATCGGGTTGCACTGCGGCCGGGCCAGGCTCCACAGCCTCGCCCGCGGGACTATCGGCCGTCATGGCTTCGGCAGGCGCATCCGGATTGTGCGCATCGCTCCCGGCCCCGCCGGCCTTGACGGCGGTGCGGCGGGCGCGGCGCTGATAGAGCGCGAAACGAGCCGCACGGTAGCGCGCCCTGACCGCCCACATCACATTCTCCACGCCGTCGAGTTCGTCCTCATAGGCCCGCGCCAGTGCTTCCCTGTAGGATCCCAGCCCTTCATTGGCGAGGTCTTCGACACGCTCCATCAGGTTGAACCAGAGCGGCGATACCAAGAGCGAGATCGCGGTCACCGCAATGGCCAGACGGTAGATATCAGCCCCGAAGGCGCCCGAAGCAAACCCTGCGGCTGCCAGCACAAAGGAGAATTCGCCGATCTGCGCCATCGACAGACCCGCCAGCAGCGCTGTCTTCGGATCCGAACCGGTGATCCTGAGCAGGAAGATGTTGAGCGCGGTCTTCATCGCCACCACCAGAAGCGCTGCGGCCAACACCAGCCAGACATTGGCCAGTATGAAGTCGAGATCGATCAACAGGCCGATCGACAGGAAGAAAACCACCAGCAGAATGCTCTGGATCGGCTCGATCACCGGAATCACCCGGCTGCGAAGCGTGGAATTGCCGACGATGATGCCGGCGAGAAACGCGCCATAAACCGGTGAAAGCCCGGCCAGGCCGGAGAGCGCGGCGGCGGAAAAACACAAAGCCAGCGAGCCGATCGCCAGCAGGTCGACATTGTTCTCTATCGCTTCGGCGAAAGGCAGCCTGAGTTTCGGATTGCGGCCGAACCACCACAACAGCCCGGCAAGCAGCATCACGGCGACGACCACCTTGAACGCCACCTCGCCAAAATGAATGGTTTCACCGCCAAGGCTGGACACCAGGATCAGCATCGGCACCACGGCGATGTCCTGCGCAATCAACACACCCACGGCAACCCGTCCCGGCGCCTGGCGCAATTCTCCCATCTCGTCGAGCATCTTCATCGCCACCACGGTGCTCGACAGCGCGATGATGAACCCCAGAATGAGGGTCTCCGACGGGCTAGCGCCCAGCGTGAACGCCAACAGCGCCGCCAGCGCCATTGCCGCGACCAGCTGCCCGACAGCAACCAGCACCGCCTGCTTGAGGCTCAGCACAAACGCCTTGATCGACAGTTCCATGCCGATGAAGAACAACAGCACCACGACGCCCAGTTCGGCCAGCAGCGAGACATTTTCCGAAGTCGAGATCACGCCAAGACCGGTGGGGCCCAGCGCCAGCCCGGCGAGGATGAAACCCACCAGCGGCGGCTGCCTTAACCGCATGAAGCCCAGCCCCATCAGCGCCGCGATGGCCACCGCGATCGCAATCGCCACCATTGCCTGGCCATGATGGGTTGACTGGACTGTCGCGTCGACCACGTGGGCCGCAGCTTCCACTACGTTGTTTGCCGCTTCAACCGCCTTGGCGAGTTTCTCGTCCATTCAAGCTCCTTGCCCGATCAGACTAGTGGATCGGGACCGGTCACGAAAGCCTTGCAAAACAATTGTTTCCGCAGTGCAGCACCCGAACCATTGCCCAGTCACAATGGCCAACCAACCCGCTGGCCCGGCGCCGAACGCCAGGTCTCGATCGGCGCTCACCCCTCGCCGTTTGGCAATCATGAGCAAACTGACGCGAGGATATGCTTGTCATTATTCTAGTATACCAGTATGAATTTGAGATCATGTGGCAGATACCCGTGTGATGCAGAGGAGAATTCGCAACGGGCCTCCATCGAGGTCATTGTAGTTTTGGGAGGAACTATCCATGAAAATTCGAGATATTGCACTGGCCGCGCTGGCATCGACAATGTTGACGGCGACATCCGTGCCGGCATTTGCCGCGCCGACAACGCTGAAATGGGCCCATGTCTATGAAGCCAGCGAGCCCTACCACACCTGCGCTGTCGCAGCGTCCGAGCTGCTGTCAAAGGCAACCGATGGCCGCTACGATATCGAAGTCTTTCCGGCCTCTTCGCTGGGCAAGGAAGTTGACATCAACGAGGGTCTCGGGCTGGGGACAGTCGACATCATCTACACCGGCCAGCTGTTTGCCGGGCGCTCCTATGGACCGATCGCGATCGGCGGCGCACCCTTCATGTTCCGCGACTTCGATCACTGGGACAAATACCGCAATTCCGACCTCTTCGCCGACATGTCGAAGGGCTATGAGGATGCCTCGGGCAACCACATCACCTCCATGACCTATTACGGTCAGCGTCATGTCACATCCAATGTCGAGATCAAGACACCCGAGGACATGAAGGGCCTGAAAATTCGCGTCCCCAACGCGCCGCTCTACATGATGTTCCCGCTGGCTGTCGACGCCAACCCGACGCCGATCGCCTTTGCCGAGGTCTATCTGGCTCTGCAGCAGGGCACCGTCGACGCCCAGGAAAACCCGCTGCCGACCATCCAGGCCAAGAAGTTCTACGAAGTGCAAAAGTTCATCACGCTGACCGGCCACATCACCGACGCGCTTCTCACCATCGTCGGCGGTCCGGCCTGGGGCGCCATGAGCCCCGAAGACCAGACAGCGCTTGACGGCGTGCTCGATGCGACAGCGGTCTGCGCCAGTGACCAGATCACCCAGAAGGAAAAGGATCTGGTGCAGTGGTTCAAGGACCAGGGCGTTAGCGTCAACGAAGTGGATCGCACACCGTTCCGCGAAGCCACAATGAAGCTGCACAATGGTGCTGACGCCACCTGGGACCAGGCCACCTACGACAAGCTGCAGGCCATCAAGTAGCCAAGTCCGGACATTTGCGTTGCGCGGCGGCCGGTGGCCGCCGCCTCTCAGTCCCTTCGGAGGTTGCCTGATGCCAACAATAGACCAATCCACAGCTCAATCCTCGATCGCCAAACTGATCCATGAGGAAGACGAGGACCTGACCGGTTTCCAGTGGGACGACGGTCTGGTGTTATCGGTCTTCTGGGCATTGGCGTTCGTCGTGTTTTTGCAGTTCTTCACCCGTTATGTGCTCAACAATTCGCTCGGCTGGACCGAAGAAATCGCCCGCTTCCTGCTGATCGCGGTGACCTTTCTCGGCGCCATCATGGCGGTCCGGCGCGAAAGCCACATCGCTGTCGAGCTGGCGTTTCGCTGGCTGTCGCGACCGGTACGCAAGGCGCTGCAATATTTCATCGATATCGTCTCAATCGTCTTTTACGGCTTCATGGGCTTTCTGTGCACCCAGGTGGCCGGCAGGACCCAGCAGAAGATGGTCTCGCTCAATTTTCCGAAATCGTCGATCTACTGGTTCATCGCCGCCTGTTTTCTGGCCATGACCATCTACGCGCTGATTGTGTTCTGGCGCCACTTGCGCTCCGGCAGCAGCCGGCTGATCGACCCCGAAACCGCCAAGGCAACCGGCCCGACGCTTTGACTAGCCTCGCCATAGCCCTCTTCGCTTCGAGCAAAGGCACACCATGCTCCTGACCCTTCTCTTCGTCATGGTCTTCGCGCTGATCATGCTCGGCGTCCCGGTCGCCATCGCGCTGGCCGGCTCCTCGGCCGTGTTCATCCTGCTCGACGGTCATGTGCCCGGCCTCGTCGTCGCCCACCGGATGATCAATGGAGTCGATTCCTTTCCTCTGCTGGCCGTGCCGTTCTTCATTCTCGCCGGCAATTTGATGAACACCGCCGGCATCACCGAACGCATTTTCGATTTCGCCAAGGCGATGATCGGCTGGCTGCCGGGCGGGCTCGGCCATGTCAATATCGGCGCCTCGGTGATTTTTGCCGGCATGTCGGGCGCAGCCGTCGCCGATGCCGGCGGACTCGGCGCCATCGAGATCAAGGCCATGCGCGATGCCAATTACGATCCGGGCTTCGCGGTCGGCATCACCGCCGCCTCCTCGACCATCGGTCCGATCATTCCACCGTCATTGCCGATGGTGATTTATGGTGTTGTCGCGGGCGCTTCCATTGGTCAGTTGTTTGCCGCCGGCTTTGTTCCCGGTCTGCTGATGGCAATCGCGCTGATGGTCATGGTTGCCTTCTACGCCCGCCGCTACAAATATCCGCGTGACCAGGCCTTCCGGTTTTCCATTCTGGGGCGGGCCTTCATCCGTGCATTCCTGTCGCTGCTCACTCCGGTGATCATTGCCGGCGGCATCCTCTCGGGCGCCTTCACTCCTACGGAAGCTGCCATTGCCGCCTGTGCATGGGCGCTGATCCTCGGACTATTCGTCTACCGCACGCTGACTGTGCGGCGCTTTCTGAAAGTCTCGATGGACACCATCGAGACCACGTCTGTGGTGCTGTTCATCGTTGCCGCCGCCTCGATCTTCGCCTGGATCTTGACATCGAACCGGGTGCCAGAGCATTTCGCCGCGCTGATCCTCGGTGTGTCGGAAAACCCGATCATCATCCTGCTGTTGATCAACGTCATCCTGCTCATCGTCGGCTGCTTTATGGAAACGGTTGCCGCCATTACCATCCTGGTGCCGGTGCTGCTGCCGATTGCGGTCCATATCGGTATCGACCCGGTGCATTTCGGCGTGATCCTGGTGCTCAACCTGATGATCGGGCTGCTTACCCCGCCAGTCGGCATGGTGCTCTATGTGCTTTCGCGCGTGTCGAAAGTCCCGTTCGAACGCTGTGTCAGCGCCACGGCGCCGTTCCTGATCCCACTGTTTGCGGTGCTGATGCTGGTGACGTTCTTCCCGATCTTCACCATGTGGCTGCCAACCCTGATCTACCGCTGAGGCCCGTCATAGCGCGGCGCATCACTCACAGCTTGTCGAACTCGTCCTTGTCGACCGGCATCAGCATCACCGCTGTGGCCATCACCGCGAAGCCGAAGGTGGAGCCGAATGACATCAGCAGGATGAACACCGCCGCGATCCGGCTCGACGAGCCCATCACCAGATCGCCAAAGCCGTTGATGTTGAAATACACGACGCCTGCCGCCACGGCCCAGCCGATCAACACGCCAAGCGCCGAGTTGATCAATATGAAGCGGATCAGTTTTGGCATTGCATCTCTCCAGATGGGCCGGAAGGCTCACAGCCCGTAATCATTTTATGTCAACACCTGGCGCCAGACCGCGTGACAGATGCGCGCAGCGCCGTGTGCTGTGCAAAGCCCGTTTCAGACGGCTTTGAAGACGTTCAGCGACCCATCGGTTTCCAGCACCACGGAATGAAGATCCGACATCTCCGTCAGGCCATTGGCGTGCACAGCCGCAAAGATCTCTTCCTTCGACACCCGCTCGGCCCGCATCGCCTTGTCCTGATAGGCGCCGCGATGCACCAGCAGCGTCGGGTTGCTCTTGACCAGTGTTTCGAATGTGCGCGAGCGCACCGACAGCCAGGTGATGCCAAATTGCAGGATGATCAAGAGCCCGAGCCCGACGATGCCTTCCACCAGCGGCACCGACTTTGTGATGATGATCGACGACAGCATTGAGCCCAGACAAATGGTGACAATGAAATCAAAGGCGTTGAATTTGCTCAATGTCCGTTTGCCCGACGTCCTCAGCATCACGATCAGCGCCGCATAGCCCAGAACCCCGGTGATGATAATCCGCCCGATGCCGGCCCAGTCATCAAAAAAAATCGGAGTGTCCATAATTGCCTTCCAGGTTGCTTCAAGCTCTGCAAAGCCGTCATCGGGATGACCGCAAGTACTGCCCCAATCCGCCAATGCCGGCACCGGTCAACCCGTGACACGCCCCATTGGTTCCCGAATGCTTGTCGTGTTCAAGTCTATTCATCCAAACGCGGCATCGATCATTTCGAAGTCCTGCAGCGCTTCTCGCCCCGGCGCCGCAGCTTTGCCCTCAGTCCGCCATGGTTTCAAGGCTGGCAAACCCGTCCGGCGCGCCCTCGTTGCCGAAGGGCGTCGTCACCTCGACGAAATCATCGGGATAAAACCCGTTGAACCGGGTTCTCAACGACAGCGAATAGGCGCCGATATGGCCGATCTCGATCCAGTCACCGGTGTCCACAGTTTCGGGCAGCCAGAATGGCCTCGACAGGATATCGACGGAATCACAAGTCGCGCCGCAGACCTTGAACGCCACCACGTTTTCCGCCTTGCCCTTGCGGATGCGCCGTGCCGGATCGGGGATGAACCGCGCCGGAAGCGTGATCTTGCCGGTCCAGCTATCAGACAGCGAGGCCCAGATGCCGTCATTGATGTAGAGCCGCTTGCCCTTCCTGAGCAGCACCCGCACAACCAGCGAAAACGCCCGCGCCACCACCACGCGGCCGGGTTCGGCCACCAGCGGCACGTCGTCGAAGGCCCATTCGGTGATGTTCGACTTGAGCTCGCCCATCAGTTCCTCGAGCGGCGGCATCGGCTTGGCCTTGCGGTTCGGGTCATGCCCATAGACCGCGGGAAATCCGCCGCCGACATCGAGCCCGACAAGGGTGACGCCCGCGCGGTTTCGCACCCAGTCGGCGGATTTGAGCGCCAGCTCATAGGATTCGGCTTCCTCTACCTGGCTGCCGACATGAAAGCACAGACCAACCTTGAAGCCTATCTTATGGAGCCGCTGCACCAGTTCGACCGCATGGCCGGGTGCGGCGCCGAATTTCTTCGACAGCTCGTACATCGCGTGACCCTTGGTCTGCAGCCGCACGAAAATGCTGATCGAGCCCGGATCGAGATCAAGCGCCCGCACGATCCTGAGCACCTTGGCAATCTCGTCCTCATGGTCGAGCGACATCACCCTTATACCGTAAGTCTCAAGCGCCAGACGGATATCCGACTGTGCCTTGACCGGGTGCATGTACAGCATTTCCGCGTCCGGCGATGCGGCGCGCACAGCCTCGAACTCGCCCGGCGAGGCGACGTCAAAGATTTTCACACCGGCCTCGACCAGTGTCTTGAGCACCATCGGTTCACCATTGGTCTTGACCGCATAGGCGGTGTCTCCGGGAAACAGTTTCATGAACTGTAGCGCATCCTGTTTCAGCACTTTCGGCCGAAAGCAGTAAAGCGGATGGTCCGGCCTCAGCGTCAGGGCGGCGTCGGTACCGGTGGCGAATCGCTGCATTAGGATCTCCTGATTTTGGATCGGATCCTATCAACAGGCCAGACGCCGGGCAAATGCCAGCGCTGTGGTCCAGGCTGCTGATTTCGGGTGGCGTCGGGTCAGCCGCCGTGTCACTCAGTCCGCACCAACCGAATACGAGGCCTCCCTCCCATGCCCGCTTCCCCGCTCCCCGGCTCCACAGCCGCATCCATGTCCGCCACCACCTGGGGCCTTCTCATCCTGCTCGGCCTGATCTGGGGCGGATCGTTCTTTTTCGGCCGCATCGCCGTACAGCATGTTCCGCCCATGACGCTGGTGTTCTTTCGCGTCAGCCTCGCAGCCCTGGCGTTGCATGTGGCATTCGGGCGAATGCCGGATTTCTACCGCACCCTTGTCAGCCGCTGGCGCGAACTTCTTGTTCTCGGGCTTCTCAACAATGCCATCCCCTTCACGCTGATCTTCCTCGGCCAGACACGTATCGGCTCCGGTCTCGCCTCAATCTTGAACGCCACCACGCCGCTGTGGGCGGTTCTGGTGGCGCAGGCCATGACCACCGATGAAAAAATCACGCCAGCCAAACTGATCGGCTGCGCGCTCGGGTTGGCCGGCATGGTGCTGCTGATCGGCCCGGCAGCACTCGGTATCGCCGACAGCCCGTTGTGGGCCAAGCTTGCGGTGGTTGGCGCGGCGATCTCCTATGGCTTTGCAGCCACATTCGGAAAGCGCTTCAAGGGCCTGTCTCCGCGCATCACCGCAACCGGCCAGTTGACCGCTTCAAGCCTGATCATGCTGCCGCTTATGCTGGTGGTCGATCAGCCATGGGCGTTGCAGGCGCCGCCCGCCAATGTGATTGCCTCGATCCTGGCGCTAGCGCTGTTGTGCACGGCCTTCGCCTATATTGTCTTCTTCCGGATCCTGAGTGTCGCCGGCGCCACCTCCGCCTCGCTGGTCACGTTGCTGGTGCCGCCGGCGGCAATCCTGCTCGGAGTCCTGTTTCTCGGCGAAACCCTGTCACTGAGCGAAGCGCTCGGTCTGGCTCTGATTGCGCTGGGGCTCTTGTCACTGGACAACAGGCTGGCCATAAAGCGCACATAGACGGTTCTGTTCCGTCTAAACATCTTTGAGGGGAGCCGCCGGGATGGCCGAAAACCGCATGATGAGTCTTGCCGCCCTGATCCGGGCACGCGATGAAGGCAACGCCGATCCGAAGCTGATGGTGGCGCTCAGCCGCGACGCCATCGCGCGCAACGATGCCGTCATCAAGGCCTTCGCTCACTTGCCCGCCGAGCCCGTCATCGGCACTGAGGGACCGTTGGCCGGGGTGGCAATCGGCATCAAGGACATCTTCGACACATTCGATCAGCCGACCACCTATGGCTCACCTGCCTATGAAGGCCACCGTCCCCGTGTCGATGCGGCGATCGTCGATCTCGCCAGGCGGCGCGGCGCCACCATTATCGGCAAGACCGTCTCCACCGAATTCGCCTTTCTCAATCCCGCCGTCACCGTCAATCCGCACAATCACGCCCATACCCCCGGCGGCTCGTCCTCCGGTTCCGCCGCGGCCATCGCAGCAGGCATGATCCCGGCGGCACTCGGCACCCAGACCGGCGGATCGGTAATCCGTCCCGCAAGCTTCTGCGGGATTGCCGGTTACAAACCAAGCTACCGGCTGCTGCCGATCAGCGGCATCAAGCACTTTGCCCCCTCGCTCGACACCGTCGGCCTGTTTGCCGCAAGCGTTGCCGATGTGGCGCTGCTCGCCGCACTGCTAACCGGCCGCGATCTGGGCGCCGGGCCGGATGAACAACCTTCCGACCGGCAAAAGATCCGCGTTGGCCTCTACCGCTGCGCGCTTCTCGAAGGAGCCGACCCGGAAATGCGCGCGGCATTGACAAAGGCCGCCGACATGGCCGCCAATGCCGGCTTCGACGTCGGCGAGATCGGCGAACCCGAAGCCATGGCGCTGGCCCGAGACGCCCATGCAAACATCCAGAATTACGAGGCCGGTCTTGCCTGCGGGCCCGATCTTGCCTTGTACCGCAACCAGATGAGCCAGTTGCTTGCCGGGACCATCGAGCGTGGTCAGGCCATCTCACCCGAAGCCTATGACGAGGCCCGCAAATTTGCCAAGCGTGGCCGCGTCGCCACACGGGCATTGTTCGGCGAGGTCGACATCCTGCTCACGCCATCCGCGCCAGGTGCCGCGCCGCATGGGCTGGAGACGACAGGCGATCCGCGTTTCAACAAGCTCTGGACACTCATGGGAACTCCGGCGATCAGCATCCCCGGTTTCAGCGACGAGGCCGGTCTGCCACTTGGCATTCAGGCGGTCGCCCGCTTTGGCCGGGACAAGGCGCTGCTGAGTGTCGCCGCCGCACTGGAACAGGCATTCAAAGCCTGACACCACGGCCCCAGGCCCAAAGTCCTTTTCTGCCCTGCCGTACAGGGCCCATCTCACTGCTTGTCATCGGGTCTACTCGACCTCCCAAGGCAGCCAGACGGAAGGAAATGCAGCACAAAAGTGGCAACATCCTCTCGGGTGCACCTGTGGTTTACGCACCTGTAAGAGGCATTTGACAGTTTCTTAACAGAATATGAACACGGGTATAATTTTTATTTTTCAATGCTTTAATATGGGATGAAGGATGATTTTACCCCAAAATAGCTGCACTGCAGCAACGATTTCGCTTTCCACGGAGCCGAAGCCGTGACTATCATTTGTCTGTAAACGCGATGGAGGACCACCATGGGATTTACGCAATCGCTCAATGCCCTTGTGATCTGTGCAGCGTTCATATTTGTTGGTGCAATGCTGTTCATCTGACCTTGAAAGCATTGAATAACAGTCAAAAAAATGACAACGGGAGCGTTTTGGCGCTCCCGTTTTCGTTTTCCAACAATCTTTGTGCGGTTCAGGCCGCAGCGCCGACCGCGGTCGTATCGACACCGCGCAGTCCAAGCATATGGCAGATCGCGTAGACCAGCTGGGCCCGGTTCATGGTGTAGAAGTGGAAATCGTCAATTCCGCGTTCGACCAGATCGTTGACCTGCTCGGCGGCAACCGCTGCGGCCACCAGCGCGCGGGTTTCGGCGTCTTTTTCAAGCCCGTCAAACCGCCGCGCCAGCCAGTCCGGCACGGTTGCACCGCAGAGTTTGGAGAATCGCGCCACCTGGCCGAAATTGTGGATCGGCAGAATGCCGGGCACGATCGGCACATAGATGCCGGCGCGCCGGACCCGTTCGACATAGCGTTCATAGATGTCGTTGTCGAAAAAGAACTGGGTTATCGCCCGGGTGGCGCCAGCATCGACCTTGCGCTTGAGCATGTCGATGTCGGTGGCGAAATCCGGGCTTTCGGGATGGCGCTCGGGATAGGCGGAAACTGAAATCTCGAAATCCGAGAGCGCCCGCAGCCCCGCGACCAGTTCGGCGCCGTTGGCGTAGCCGCCGGGATAGGGCTGGTAGGCCGCGCCAACGCCTTCCGGGGGGTCGCCCCTCAGGGCGACGAAATGATTGACGCCAACGTCCTGGAATTCCCGCGCCACCGCATCCACAGCGGCCTTGTCGGAGCCGACACAGGTCAGATGCGCAGCCGGCGCAAGCGCCGTTTCGCTACAGATCCGGGAAACCGTGTTGAGCGTCGGCTGCTTGGTCGAACCGCCGGCTCCGTAGGTCACCGACACGAAGTCAGGCTGAAACGTCGCCAGTTTGCTGATGCTTTCCCACAGCTGGCTTTCCATGTCGCCATTCTTGGGTGGAAAGAACTCGAAGGACACCTTGATGCGCTCGGAGGAATCCTGTGCGCTGGCGCGGGAGGAGCTGGTCATATTAGGCTGTTCCTGTACTTGTAAATGTCGGGTCGGAGGCAATCAGCAGGCGGGGGTCGCGGGCCAGCCAGATGGTGACCGTCAGGGTCCGCTCATTGCCGGATCCGGCGGGCAGATCGACAATCTTCTCGACTGTCAATCCGCATTGCTTGAGCCAGTCCGCAACCTGGGACTGGCTGAAGCCGAGCCGGGCATGAGCATGCTCAAGCCGGAGTTCTTCGTAGTCGTGCGGCGCGAAATCCACCACCACGACGCGACCGCCGGGCCGCAGCATGCGCGCCGCTTCGGCAATAGCCGGCAACGGATCGTGCAGGAAATGCAGGACCTGGTGAATGGTCACCACATCAAAGCTCTCGCGTTCGAGCGGCAAATTGAAGATGTCGCCCTGACGCACCGAGGCATGGGTGATGCCGGCCTCATCGAGCTGCGCACGGGCAATGGAAAGCATGTTGCGGCTTGAATCAATGCCGATGGCGCGGCGGTAGCGGTCGGACAGCAGCTCGAGCATGCGGCCGGTTCCGGTGCCAAGATCGAGCAGCCCGTCAAACGGCGTCCGCCCGATCAGCTTGAGGATTTCCGTCTCCACCTTCTCATCGGCGACATGCCTGTTTCTCAGATCGTTCCAGCTCTCCGCATTGGCGGAGAAATAGGCTTCGGCGCGGCTGGCCCGGGCCTGCTTGACGATCGCCAGCCGCTCGCCATCCCGCGCCAGATGCGCATCCGAGCGCGAGGCTGCGCTCAAGGCGTGCTGCATCAGCCTGGCCCGCACTCCATCCCGGGTCATGCGGAAATACGCCCAGGCGCCTTCCTGATAGCGCTCGACCAGCCCGGCCTCGCCAAGCAGCTTGAGATGGCGCGAGATCCGCGGCTGCGACTGGCCCAGCACCTCGGTCATTTCGCTCACCGTCAGATCACCCTGGCTTAGAAGCGCAATCAGACGCAACCGTGTCGGCTCGCCCGCGGCTTTGAGAACCTCGACACATTCCTCAAGAGTAAGGGGAGACAGGGACAGCATTCGCAACCTCAAAAATGATATAAAGATATGTTTATGTCATTCTTGTCGGGAAGGCAAGCGCAATGTCGCTATGGCCAAACTTATTGTCGTTTTGACCGCGAGCGCGGCGCATGGCGCAGCAAAATGCAATTGAGGCGGAATGACGCGACGGCGATCACCGCACAGGGTAAATCCACTGTTCCCAGATATGCGCGGTAACGGCCTCGCCCTTGTTGATGACGCCGGGCTTTTCCACCCAGGCGACAACGCCGCGGCGGCGCTTGGCGGCCTTGACGAAGCCGAGCGCCAGGCTGGTCTCGTCCATCTCGGGGAAATTCTTGGCGATCGACGCGCCGGCAATCAGGCAGGGCCCGTTGTCGCCGTCGATCCTGAGCGTCACGCCGCCTTCGAAGAACAGTTGCGTGCGCGGCGGCAGCATCGACACCAGCGCAATGCCGTCGATCACCAGATTGGCGCCGATCCATTCCGGGTCGATCCGGTCAATGCCCATCTGGGCCGCAGCCAGCGCCAGTTCATCGGCGGCCACGATCGAAATCTGGCGTTCGTTGCGCATCTCGGTGCCGCGTGGATACCAGGGCTCGCGGCCGCCGGATTTGCGGGTCGGCCCGGCATGGTAATCGCCCTCGATCCCGTCAAACCCCATTGTCAGATGCGCCACATCTTGGGTTGGAAAATCGCCGCCAAGTGCTGCCAGCACCGCCGATACATGCCCCTTGATCCGCCGCGCCGGCTTGATCTCGGGCAACACGGGCGCGTCGGCGGGAAACATCGGAAGGGTCATGGGGCGCTCCAGGCAGAAAAATCCATCAGGGTTGAGACATACCCAATACCCCGCTGATGAACCAATCAAAAAACATGAACCGGAACTATCGGTCCTGCGTCTTGCCCGGCCCGGCCAAACCCTGCCAGGGCAGCGCGTTGGAGGGCAGCCGGTGCGCCATCATCAGCATGGCCAGCATCAGCGCCAGCACCAGCAGCGTTGCCGCCAGCACCGGCTTCAGCGCGATGGCGTAAAACCGGGCGTGGCAGGCGAACACAATGATCCGCGGCGTGGCGCAGATCGAAATACCAATCAGCGGCAGCGGCATCAATTCACCTGGCACAAAGACTGTGCTAATATCCGGTTTCGGGGAGCTGCA
This sequence comes from Hoeflea sp., assembly GCF_039975035.1. Taxonomy (GTDB): domain Bacteria; phylum Pseudomonadota; class Alphaproteobacteria; order Rhizobiales; family Rhizobiaceae; genus Hoeflea. The sequence continues at coordinate 1,583 of NZ_JBDWHW010000030.1, read as the reverse complement.
ACCATTGATCCGGGAGATCATCGATGACGCTTGCGAACAGACTTGCAAGGCCGCTGTGCCTGACCCTCGCACTCACCTTGAGCCACACGGCCGCCCCGCTCGCCGCCGATCTTTCCTGCAACGGCCTGCTCGAAACCGGCCAGACCATGATCTGCTCAGGCTTCGAGCCCAACTGGGCGCTGGAACTGAGCTGCGACGGCAACATGAGTGCAAACTTCATCGACGCCTTTTCCGGCGATGGTATCCAGACCACGCCCGGCAGCATCAGCTTCACCACCGAAAACCCCTGGCAGCTTGAAACCAGCCATCCGGTGACCGGCTCGATCGCCTACACGCCCGGCGGCTGCACCGACGAGAGCGACGCGGTGCGCGACTTCACCTTCACGCCCACCGGCGCCCCCGGCCTCAGCGCCCCGTTCTTCCCGTTCTGCTGCCGGATGAAATAGCGCCTGCGTCTCACAAAACGAGCGAGGAGCCGTCCCAGTTGTAAAACTGGCCCGTGCCTTCAAGCGTCAGGCCCTCGGCGATATTGAGGATCCCGCCCGCACTTGTGGCTGCATCGATGTCGGCGCCCGCTCCGCCCATGTCGGTGCGGACCCAGCCGGGATGCAGCATCGCCACGGCCACGCCCATCGGCTCGAGATCGGTCGCCAGCCCCTGCATCACCTTGTTGACCGCCGCTTTCGATGCCCGGTAGGCAATCCGGTCGGATTTGGCGTGCGACAGGCTGCCCATCCAGGATGAGACCGTGAGAATACGCGGATTTGTACTGCGCTGGAGATGAGGCAGGAAAGCTTGCGCCACAGCCAAAGGCGCCAGCGTGTTGACGGCAAGCGCCTTCGCAAACCCGTCAAAATCCATATCAAGCGTCGATTGCCGCTCCGGCCCGATAATGCCGGCATTGTTGATCAGGATATCGATCGGCGTGGCTAGACTGGCCGCAGCCGCGCGCACCGCAGCGCGGTCTGTGACATCAAACACCAGATCATGAAAGTTTGGATGCTCGCAAATATGCGCGTCAGGATCGGTGACCGCGCTGCGCGCCGAGCCATAGACGGTCCAGCCCTTGGCCAAAGCCTGTCTGGCCATTTCCAGACCAATGCCGCGATTGGTTCCGGTGATGAGGATGGTGGTCATGGGATGGGTCTTGTTTCAAGAGTATCGTTGCTGTTGAACCTGCCCCGAAGCATCAAGTCAACCTGAAACCGTCCTTTTCGGCAAACCCGACCGGGGTTGGCGGCATCTCTTGGAATCAAAGCGGGCGCTCGACCTCATCTGCAATCGCCGTTTCAGCGCCCGCCTTTTCGGACGCCGGGATCATCATCTCCGTCGAAACGACCGGCTGGTTTCACCGATCTGGTGCCGGATGATTAGCACTGTACGATTAATATGACGCATTCTGCCGCAATGATTTTATGGGCTGAGAAGGATTTGCGTCGAAGGGCATACCTGGCGGGTACGTTCAAGACGAAAATCCTTCTCAGGACTTGAAGGCATGCGGCCCTTCGGGTTGGCTGAAACCTGCTACCCACTGCGTCGGGCGGCTTGAGAGATGGACCCGCATCGCTCTGCGCCGTCCTTCT
>NZ_JBDWHW010000029.1:0-7989 GCF_039975035.1 Hoeflea sp. | reverse complement strand
CTTCAAACCGTCAAGCAGACCCGGGAACTGGTGTCCATGACGATCGATCTCCTGAGGGCCAGCCAATGATTGACATGATTGGCGCGGCCTCCGCGCTCACCAAGCTGCCCGGCACGGGCGACACGAATTTGGCGAGCGCCGCTTCCATGCCGCAAATGGCGGCGAACGCCGGAATGGCGGCCGCCGGTTCATTTGCCGAGGTCATGCAATCCCTGGGTGAAGGCGTGATGGACAATCTGAAAGTCGCCGAGGGCCAGTCGTTTGCTGCCGTTCGCGGCGAGGTGCCGACACGCGATGTTGTCGACGCAATCATGACCGCCGAACAATCGCTGCAGACCGCAGTCGCGATCCGCGACAAGCTGGTTACCGCCTATCTTGAAATCGCCCGTATGCAAATTTGAGGAATACGCCATGAAGGCTTTGGCCATCGCAGCAACCGGCATGAATGCCCAGCAGCTCAATCTTGAAGTCATCGCCAACAACGTGGCGAACATCAACACCACCGGCTTCAAGCGGGCCCGTGCCGAATTTTCCGACCTTTTGTACCAGGTCGAACGCAATTCCGGCGTCGCCAACGCCTCCAACCAGGCGATTGTGCCCGAAGGCGCCCATATCGGGCTCGGCGTGCAGACGTCTGCGGTTCGCAATCTGCACATTCAGGGAAGCATGGTGGGCACGTCCAACAAGCTCGATCTGGCCCTCGTCGGACGCGGATGGTTCCAGATCGAAAAGCCCGACGGGGAAACCCAGTACACCCGGGCCGGCGCGTTCAACACCAATGCCGACGGCCAGCTTGTCACCATCGACGGCTACACGGTTGCTCCGGGCATCACATTTCCCGATCAGACCAGCGAAGTGGTCATTTCCGTCTCTGGCCAGGTGTTCGCCCGGATCGGCAACGACACCGAAATGCAGGATCTGGGTCAGCTGACCCTGGCCAATTTCGTCAACGAGGCGGGGCTGGAACCGCTTGGCGACAATCTCTTCCGCGAAACTCCGGCCTCAGGCCCGGCAACTGTGGGCATTCCCAACGATCCGGGATTCGCCGGCATCCAGCAAGGCTATCTGGAAGCTTCCAATGTCGATCCGGTCAAGGAAATCACCGACCTGATTTCGGCGCAACGAGCTTACGAAATGAACTCCAAGATCATCCAGGCGGCGGATGAAATGGCGTCCGTCGTTTCCAAGAACCTCAGGTAAAAGGCACGGCAAACATGACGTTTCGCCACACATCAGCTTTGTCCGGACTTTGCCGCGCAGCTTGCTTTCTGGCTTGCGTGCTCGGAACTGTGCTGCCGGCGCAGGCCGGGCAGGGCACCGCTGTGGTGCCGCAACGAACCATCTATCCGGGCGAGGAACTCCTCGCCGAGTTGGTGCGCGAGGTCAACGTCATCAATCCGAACCTGCGCGGCGGCTACGCCGAAATCACCGATGATGTAATCGGCAAGGTGACGACCCGCACGCTTCTGCCCGGACGCACCATTCCGGTCGCCGCCCTTCGTGACGCCTGGGCGGTCGAGCGCGGCGCACCCGTCACCCTGGTTTTCAATGGCGGCGGCCTTATCATCACGGCGGTCGGCACGCCCTTGCAGAATGCCGCCATCGGCGATTTCATCCGCGTCCGAAATATCGAGACCGGCGTGGTGATCTCCGGAACGGTCATGGACAATGGCAGTGTGCGGGTGGCGGCGAAATGATCCGCAAGCCCGCAAGCACTCTTTGCCTATGGTTTGCCATGCTCTGTATGGCCGGATTTGGTCTCCTCATCGTTCCGGGACCTGGAACGGCCGGGTCCGCATTCGCGGCATCCCGTATCAAGGACATAGCCTCGCTGCAGGCGGCACGTGACAACCAGCTGATCGGCTATGGCCTGGTCGTCGGCTTGCAGGGCACCGGAGACGGCTTGCGCAATTCGCCCTTCACCGAGCAGTCGTTGCGCGCCATGCTGCAAAATCTCGGCATTTCCACCGAAGGCGGCGCTTCGCGCGCCAACAATGTCGCAGCCGTGATTGTGACTGCCAATCTGCCTCCATTCGCCAGCCTCGGCTCCCGCATAGATGTAACCGTCTCCTCGCTTGGTGACGCGACGTCATTGCGCGGCGGGACATTGGTGATGACCTCGATGTCGGGTGCCGATGGCCAGATTTATGCCGTTGCCCAAGGCTCCGTGATCGTCTCCGCGGTGACGGCTCAGGGTGACGCGGCGTCGTTGCAGCAGGGTGTCGCGACCGCGGGCCGGTTGCCTGGCGGTGCGATCATCGAGCGCGAAATCCCCGCGACCTTCAAACAGGTTGACGGGCTGGTCTATCAGTTGCGCAATCCGGATTTCTCCACCGCGGTCGGCATGGCCGATGTGATCAATGCCTATTCGGAAGCGCGCTACGGCGGGCCCATCGCCGAAGCCCGCGATTCGACCTCCGTGGCGGTTCGCAAACCCGCCCGTGCCGACCTTGCACGGCTGACAGCGGAACTCGAGGGCCTGATCGTGGAAACCGATGCACCCGCCCGCGTCGTCATCAACGAGCGGACCGGCACCATTGTCATCGGCAATGATGTGCGGGTTTCGCGAGTTGCGGTCACGCATGGAACATTGACGGTTCAAATTAACGAAATGCCAACCATCGTCCAGCCGGAGCCGTTCTCCGACGGTGTCACCGCGGTTGAACCTCTCACCGACATCACCGCCGGGGTTGATGGCGGCCAGGTCGCCATCATCGACGGCCCCGATCTGCGAACCCTGGTCGCCGGCCTGAATTCGATCGGCGTCAAACCCGACGGCGTCATCGCCATCCTGCAGGGCATCAAGTCCGCGGGCGCGCTGCATGCGGAACTGGTGTTGCAATGAGCTTGTCCCTTCATCTGCCTCTCGACAGGGCATTCCGCAACCTCGGACCGGCAGCGGTACTCGCATTCGCCACGCTTGTTCCCGGAGCGTTGGCGCAGCAGGCGCCGCCGCCGACGATGGAGGACGAAATCCGTGCGTTTTGCGGCAATATCGCCGACGCCGCGCGTGACCAGCGTTATCTCATGCAGAAACGGGAACTGGAAGCGTTGCAGGCCGGTGTGGATGAGCGGATCAAGCAGCTTGACGAGAGGTCCGTTCAATACCGGGATTGGCTGAAAAAGCGCGAGGAATTCATGCGCGTCGCCGAATCCCAGCTGGTCGACATCTACAAGAACATGAATGCTGACGCCGCCGCCCAGCAGCTCGAAATTGTCCGGCCGGAAATCGCGGCTGCGATCATCATGAAACTTTCTCCAAGAATGGCGAGTGCCATTCTCAACGAGATGGATTCAAAAAAGGCAGCCGGCTTGACCGGCATCATCGCCAGCGCCGCGGCGCCTGACCAACCCAAGGATCCGTCATGATAAGGGCTGTCGCCTTAACCGCTCTTGCGCTTTCACTTGCCGGATGCGGTTCGCAAACCTTCAGGGAAATCGGCAAGGCTCCAGCCATGAGCCCCGTCGGGTCGGGTCTTGCCTATGGCGAAACCCCTCAGATGGCTGCCTACCCGAAACAGCCGCCGCAGCGCGCCGGCAGTTTTTCACTGTGGGACGACCGGAGCTCCAAACTGTTCCAGGATGCCCGCGCGGTCAGCATCGGCGATATTCTCACCGTCGATCTCGCCATCAACGACAAGGCCAGTTTCGACAACGCCACCGACCGCAGCCGCACCAATTCGAGCGCGATCAATGCCGGCGTGAACATTCCCACCATCGGTGCTGTTGGTGCCGGAGATATCAACTACGGTTCAGATACCGCGACCAAGGGGCAGGGCACCACCGCGCGGTCTGAAAAACTCAATCTGCGCATCGCCGCGGTTGTGACCGGCATTCTGCCAAATGGCAATCTGGTCATCAGCGGCAGTCAGGAAGTCCGGGTCAATCAGGAACTCCGCATTCTCAATGTGGCCGGCATTGTCAGGCCTCTCGATGTTGATCACAACAATACGGTGGCCTATGACAAGATCGCCGAAGCGCGGGTGTCCTATGGCGGTCGCGGAAGGCTGACGGAAGTCCAGCAGCCGCCGGTTGGACAGCAGTTCGTCGACATCTACTCCCCGATCTGACGGGCGGAGCCATGGCTGACACTGAAGACAACACCGGTGGAAAAGGCAAAGGCAAGTCCGGTCTGATTGTCATGGCTGCGGTTGTGCTGGTTCTCAGCCTTGTCGCCGCAGGTGGCGGCTGGGTGCTGGGCGGCGTTCTTGCGCCGCAGGTAGACCAGCCCGAGGAGACCGCTGCTGCTGGCGCCGAAGGCGCTGGCGAAGGCCGTGACGCAACCAAAACGCGCGAAAACCTCGTCCCGCTTGATCCGATCACGACAAATCTGTCGTATCCTTCCGACAACTGGATTCGTATCGAGGTGTCGCTGGTGTTCACAGGCAGCCCGGACAGCGAACTCGCCGATCAGATCCACCACGATATTCTTGCCTATTTGCGTACTGTGTCCCTGCAGCAGATCGAGGGACCCCGTGGTTTCCAGTATTTGCGTGAAGATTTGCGTGAACGCGTGAAATTGCGGTCCCAGGGCCGCGTCAATGATCTCCTTTTGAGGACATTTGTGATCGAATGATTCGATTTATCCCGGCCTTTGCAGCCATGATGGTTATTGCAACGGCGGCCCACGGACAGGCCATAGACCCGAATTTGCTGCAGACCCCGCTGGATGGCTCGGTCGCGAGCTGGATCATCCGCACCTTCGGTCTGTTGACCGTGCTGTCGGTGGCGCCCGGAATCCTGATCATGGTGACCAGTTTTCCGCGGTTCATCATCGCTTTCGCGATTCTCCGGTCCGGCATGGGATTGGCAACCACTCCCGCCAACATGATCCTGGTCAGCCTGTCGCTGTTCATGACTTTCTATGTCATGGCTCCGACCTTTGACCAGGCATGGGACAAGGGCATCAACCCTCTGCTCGAAAACCAGGTTACCGAAACGGAGGCGATTTCGCTGATCGCCGATCCGTTCCGGGAGTTCATGCTGGTCAACACCCGCCCCAAGGATCTCACGCTGTTCATCGATATTGCCGCTGAACGCGGGCAGTCGACGGAGACCGCCGGCAAAATCGACATGCGGGTACTGGTTCCCGCGTTCATGATCTCGGAAATCAGGCGCGGCTTTGAAATCGGCTTTCTCGTCGTTTTGCCGTTTCTGGTGATCGACCTCGTGGTTGCCACCATCACAATGTCGATGGGCATGATGATGCTGCCGCCAACCGCAATCTCGCTGCCGTTCAAGATCCTGTTTTTTGTTCTGATCGACGGGTGGAATCTGCTTGTTGGCAGTCTGGTCCGCTCTTTCGTATGATGCTGTAAGGCGACGCGAATTTGCAGCCAGTCCTTGCATCAAGTTGCTGCAAGACTGCGGCAGTCTTTTGTGCGTCATGCTTCAAGTTCTTCAAGGCATCATTTTCAGGTGGCACGGCAACCATTGCGCATCATCTTGATGTCAGACGCAGTCAAATCCTTTACCAGCGGTTAACCATATTGAATTTACTTGCAAAATTTGCTTTCAATTAATTAGTTTGAAAGCCGTGACTGGGATTATGGTGCCAACACGACGGGAAGGAACCCTTTCGTGAAGCAATCGGGTTCCGACAGGCATGACGCCGAACTGCCGTGACCGGTAAACCAATAAGCCCGGTATGTCCCTCTCAAGTATCTCGTAATAACAAGGGACAATCCCATGACAAGCATCATGACCAACGCCTCGGCGATGTCTGCCCTGCAGACACTTCGTTCGATCAACTCCGACATGGAAGCCACCCAGAACCGTATTTCTTCGGGCTACAAGGTGGAAAGCGCATCCGACAACTCCGCCTACTGGTCGATCGCAACCACCATGCGCTCCGACAACAAGGCAATGTCGACTGTTCAGGACGCTCTCGGCCTCGGCGCTGCGAAAGTCGACGTCGCCTATACAGGTATGGAAGCCTCGATCGACGTGGTTTCCGAAATCAAGGCCAAGCTGGTTGCGGCCCGCGAGCCTGGCGTCGACAAGACCAAGATCGACAAGGAACTCACCGAGCTCAAGAACCAGCTCGTTTCGATTTCGGAATCGGCATCGTTCTCCGGTGAAAACTGGCTCAACAACACCTCGACTTCAGCAGCCGGTACCAAGAACATCGTCGGCGGTTTCAACCGTGACTCAGGCGGCCTGGTGACCGTCACGACACTTGATGTGAACACCTCGTCGACCACGCTGATCGGTGCAGCCAACGAAAGCCTCGGCATCCTGACCAAGGATATCGATGCCAATGCGCTGGACCCGAATGCAGCAACAACCACGGCTCGCAACTACTACCTGATCGACACCGGTTCCGCCACGGGTACCGTTGCATCGGGTACCGGGATCGCTCTGACCGCAACGACGACCGATGCTCAGGTTGACGACATGATCCGTGCCGTTGACTCGATGCTGACCCAGATGACCGACGCCGCTTCCAACCTCGGCGCCGTCAACAGCCGTATCTCGATGCAGGAAGACTTCGTTTCCAACCTGATGGACGCCGTCGACAAGGGTGTCGGCCGTCTGGTGGATGCAGACATGAACGAAGAGTCAACCCGGTTGAAGGCCCTGCAGACCCAGCAGCAGCTGGGCATCCAGGCGCTGTCAATCGCCAACTCCGACTCCCAGAACATCCTGTCGCTGTTCCGTTAACAGCGGGTCCGGCTCCAGTCAGGGGCTGAACGACAATCTGACGCCGGGGAGAAATCCCCGGCGTTTTTTTATCTTGGAGAAAAAGTAAAACCACCCGATCCGATTAAATCTTCGGTAACCATAATCAGTCATTAATGGCCTTCAAGAAATGACGGGTCGTTGATCGGAAGTAACCGGAGGCGATAGGCATGATGCTTCTCCGTTGTTGCCGGTATAAAAAGCCCGGTATGTCCCGTGTAATTACCTGTCTAAAGGGACACTCGTATGACAAGCATCATGACAAACGCATCGGCGATGGCTGCACTGCAGACTCTTCGTTCGATCAACTCCGACATGGAAACAACCCAGAACCGTATTTCTTCGGGCTACAAGGTTGATACTGCATCCGACAACTCCGCCTACTGGTCGATCGCAACCACCATGCGCTCTGACAACAAGGCGATGGGCACCGTGCAGGACGCCCTCGGCCTCGGCGCCGCGAAAGTCGACGTTGCCTATACCGGTATGGAATCCTCGATCGACGTGGTGTCCGAAATCAAGGCCAAGCTGGTTGCGGCCCGCGAGCCTGGCGTCGACAAGACCAAGATCGACAAGGAGCTCACCGAGCTCAAGAACCAGCTCGTTTCGATTTCGGAATCGGCATCGTTCTCCGGTGAAAACTGGCTCAACAACACCTCGACCGCGGTAGCCGGTACCAAAAGCATTGTTGGCGGCTTCAATCGTGATTCCGGCGGCCTTGTGACGCTGACCACACTCGATGTGAACACCACTTCGACCACGCTGATCGGTGCAGCCAACGAAAGCCTCGGCATCCTGACCAAGGATATCGATGCCAATGCGCTGGACCCGAATGCGGCGACAACCACGGCTCGCAACTACTACCTGATCGACACCGGTTCAGCCACCGGAACCGTGGCAGCGGGTGCCGGGATCGCGTTGACCGCGACGACCACGAATACCGAGGTCGATGACATGATCCGCGTTGTTGACTCGATCCTCACCCAGATGACCGACGCCGCCTCCAACCTTGGTGCCGTCAACAAGCGCATTGAGATGCAGGACGACTTCGTGTCAAACCTGATGGATTCCATCGACAGCGGCGTGGGCCGTCTTGTGGATGCGGACATGAACGAGGAATCGACCCGGTTGAAGGCGCTGCAGACCCAGCAGCAGCTGGGCATCCAGTCGCTTTCCATCGCGAATACGAATTCGGAAAACATCCTCTCGCTGTTCCGTTAAGAACGAGCCACTCCGGAGCCGCCCATGGCGGCTTCGCTCGGCGCAAACTGCAAAAGGGCGCATCGGAAACGATGCGGCCTTTTCGCG
>NZ_JBDWHW010000028.1:0-5023 GCF_039975035.1 Hoeflea sp. | reverse complement strand
GCAATCGGTTGGCGCGAGGCGCTGGTGGTGGCCATCGTCATCCCCGTGACCATCCTTCTGACGCTGTTTGCCTCACGGGTGATGGGCTACACGCTCAACCGTGTGTCGCTGTTCGCGCTGATCTTCTCGATTGGCATCCTGGTTGATGACGCCATTGTGGTGATCGAGAACATCGCCCGGCACTGGGGCATGGGTGACGGGCGCGAGCGCAAGCAGGCGGCTATTGAAGCAGTCGCGGAAGTTGGCAATCCGACCATTGTCGCCACGCTCACCGTGGTTGCCGCACTGCTGCCGATGCTGTTCGTGTCCGGCATGATGGGCCCCTACATGAGCCCGATTCCGGCCAATGCCTCGGCGGCGATGGTGTTCTCGTTCTTCGTTGCGGTCATGGTCACGCCCTGGCTGATGCTCAAGATCGCCGGTCGTGCGCCAATGCATCACGGTCCTGTCGAAGGTGTCGAAGCCGGTGGCATGCTTGGAAAGATTTATCGCGCCGTGGCGCGGCCAGTGCTTCACAGCAAGTTTAGCGCCTGGATTTTCCTGCTGGTTGTGGGCGCCATGACGTTGGGTTCGCTGTCGCTGTTTTACACCAAGCATGTGACGGTCAAGCTCTTGCCGTTCGACAACAAGTCCGAACTCTCGGTGGTGATCGACATGCCCGAGGGCACATCGGTGGAAGCCACCGACGCCATAGCCCAGGCGGTCGCCCACGAGGTGCTCAAGCTCGACGAGGTGAAGTCCACCCAGACCCATGCGGGGACCGCAGCACCGTTCAACTTCAACGGACTGGTGCGGCACTCTTTCCTGCGCGATGAAACCCAGATGGGCGATGTCGCGCTCAATCTTACGCCCAAGGGCGAACGGGACCGGTCGAGTCACGAAATCGCGCTCGACATCCGCACCCGGATCGCCGCCATTCCGCTGCCACAGGGCGCAAGCCTGAAGGTCGTCGAGCCGCCTCCGGGGCCGCCGGTGATGGCGACGCTTCTGGCCGAGATCTACGGTCCTGACGCAGAAACCCGTCGTGCGGTGGCCCGGCGCGTCGAGGAAGCGTTCCGCTCGGCAGCGTTTATCGTCGACATCGACAACTCCTGGGGACAGCCGGCCGAACGTGTACGGGTGAAGATTTCCACCGACGAGCTGGAGTTCTTCAAGGTCCAGGAACAGGACGTGTTCGACACCATCGCGATCCTTAACACCGGCCAGACGGTGGGGTATTCGCATCGTGACGGAGGCCGGACGCCTATCACCATCCGGCTTGAACGCCCGAGATCGGATCGCCTGGTCGACGAGAGCTTCCTGACAACGCCGATCCCGGCCAATGTGCTTCCGGGCGACCGCAGCGTGGTCGAGTTGGGCGATGTGATCGAGGTGACGCGGGAGACATCCTCATTCCCGGTGTTCCGCCGCAATGGCCGCGCCGCAGAAATGGTCTTGGCCGAAATGGCTGGCGCCTATGAAGCTCCGCTCTATGGCATGCTGGCTGTGCAAGAAGCGCTTGACGCGATGGACTGGACAGATCTGGAAAAGCCGGTGATTGCTCTCAACGGCCAGCCCGCAGACGAGCACTCCTCGACCCTGTTGTGGGACGGTGAATGGGAAGTCACCTGGGTCACTTTCCGCGACATGGGCGCCGCCTTCGGCGTGGCGCTGCTCGGGATCTACATCCTGGTGGTCGCCCAGTTCGGCTCGTTCAAGGCGCCTCTGGTTATCCTGACACCGGTACCTCTGACCTTCATCGGCATCCTGATCGGGCACTGGCTGTTTGGGGCGCCGTTCTCGGCCACCTCGATGATCGGTTTCATCGCGCTTGCCGGCATCATCGTGCGCAACTCGATCCTGCTGGTGGATTTCATCCGCCATGCCCATGTCAAGGGCACGCCGTTGACGCCGGTGCTGATCGAGGCGGGCGCGATCCGCTTCAAGCCGATCATCCTGACAGCGCTCGCGGCGATGATCGGCGCCGCGGTGATCCTGACCGATCCGATCTTCCAGGGCCTGGCGATCTCGCTGCTGTTCGGCCTCGCCTCGTCAACGGCGCTGACGGTGCTGGTGATACCGGCGATCTACCGGGTGCTGCGCACCTGAACCTGCCCGATGCCGGTCATTGCGACCCTTGCTCCGCCCGTCACTTTGACGGGCGGAATGCTTTGAGGATTTCGTCACGGGTTTCGATCCGGCCCGCGCCGATCAGATCGAGACAGAACGGGATGGCCGGGAACACCGCCGTCAGGCAGGTGTCGATCGAACCGGGCTTGCCCGGCAGATTGACGATCAGGGTCTTGCCGCGCGTGCCGGCAGTCTGGCGCGACAGGATTGCGGTGGGAACGAATTCCAGGCTGACCTTGCGCATCAATTCGCCGAACCCGGGCAGTTCCTTCTCCATCACCGCCTTCATTGCCTCGGGTGTCAGATCGCGTGGCGACGGACCGGTTCCGCCGGTGGTGAGCACCATGTCGACACCGTCGACATCGCACAGCCTGATCAGCGTGTCACGGACGCTTTCGAGCCCGTCGGGGATGACGTGAACGACGATCTCGGCGGGGCTCGATATCACCCGCTCAAGCCATGCCTTGACCGCCGGACCACCAAGATCCTCATATTCCCCGCGACTGGCACGATCGGACACGGTGAGGACGGCAATGCGAACAGTCATGGTTGGCTCCAGATCAGATGAGGTGCGAGGGTATTACCTAAAATCATCAAATTTCCGGATTTGGCAACCGCTTCAAACAGCTACCTACAGCCACCGGTTGCCAGGTCAATGAACCTATTTGTTCAAATAATTCCACACTTTATTGGGGTATCCTCAAGATTTGCCCCACAAAAGGTATGCAATCATTAATAAAATTGAAGCCAACTTCCTACCACGGAAATGCAGTTGAACGATCAAAATCGCAGGAATTGAATGGAAACAATCTCCAGACTCCACGCATTTTGATCTCGTTGTCAAACATCGCGATGTATTTGCCCCATCACTCGCAAACCAGATTTGCGGAACCAACCCGGGAGTTGAAATGGTACTGTCACTAGGACTGAATTCCGACAGCAAGGCGATCTGTGAATCGCTTTCCATGTCTCAGGCGGTCATTCAATTCGATCTGACCGGCCATGTGTTGACGGCAAACGAGAATTTTTGCAATGTCCTGGGCTACACGCTGGCGGAGATCATCGGCAAGCACCACAGTATATTCGTCGACCCGGAAGAGGTGAAAAGCACCGAGTACCGGGAGTTCTGGAAATCCCTGGCGGCGGGAAAATTCGACCGGCAGCAATACCGGCGGATCGGCAAGGATGGACGCGATATCTGGATCGAGGCGTCCTACAATCCGGTGTTTAAAGGCGGCAAACCGGTCAAGGTGGTCAAATTCGCCACCGACATCACCCAGAGCAAACATATTGCGATCGACGATGCCGCCAAGCTTTCGGCCCTGTCGCGCTCCCAGGCGATGATCGAATTCAAGCCGGATGGCACGATCATCACGGCGAACGAGAATTTTTGTGCCACACTGGGTTATGAACTCCGGGAAATCGTCGGCAAGCATCACAGGATTTTCTGCGATCCGGCCTATGTTGCGACATCCGATTATGAAAAGTTCTGGCACGATCTGGCGGCAGGCCAATTCTCGTCGAATGAATTCATGCGGCTCAGCAAGACCGGCACGGAGGTCTGGATTCAGGCCGCCTACAACCCGATCACGAATGACAGGGGCGAGGTCGTCAAAGTGGTGAAATTCGCCACTGATGTTACGGCCCGGATGACAGCGATATCCCACCTTGGCACCTCGCTTCGGGCTGTGGCGAAGGGCGACCTGACCCGCTCGCTGGAGCAACCATTTGTTCCGACGATGGAAGCACTCCGCAAGGATTTCAATGATGTCCTTGCCGATTTGCGCGCGACCATGCGCGCCGTGGAAATTAACGCCAGCAGCATCACATCAGGCTCCAACGAAATCCGCGCGGCGTCGGACGATCTGGCGCGCCGGACGGAACAGCAGGCAGCTTCGGTCGAGGAAACCGCTGCGGCGCTGGAGGAAATCACCACCAATGTCGCTGAAATGACGCAGAACGCCACCGCCTCGGCCAAGCTCGTTGTCGAGACCCGCGCCGGGGTCGAGCGATCCGGTGAGATTGTGACCGAGGCCGTGTCCGCCATGAGCATGATCGCAACCTCGTCACAGGAAATGTCGAAGATCATAGGTGTTATCGACGACATCGCGTTTCAGACCAATCTGCTTGCGCTGAACGCCGGTATCGAAGCCGCCCGCGCAGGTGACGCCGGAAAAGGGTTCGCCGTGGTCGCCCATGAGGTTCGCGAACTGGCACAACGCTCCGCAAGCGCTGCCAAGGACATCAAAAGCCTCATCACTTCATCGAGCGACCAGGTCAAGTGCGGTGTCTCGCTGGTCGGCAATGCCGGTCAGGCGCTTGTGGATATAGTCGGCAAGATCCAGAGCATAGACCTCAACACTCAAGCCATAGCCGTCAGTGTCAAGGAACAATCCGTGGCGCTCAGGGAAATCAGCGAATCGGTCACCGTGATGGATCAGGGAACCCAGCAAAACGCAGCCATGGTGGAGCAGACAACAGCCTCTACCCATGGTCTGGCGAAAGAAGCGGAAGCGCTGTTTGAACTGATCAGCAAATTTGAACTCGGCGCCGCATCGACAAGCCGTCCCGCCGCGCCTCACGCCGTCTCGACCGCACCGGGCTCACCAACTCCGGTCCGGACCGCATCGCCGCGGCCCCAGCTTGCAGCCGTGCAGGGAGGCAGATCGGGCGGTGCCGCGATTGCCCGCGAAGCCCAGACCTGGTCCGAGTTCTAAGCAGCAGACCGAGCCTGTTGCCTGGCCCGGGAAGCTGTTTCCGGGCCCCTCGCCCGGCCGTCGAGACGTGACAGCCCGGGCCGCCCCCTCACCCGCGCGCTTGCGTTAAAATCATCTCCGCCGCCTTTTCGGCGATCATGATGGTGGGAGCATTGGTGTTGCCGCCGATCAGGGTCGGCATCACCGAGGCGTCGACC
>NZ_JBDWHW010000027.1:0-2765 GCF_039975035.1 Hoeflea sp. | reverse complement strand
CTGGAAGAAGTCGCCAAGCGCATGTGAGCTTCCCTATCCAGCAAATCAACGATCTACAGAAACAAGGACGAAACAGATGAATTTGGAAGCCACTCAACGCCAACCGGTCGCAAGACTGACCCGAGAGATCTCAATAATACTCATCGGCACAATACTTCTGACACTATCCGCCAAAATCGCGGTGCCGTTCTACCCGGTACCGATGTCAACACAAACCCTGGTGGTCTTGGGTCTCGGCCTTTTCCTGGGGCCGGTGCGCAGTAGTCTAGTTGTCGCTGCGTACCTTCTGGAAGGTCTGTTTGGCCTGCCGGTTTTCGCTGGCACGCCTCCCGCACCGGCGGGTCTGGCCTATTTTGCGGGTCCCACTGGCGGATTCTTGATTGGGTTTGCGCTCGCGGCGGCGGCTGCAGGATGGATGGTTCAAAAGCTGGCAGGGCTTCCGCCTTCAATCAGAGCATCTGTAGCGGTCCTCTCCGGTTCGATACTTATGTATTGCGCAGGGCTATTCTGGTTGGGTGGCTTTGTCGGCTATGGCGAAAAATTGCTGAACGCCGGGCTTTACCCGTTCCTGCTTGGAGACCTGACGAAGGCAGCAATTGCTGTAGTGCTGTATACAGGTTTCCATAATCGGGGTCACGCTTGACTGCTGGGCTTTGTTGCCTTGTTCCAGCGCCGGTTCTGACCGGCGCTGGACGCCAGCCCGAGGCTTCCAAAGCTATGCAAAGCAAAAGGCGGCTTTGCAAGTCCCAGACTTTTCACTGTCAGAAAGTGGTCGTATTCAATGACAAAACGCAGCATGTTTCACACAGAGCCGGAACCGTGTCGCGCGCGTGCAGAACAGGTGGCCGAGGGAATCCTGAGGATCGTTGCGAGCAATCCCGGGAAGATGACCTATCACGGGACGAACAGCTACATCATTGATACACCTGACGGTCGGTTCATTCTCGATCCGGGTCCAGCAGAAGACAGTGCACATTTCGAAGCAATTGTCGAGAATCTGGGAGGCAACCCGGCCGGAATTCTAGTGTCACACCACCATTCCGATCATTTCGGTGCCGTGCCGGGATTGCGCGAACGGACAGGTCTGCCCGTTTATGTTTCGCGTGCCTTTCCAGACGATGCATTTCAACCCGACGGGTTTTTGGAAGACGGGCAAAGGATTGCCGGTCTTACTGTCCTTCACACACCCGGTCACGCGAGCGATCACCTCTGCTTTGCGAGGCTGGATGGAGTGTTATTCACGGGCGACCACGTGATGAGTTGGAACAGTTCGATCGTCAGCCCCCCTGACGGCAACATGCGTGATTACTGCGACCAGCTTCAACGGCTTATTGATCGCGACGATAGGATCTGCCTGCCGGGTCACGGGCCCGTACTCCAGGATCCGCGCCCTTACATCGAACGGTTACTTGCCAACCGGATGCGCCGCGAGACCCAGATCCTCAAGCATCTCCTAAATACTTCCGATACAGTCCAGAATATCGCCGCTTCAGTCTACAAGAAATCTGACCCGCATATTGCAATGGCCGCCGAAAGGAATGTTGTGGCTCATTTACAGAAACTTCTTTCTGAATCGCGAGTGGCTCAGGAAGAAGGGATCTGGAGGGTAAATTAACATAAACTTCATTATGCGTATTTATACTTAGTGTTGGGCACATTCCATTTTGGATTGCATCACTGGATAATTTCTTGATGCAGATCAGGAGGATGTGATGAGAAGACCCTACCGTAAACTGAACTTGGATGAACGCAGAATCTTAGCGACGATGCTTCAGGCGAAAGCTACAAAGACCAAGATCGCTGAAACGCTTGGCCGAGACCGCTCAACGATCCATCGTGAGATCAAGCGCAACTGGTGGCATGACACCGAGGTTCCGCAGGCTGATGGGTACTGGCATATGACGGCGCAGGCTCTCGCGGATCGTCGCCATCTGAAACGTCGTAAATTGGAACGGCATGAGGATTTGCGCAATGAAGTGATTGGCAGACTGAAAGGCGGTTGGTCGCCAGAACAGATCGCCGGACGACTGAAGATCGAACCGCGCGCGCCGTACCGGATTTGCCATGAGACGATCTATCAGTATGTGTATTCAAAGAGCGGCCAGTCACAGGAGCTTGGGCGCTATCTGCCAGAGCGTCAGAGGAAGAGGAAACCGCGCTACGCCCGCAAGGCTCGTGGTGAGGTTTTCCCCTTGGAAACAAGCATTCACAACCGCCCGGAGGAGATCAACGACCGCAGCCTGTTCGGCAACTGGGAAGGCGATTTGATGATCTTTGAGCGCGCTCAGGGTAACGCAAATGTCGCCACGTTGATCGAACGCAAAACCCGCTACGTCGTTCTGCTGCGCAACAACGACCGCAAGTCGCGACCGCTGATGAACAAGCTGATCAACGTGATGTCACCCCTGCCCGCGGATGCCCGTCGCAGCATCACCTTCGACCGTGGGTTCGAGTTTACATCCTGGCGGGAGTTGAAGACCGGCATGGGAACCAAATCTTGGTTCTGCGACCCACAGGCTCCGTGGCAAAAGGGCTCTGTCGAGAACATGAACAAACGGGTGCGCAGATACCTACCGCGGGACACGGCTCTGCTGTCGCTCCCAAATCGATATATCGGGTCGATTTGCGACCGCCTGAACGCGACGCCGCGCAAATGTCTGGGCTACAGGACACCGGCCGAAGCCTTCAGAGATGAATTGATGAAACTGGAGCGTTAATGAGGTACCCTGCCCCCGTAAACCGATGCAATCGAAGTGGAACTCACA
>NZ_JBDWHW010000026.1:0-8873 GCF_039975035.1 Hoeflea sp. | reverse complement strand
AATCTGATCATGGTCGGGCCGCCCGGATCGGGCAAATCCATGCTGGCGGCACGGCTGCCCTCGATCCTGCCGCCACTGTCGGCGCCTGAACTGCTGGAAGTGTCGATGATCCATTCGATTGCCGGACAACTGGCCGGTGGCAAGCTGTCAGACCGGCGCCCGTTCCGTGCACCGCATCATTCAGCCTCGATGGCGGCGATGGTCGGTGGCGGCTTGCGCGCGCGGCCGGGCGAGGTGTCGCTGGCGCATAACGGCATCCTGTTTCTCGACGAGTTTCCCGAATTCACACCGCAGGTGCTCGATTCCTTGCGGCAGCCGCTGGAAAACGGCGAGAGCGTCATCGCGCGGGCCAATCACCGGGTGAGCTATCCTGCCAATATCCAGCTGATCGCGGCGATGAACCCGTGCCGGTGCGGCATGGCCGGAGAGCCGGGACACAGTTGCGCTCGCGGCCCCCGCTGCCAAACGGATTATCAGGGCCGGATTTCGGGACCGTTGATGGACCGGATCGATATCCGCATCGATGTTCCCGCGGTCACCGCGCAGGATCTGATCAATCCGCAACTGGCGGAGCAAAGCGCCGATGTCGCGGCGCGGGTGGCAGCGGCGCGGACCATGCAACAGACCCGCTACCGCGATCTCGGACGCCCCGACATCCGCACCAATTCGCAATGTTCGACCTCGCTTGTCGAGCAGGTGGCCAAGCCCGACGCCGGCGGCCAGAGCCTGCTCAGCGATGCGGCGGAAAAGATGCGGTTTTCAGCCCGCGCCTACCACCGCATTCTCAAGGTGGCACGGACGCTGGCCGATCTCGACGGCGCCGAAGTGGTCGGCCGAATTCACCTCGCCGAGGCGATCTCGTACAGGATTGCAGCGGAACGGGTGTCGCAGGCGGCGTGAGATCAGCCGCCGGGCAATCCATTCCGGAGAATGCCCGTCACCCTTCAAGACCGTTTGGGCCAAATCATCCGGGGTAACCGGCAAGGTTCGAGCCTCAGCCCAGACCGTCAAACAATGCGGTCGAGAGGTAGCGTTCGGCGAATGACGGGATGATGACGACGATCTGCTTGCCGGCGTTTTCGGGCCGCTGGCCGATCTTGATGGCGGCAGCCAGGGCCGCGCCCGAGGAAATGCCGACCGGCAGGCCTTCGAGGCGCGCCACACGGCGGGCCATGTCGAAGGCTTCGTCGTTGGTGACCTTGGCAACTTCATCGTAGATGTCCGTGTCGAGAATGGCCGGCGCGAAACCCGCTCCGATGCCCTGGATCTTGTGCGGGCCGGGATTGCCGCCCGACAGCACCGGTGAATCCGCCGGCTCAACCGCCACGATCTGCACGCCCGGCTTCTTCGCCTTGAGCACCTGCCCCACACCGGTGATGGTGCCGCCGGTGCCGATGCCTGAGACCAGAATATCAACACCGCCCTTGGTGTCGTTCCAGATTTCCTCTGCCGTGGTGAGACGGTGGATCTCCGGGTTGGCGGGGTTTTCGAATTGCTGCGGCATCACCGAATCATCGATTTCGCCGAGCAGTTCCTCGGCCCGGGCGATGGCGCCCTTCATGCCTTTCGGGCCCTCTGTCAGCACCAGCTCGGCGCCAAGCAGGGCCAGCATCTTGCGGCGTTCGATCGACATGGTCTCCGGCATGGTCAGGATCAGCCGGTAACCCCTGGCGGCGGCTGCGAAGGCGAGCGCGATGCCGGTGTTGCCCGATGTCGGCTCGATCAGCGTCGTCTTGCCCGGTGCGATCCGGCCTTCGGCCTCCAGCGCCTCGATCATGGCCACGCCGATACGGTCCTTGACCGAGGCCAGCGGGTTGAAGAATTCGAGCTTGGCGAGAATCTCGGCCTTCACGTCCTCCGCGCCTGCGAGTTTGGAGAGCCGCACGATCGGGGTGTTGCCAACGGTGTCGATGATCGAATTGTAGATGCGGCCGCGGCCGGGTGTTTCATCCGAAGAGGCTGACATGGCAAATCTCCCTTGTTTGGCCGCGAAGTCTAGCGACAGGGCATGCGCAACGCCAGTCAACCTGTCAAAGGAAGACAGTGAAAGACGATAGTGACGTTCCAATTTATCGTACTATTCAGGAATACAATTCCAACGCGACAGGCAGATTGTTCACCGGACAAGAAATCCTTCCGACAGCGGATCATCATCCTCAATGATGAACTCGGCCTTGCCGGAGTAGTAAGCGCGGCCCGAAACGCGCGCGGTGATGGCCTTGTGCGGCCCTGAATGTGTGAGCGAGGCGAGGCTGCCGGTAAACCGGCTGCCGATGATGCTCTGGAAGACCCGTTTCTGGCCAGTGGCGATCTGGCCGCGGGCCTGCATGGCGGCAAGCCGGGCTGTGACGCCGGAGCCGGTGGGCGAGCGATCGACCTGCCGGTCGGCGAAGACACAGACATTGCGCGTCGGCTCACCGGAATAGGCGTCGCGGCCATCGGTGAGGATCGATCCATAGAGAAACGACAGATCATCTGCGTCGGGATGGCTGAGCGGAATTGCCGCCTGCGCCGCCCTGGTCAGGGCGTCGGCGGCGTCGACAAAAGCGGCCACCGAATCGCGGCCGAACTTGAGACCGAACTGGCGGGCATCGGCCAGCGCATAAAACGCGCCGCCATAGGCGATGTCGAACGTGACCTTGCCCCAGGCTCCAATCGCGAGCGTCTTGTCGCGCGCGAACAGGAACGACGGCACGCTCTCGAAGCTAACCTCAGCGGGCTTGCCGCCCTGCATGGTGACTTCGGCACGCACCAGCCCGCAGGGGCATTCGATGTTGACGAGGGTCACGGTTTCGCCGGGCGGCACAAGTCCCTGATCCACGGCATAGCGGCCGAGCGCCACGATGGCATGGCCGCACATGGTGGAGTAGCCTTCATTGTGCATGAACAACACCGCCAGATCGGCGCCGGGCAAATCCGGCTCGACCAGCAATGCGCCATACTGGTCTGCATGGCCGCGCGGCTCGAACATCAGGATCTTGCGCAAATGATCGAGATTGTCGCGGACATAGGCGCGCTTTTGCAAAATCGTGCCCTTGGGCAGATCCGGATAGCCACCGGTGACGATCCGCAGCGGCTCACCGCCGGTGTGCATGTCGACAACCGTGAGAGGGCCGAAGGCCGGGGCGCTCATGCGGTGCCTGTCGAGCCGAAGCCGCCGGTGCCGCGCCCGGTTTCGCCGAGCGCCTGATGCAGCGTCACCTGCGCCTGCACCACCGGAGCGATGACCAGCTGGGCGATGCGCATGCCGCGAGTGACGGTGAACGGTTCGGCGCCGAGATTGGCGAGGATCACCTTGACCTCGCCGCGATAGTCGCTGTCGATGGTGCCCGGCGTGTTGAGGCAAGTGACCCCGGATTTAAGCGCCAGACCGGAGCGCGGCCGAACCTGGCCTTCAAAGCCTTCAGGAATTTCCATGATCAAGCCGGTGGGCACGGCAAAACGGCCGCCCGGGGCGATTTCCAGCGGAGTGTCTTCGTCAACCGCGGCGCGCAGATCCATGCCGGCCGAGCCCGGTGTTTCATAGGCCGGCAGATCAAGGCCTTCGCCATGCGGCAGGCGCACGATGCGCAGCTCGGGCATGGAGCTTGCGGCGGCTTGCAGGGCGGACTGGGGCAGGCGAACAGGTTGGGTCATGCACCAAGCTTTCACCGTTGGCGGGAGAAGGTCAATTGCATGGCGGGCGGCAAGGCGATAGAAGGCAGCGCAATCAACAGGAATCCGCCACCGATGCCCGATACACTCACGGAAGAGGTTGCCCGCCGCCGCACCTTCGCCATCATCTCGCACCCGGACGCCGGCAAGACCACGCTTACGGAAAAGCTGTTGCTGTTTGGTGGCGCGATCCAGCTGGCGGGCGAGGTCAAGGCCAAGAAGGACCGGATCCAGACCCGCTCGGACTGGATGAAGATCGAGCGCGAGCGCGGCATCTCGGTGGTCACCTCGGTGATGACGTTCGAGTATGACAACCACGTGTTCAATCTGCTCGATACGCCGGGCCATGAAGACTTTGCCGACGACACCTACCGGACGCTGACGGCGGTGGATGCGGCGGTGATGGTGATCGATGCGGCCAAGGGCATCGAGCCGAGAACCCTGAAGCTGTTCGAAGTCTGCCGGCTCAGGGACATTCCGATCATCACCTTTGTCAACAAGATGGACCGCGAGGCGCGCAATCCGTTCGAGATCCTCGACGAGGTCGAGCAGAAGCTGGCGCTTGACACCGCGCCGATGACCTGGCCGATCGGACAGGGCCGGTCGTTTTCGGGCACCTATCACCTGGCCAAATCGGCGATGCGCGGATCGGACCGGGAAACCGAGCTGACACCGGTCAACGGGCCGCAATCGGACAAGGTGGCCGGGCTGCTGCCGGAGAACGAGCGCGAGACCTTCATCGAGGAGGCGAGCCTGGCGGTGGAAGCCTGCCGGCCGTTTGATCTCACGGCGTTCCGCGAGGGACACCTGACGCCTGTCTATTTCGGCTCGGCGCTGAAGGCGTTCGGTGTGCGCGACCTGATCAATGCGCTGGGTGAACTGGCGCCGCCGCCGCGCGCGCAAGTGGCCGATACCCGCACGGTGGAAGCCACAGACCCGAAAATGACAGCCTTCGTGTTCAAGATCCAGGCCAACATGGACCCCAATCACCGCGACCGCATCGCCTTTGTGCGGGTGTGCTCGGGCAAGCTGGAACGCGGCATGAAGGCGCGGCTGGCGCGCACCGGCAAGCCGATGGGGCTGTCGGCGCCGCAGTTCTTCTTCGCCTCGCAGCGGCAGATCGCCGACACGGCCTATGCCGGCGACGTGGTCGGCATTCCCAACCACGGAACCTTGCGAATCGGCGACACGCTGACCGAGGGCGAGGCGCTGGTGTTTCAGGGCGTGCCGAACTTCGCGCCGGAAATCCTGCGCCGGGTGCGGCTCGAGGATGCGATGAAGGCGAAAAAACTGAAAGAGGCGCTGCAGCAGATGGCCGAGGAAGGCGTGGTGCAGCTGTTCTCGCCCGAGGACGGCTCGCCGGCGATTGTCGGCGTGGTCGGCGCCTTGCAGCTTGATGTGCTGAAGGAACGGCTGTCGACCGAATACGGGCTGCCGGTGAGCTTCGAGATGGCGCGGTTCTCGGTCTGCCGCTGGATTTCCTCGGCTGACAAGGCCGATCTCGAACGCTTCGTGACCAGCCATCGCGGCGACATTGCCCGCGATCTCGACGGCGATCCGGTGTTTCTGGCCGCCGACCAGTTCTCGCTGGGCTACGAGGCGGACCGCTGGAAGACGATCGACATGGTGGCGATCAAGGAATATCACGTCACCAAGGCGGCCTAGCCAGGCCCCGGCGGGCGATATTGCCAAATTCCGGGGCAAAGCACATGATTGCCGGATGACCCGGGATCAGCGCCGCCCGGGTGCGGGGAGGATTGGCCATGAAACATGCACTGTGGAGTGCGCTTTGTCTGTCATGTCTGGCAGCGCCCGCGCTTGCCGATGATACCGGCACCACGGCGATTGGCGTTGCGCGCGGCTTCATGCTTGCCGCCCTGCCCGGACAATGCGACGAGAGCTCGCCGTTTGGAGATGCTGACGGCTTTGCCGACACGGCCACCGCGTTGTCGTGGAGACCCCAATGGGCCGGCGCGGACGATCCAGACAGCCACGCCACGCTGTACCAGCTGTTTTGCATGGCCGGCGCCTACAATGTGGTGCAGGCCTATGTGTTCAAGCCGGAAAATGGCGATCTGTCGCTGATCACATTTGCCCAGCCGACTTACGAGATCGATTATGCCGATGGCGACGAAACCCGGACCGAGCTGAAAAATCCGCCGACAGTGACCGGCTATTCAACCACGGCGACGCTGGTCAATTCGGGATTTGACACCGAGACGCAGACGCTGACCAGTTTTGCCAAATGGCGCGGGCTGGGCGATGCCTGGTCGGCGGGAACCTGGGCGTTTGCGGAAGGCCAGTTCGTGCTCAAACGCTACGAGATCGACCCGACCTATGAGGCCAATGACGACAACGCCAGCGAAGACCAGATGGAGCGGTCCTACACGCTGTTTCCGTGATTGTCGGACGCCTCCCGATTTCCGTCATACAGGACTTGATCCGGTATCCAGTGACCCGGCGTCTGCCGGGTCAAAGAGTCGTTTCACCGCGCGGACGCGCGGTGGCTGGATACCGGATCGGGGTCCGGTATGACGGGGTGGTGAGACCTTTCTGACCAAGCGACCAGACACACCAAAACCCCGCGCGCGAAAATCTTTTCGCCGGCGGTATGGGGCAGTTCGGGGCAGTCCGGAATCAAACCGGAGTGCGGGGCGCGCGGGCGGCTGGCCCGTGGTGGTGGCGAAGAAGGGCTTGGCGCAGTCTCCCGCGCCCCGCCGGTGACGGATGCCCATGCCTTCCGGGCACGGGCGGGCAACTCCTCCTGCGAACGCATCACCTCAAGCCCTGGCGCGGTTTCGTTCTGTTCGGCTTGGTCAGGGCCGAACCCGCCCTCTCCCCAGGCAACAGGCGAGGCAACCCGCCCAATGCGCCCGGGGACTTGTCAGGCCGGCGTTGCAAGCGGGACGCGCGCCGCGCAGACCGGCCAGCCCGCCGGACAGTGCGACACACAGCAAACGCCGCCGGGGCCGGCCAGGCCGGGCCACCGGTTGCGGCCTTCGCACGACCACCTTTCTGTCAGCTCCACTTTTTGCTGACGGGCGTTCCTGCTGGCCGGGATGATGTTTCGCAAGTGTCTGACCCGCGATGCGGCCCCGCGCGCCAAACCTCACCGCCTTCCGCCGGCCAAAGCTCCGTGGGCTCCGGCCATCCGTTGCGACGGAAGGTGGGAGAAGTATCGCATGGGCGGAAAGGGTGGGGAAAATATTGGGGAAGATTTTTTTGGATAGAGGGGGAAGCGACACGGGTTTCCGTTGGAGAGTTCCCTCCCCTCCCCAACCCCTCCCCACAGGTGGGAGGGGCTTAACCCGGCGCCAGCGCCTTTTGCGAATCCGAACTTTCGTCGTGTTGAAGGCGTTTTATTGGGCGGAAATCCAGAGGCGCGGCAAGCCCCTCCCCCTTGTGGGGAGGGGTTGGGGAGGGGACTTTGCGGAGACAAAACGGCCAACGCACAGCCAGACTTGCGCGCGGGCCGCCGACGCGGGCCGGGGTGATCTTCTCGCAAACGTCTGACCCGCGATGCGGCGCCGCGCGCCAAACCTCACCGCCTTCCGCCGGCCAAAGCTCCGTGGGCTCCGGCCATCCGTTGCGACGAAAGGTGGGAGGAGTATCGCATGGGCGGAAAGGGTGGGGAAAAAGTGTGGGGTGCTAACTCCAGTACCATCGCATAGAGAACTAAACGTGCCTGGATCGAAACGATATCCGTGGCTACGTATTGAATATCGAGGACAAGAGAGGGGCATCTGCAACCGCCGAACCGCGCTGACCGGATAACTTCAAAGCATTTACAACACATCATTTTATGTGCACAAACACAGAAAATTATGAGAATAGAGGGATGCTCCGTTTGACCTATGCCGAGTTCATCGCCGAGCTTGACCGGACATCACTCAGCATCCGTGAGTTTGCAGACCTCATCGGAATGCGTCCGAACTCCATCTCGAACTACGCTAGCACCGGAGAGGTGCCGGGGCATTTGGGTTTAATCGCGACATTGCTGTGCGAACTAAAAAGCCACGGACTGCCATTCGAGGACGCCGTCGCGCGCGCAGGTCCGACTAACAAGCGTTCACGTGGTCGGGGCAGACCAGGACGTTTCGGCGGCGACCCCCAAGAGCAATTGGATCTGAGCACATGACGCCGGCGGTCGAACAACTAACACTCAGGGCAGTCACTCAAGCCCTCGGCTGGCCCGACGCATCAGAGATACTCGCTCCGACAGGCGCGGGACCAGCTACCTTTGCCGATCTTGCTCGCAGTAAGATCGGGCGCGCTTTGGAGCGTTTAGAGCCTGACCACAATTGGCGGATCGGGATTTTGTCTGCCAATTCTACCGAAGACGCGACGGAGGCTCCTCTTGGTTTGGTAGTAGAATTCGAGGGTAAAGCTTCGGACGCTCTTTTGCGAGAGCTTCATCGGTTGGCTTGGAATTTTTCCCACAGCCCTGTCCTTATCACAATTGAACCGCATCTTCTCCGAGTATGGAGCTGTTGCGAAGCGCCTGCACAAGACCATTCAGTCGATCGGTATTTAGTCCATCAAGTTCGAGCGGCAGATCTTATCACTTCGCCAAAGGGTGAATTGCAGGTCCGTGCGGCACGCACATTGCATTGGCTCAACCTAGTCTCAGGTCATTTCTTTACGGCTCACGCGCAGCGTTTCAATCGTGACGGGCGAGCAGATCAGATGTTACTGCGCAATCTCAGTGAGATGCGAGAGCAACTTATGGAGGGAGGCCTCAGAGATGATGACGTCTGCCACGACCTTCTGGCGCGCGTTATCTTCGTGCAATTTCTCTTCGATCGGCGTGACACGGTCGGCGCTGCTGCGCTAGATGACATCAAGCTAATAGAACTCCAAGCTGACGGTGTTTTGTCTCACGCTTATTCCAGCTTGCCGGATATCCTCGATAGTTATGAGGACACTTATCGTTTGTTCGATTGGTTAAATGTCCGCTTCAACGGCGACCTTTTCCCAAGTAAAGGCTCAACGTCGGAGGAACGTGCATCTGGATGGCGGGCCGAACGCGCGCTAGTTGAACCTTCGCATTTGCGACTCCTCGCAGATTTTCTTCGGGGTGATGTCGATCTAGAATCGGGTCAAGTTTGCCTCTGGCCTTTGTACTCATTTGATGTGATCCCGCTCGAGTTTATCAGCAGCATTTATGAGACTTTCGTGACTGAGCGTGCGTCGGAGGAGGGGATTTTCTACACGCCTCC
>NZ_JBDWHW010000025.1:0-6486 GCF_039975035.1 Hoeflea sp. | reverse complement strand
AGATCGTTATCCCCGATGCCGCGGCGTGATCGAACAACTCCTGGTGCCATTCCCACGGCGTGTGCGCTTCTTCATAAAGCTCGTGCAGCGACCGCCCCTCCCAGAGGCCGTCATTGATCTTGAACTCGCTCCGGTGGGATTTGATCGTGATCGTGTCGGCAGTGTAGGTCTGCAGCTTCACAGCATCGGCACCGGCCTCTGCCGCAGCCTCTATCAACTTTTTTGCGCGCCCGATGTCCTGATTGTGATTGCCGCTCATCTCGGCGATCACGTAGGGCGGTTGGTCAGCGGAAATCAGCCGTCCGGCGATCGAAAACGGTACCCGGGTCATGTTGGAGAGCCTTTCTTTCAGGTTCGCTACCAACTAGCAGCAACACTGTTGATACGCAACATCGGCGGGCCTTTTCTAGCCATGCTACGGGACACTGACTTGGCCCGGGCGTTGTGCCGTCCCGGCAGACGGTAGTGTCCGCGGGCGTGGTGTAATTTCATCGGCGCTGCCGGTGTAATCTGGGTGGCCATCGAGGTGTATGGTCGAGGTGGAGTTAGCAGCTTCAACCACGAACCACACGGAGACCCCGATGACCAAGACCAATATGGACCTTTCAGAGCTTCTGCAAAAGCACGATCAGGGCGACTTGCTGCGCTCGATTGCCGAGGCTGTTCTTCAACTGATGATGGAGAGCGATGTCGACGGGCTGATCGGCGCGGGACGCCATGAACGGGCCGAGCAACGAACGACCTGGCGCAATGGCTACCGTGACCGCTCTCTCGATACCCGATTGGGGACGCTGAACCTGAAGGTGCCGAAGTTGCGGCAGGGCACCTATTTCCCCGGCTTCCTCGAAGCGCGCAAGACCTCTGAGCAGGCTCTGGTTGCGGTGATACAGGAAGCCTGGATTGGCGGTGTGTCCACAAGGCGCGTGGACGAACTGGTCCAGGCGATGGGTCTGAGCGGCATCTCCAAAAGCACGGTGTCCAAGTTGTGCAAGGACATCGACGAGCGGGTCGGCGAGTTCCTCAATCGCCAGCTTGCTGGTGAATGGCCCTATATCTGGCTCGACGCCACCTATCTCAAGCAGCGCCAGGGCGGCCGGATCGTCAGCGTGGCCGCCATAATCGCTGTTGCCGCCAATACCGAGGGCCGCAGGGAAATCATTGGTCTCGGCATCGGCCCCTCGGAGGCTGAGACCTTCTGGATGGACTTCCTGCGCTCGCTGAAGGCCCGCGGCCTGGACGGCGTTAAGCTGGTGATCAGCGATGCCCACAGCGGCCTGAAGGGTGCGATCTCCAGGGTCTTCGAGGCGACCTGGCAGCGGTGCCGCTTCACTGGATGCGCAACGCCCTGGCTCATGTCTCAAAGGCCAGCACACGGTCGTCGCCGCCGCCATCCGGCAGGCATTCGAGCAGCCCGACCGCAATCACGCTGGCGAGACTTGGCAACGCGTCGCCGTTCAGCTCCGCCAGTGATGGCCCAAGCTCGCCGATCTGATGGATGCAAGCGAGCACGATGTGCTGGCCTACATGGCCTTCCCTCGCCAGCACAGGACCAAGCTTCACAGCACCAATCCCATCGAGCGGCTGAACAAGGAAGTGAAACGCCGTGCCGACGTCGTCGGGATATTCCCCAACGAGGCCTCGATCATGCGTCTCATAGGCGCGGTGTTGTTCGAACAGAATGACGAGTGGCAGACTTCGAGCCGCTACATGATGGTCGAAGCCTTCGCCCAAATCGACAAGGAGGAGGTCGATCCCATCCTCAGCATAACAATGAAAGCCGCCTGATCATGACCTCAGGCCATCTGGAAAATTACACCACATTGACGGACGTGACCCGGCAGACGCCATTTCATGCTGAGAAAATTGTTTTCTCGGCAGAAGTAATCGACTATTGGTGCGCAGTGATCAGGAACAAGCCGAGGCAGAAGATGCTCCCGAATATTCGCGACTACAGCCAGTCCGTTGCCTATCTTGAGCGCGCTGAACGCACAATTCCGCTCGGATCCCAAACCTTCTCCAAGAGCAGGACGCAGTTTCCCGTCGGCGCCTCGCCTTTGTTCTGCAAGAGTGGCCTCGGACCGAGCATCACCGACATCGATGGCAACAACTACATAGACTTTGCCTGTTCACTGGGTTCGGTTACCCATGGATATGCCGATGAGGACATCAACGAGGCGATCGAGAAGCAGTTGAAAAGCGGCATCCTGTTCTCGATGCCGCACACGATCGAGGCGGAAGTCGCCGAACGCATCGTTGCAATGCTGCCGGGCGCTGAGAAGGTTCGCTTCGGCAAGAACGGCTCCGATGCAACGGCAGGATGCATCCGGCTGGCCCGTGCCTATACAGGCCGCGAGCGGGTTGCAGTCTGCGGCTATCATGGTTGGCAGGACTGGTATATCGGAACAACATCCCGGGATCTCGGGGTGCCGAAATCAACCAAGGAATTGACCTCGACGTTCCCCTATAACGACCTTGAGGCAGTCCGCACGCTGCTGGAGAGCTATCCCGGTGAATTCGCCGCGATCATTCTCGAGCCTGTCGCCTTCACCGAGCCGAAGCCCGGTTATCTCGAAGGCTTGAAGGCGCTCGCGCACAAGCACTCGGCATTGCTTGTCTTTGATGAGGTGGTCACCGGTTTCCGCCTTCGCGAGGGCTCTGCGCAGCAGCGCTACGGGGTCATTCCCGATCTTACTGCACTTGGAAAGGGACTGGCGAACGGTATGCCGCTTTCCGCGGTTGCGGGCCGTGCCGACGTGATGAAGCTGATGGAGGAGATCTTCTTCTCGTTCACGATGGGCGGAGAGGCGCTCTCCCTGGCTGCTGCGTCGTCAGTGCTCGACAAGGTCGCGAACGAAGGCAGCCTTGAGACCATCGACAGATCGGGACGGCGGTTGCTTGAGGGCGTCAAGCAAAGACTCGAGAGCAGCGGGCTTGAGAAGTACGTCTCCTGCATAGGCCTGCCTTGCTGGTCGCTGTTCACATTTGCCCATGCTCCGGCAGCAACCTCCTTCGAGCTCAAGACCCTGTTTATACAGGAAGCCGCATTGAGAGGGGTCTTCAATATCGGGCTGCACTTCCTCGGGACAAAACACGATTTCGACGTGATCGATGAGGCGCTGGCAGTCTACGAAGAGGTGTTTGCCATTCTTGCAGAGGCAGCAGAATCCGGGATTAACGGCAAATTAAACTGTGAACCGCTTGTGCCGCTGTTCAAGGTGCGATAGCTCAACGCCGTAGCGCTTCCGTATGGGCGTTTGTAGTCTTTCACCTCTCTTGAGGGCTAGATCTAACTGAAGAAAAGGACATTCCTCAAAATGGACGGAAAAAACATCCTGATTACCGGTGGTACCGGCACTTTCGGAAATGCGTTCGCAAAGTATGTTCTGGAAAATTACAAGCCAGCTCGGCTCGTTGTATTCTCGCGAGATGAATACAAGCAGTACATCATGGCGCGAGCATTCGGCGATCATGAGGCGCTTCGCTTTTTCATCGGAGATGTCCGTGACGAGGAGCGTCTGAATTTTGCCCTCAAGGGAATTGATACGGTCTTTCACGCTGCGGCGATGAAGCAGGTGGTCTCCTCGGAATACAACCCCATCGAGTGCATCAAGACCAATATCGAGGGAGCTGAAAACCTGATTCGCGCCTCGATAAACGCCGGGGTCAATCGCGTCATGGCGATCTCCACCGACAAGGCGGTCAAGCCGATCAATCTTTACGGCGCGACGAAAGCCTGCATGGAAAAGCTCTTCATCGCCGCCAATCACCTCGCCGGCGCCGGTGGAACGCGTTTTTCATGCGCGCGCTACGGCAATGTCGTGGGCTCGCGCGGCAGCGTGGTTCCGTTGTTCCGCGAGATGCGCCCCACCGGCAAGCTGACGATCACCGATACTCGCATGTCCAGGTTCTGGTTGACGATCGAACAGGGCGTGCAGTTTGTGGACAACTGCTCGCAGGTCATGCGTGGCGGCGAGATCTTCGTCTCCAAGACCCCCTCGATGATGGTGACCGACTTGGCAAAGGCGATGGCTCCGGAATGCGAGATCGAAGAGATCGGCATTCGTCCCGGCGAGAAGCTCTACGAGGATCTGATCGGCAGCGAGGAAGCTGCGAGAACGCTGGAATTCAAGAAATTCTACGTCGTTAAACCATCCATCAAGCTTTGGAACGATGAAGAAAGCAGCGAGTATGCCGGCGAAACCGGCAAGCCTGTCGACAGGGGTTTCAGCTACAACAGCGACAACAACTCCGACTGGCTCGATACCGAGCGATTGACCAAGATTCTCAGCGAGACTAAGGTTATCCATTAGCCACAGCTGCATTTCCTGCGGTGGCTTGCTTCGCGGCGTTGCGCGGATCTTTTGCGGCATCTGAGATGACGTTGCGTTGCAGATCGGCGTTTCGCAAGAAGCCGTGGCTGAGGTTGACCAGCCGACGTTGGGCACAGAAAGATGCAGGACGACGATGACCCCGGTCCGGTAAATGCGCCCTGCGTCGTGTGTTTCGGCGAAACAGCGGCCCGGGCCGCGCGTGCAGAGGGACTGACATGCGTTGCCCCCGGCGATCAATCCGCTGCCCGGGCATTCGCCGCCGCGGGTGGAACCGCCGGTCTGGTTGAATTTGCGCCGGACGGACGCGATCCGGAGTTCACGGGCCGGGCTGAACGGTACTACCTTGAGGCAGCCTCGATTGCGTCGAGGACCGTGCAGTCCTTGTCAGGCGAGCCGGACGGTTTTGACAATACGATGCTGAAGCCACTGCTGTTCCGGGCAGCCCGGGAAGCGGCTGCCCTGGAGATGGCGCTTGAGGCAGCGACCGAACCTGCATTTTGCGCGGGGAGCATCGGCGCGCGGGCGTTCGAGTTGAGATCCGGCACCGATCCGGTTCTGCAAGCAGCCGCGCTAATGCTGGGGTGGCGTTGGCAGGCGGTCGAGCCGCCGCTCGCTGTACCGCCGTTCCTGGTGAAACAGGCAGAGTTCGCCGGAGAAACGAAACTGTCGGGAGGATTGACGCTTGTCGACCTTCACGGCATTCCCGATCCGGTCGGACGCCTTAAACTCATTGCCGGCCGGACACCCGGAACACTGGTCGTCATCTATCACCGGCAACATGCCGGTCCCGCCGCGGTGATCGAGGCCGCGGTTGCCGCCATGTCGAATACGCAGATCTTGACGTTCGACATGAAGGGCAAGGAGCACACGGCGACGGATGCGGCAGACCTGTCTGAGTTTGTGGCGGGCTGTCTCACCAAACAGATTGCGCAAGCCGCCCGTTTCGCGGAAGCGTTGGAGCAGCTGACAGGAATTGGGAACCCTCTGGAAATCCATGTCAGCGATCACGTGAGCCCGGCTTCCCAATCGCTGTTGAGACTGGCGCGCCAACGATCTGTGGAGTTGCATGTCTACAGCCACGGCGCCTGGCCACTTCCCGAGCCCTTCCAGCTCAATGTCGAAATTCCGGACGATGTTCCGCCAACCCGGTATGCATGGCTCCAATGTGGCACGCCGGGGATCAATGCGGTTTCTCCACCATGGCGCTTCAATACGGGTTTACGCAGCCGTTTGAGACGGCAACTGCTCAAGGTTCATGGGCTGACCCGCAGGCCGCTCCGGGAGAAAGCGGTTGTCGGTGTGCTGCTGACCAGCGGACAGGACTTCATCGCTGCGGACACCGACGCAAGGCTGCTCCGCGAAGGGATGGGGGTACTTGCCCGAATCTGCGAAAAACGCGGATACAGTTTGCGAATACGACTTCGGGAAACGTCGGATGATCCCGGTTATCTTAGAGGAATTGTAGACCAGGCCCTTGCGAAGGTCGGAGTATCGAGCGCGACCTCGCCCAGGTTTGACTTGCACAATGTCGGCGACATCAGCATGGACCGATACCTGTCAGACCTCGATATGGTTGTCGAGGCAGGTCATCCGACATCGGCGATTCTCGAGGCCATCCAGATGGGAGTCCCTGTCTACAAATGGAGGGCAGCGGAAGATCTGTTTGCCTCAAGAGAGATCCAGCCATTCGGACCTGACCTTCTGGAAGACCTCTCTCCGGAAGATCTTGATGATGAAACAGCCTTCTCAACCGGTGGGCTTTCGAAAAGCAATCGAAGGAAGACTGCGTTGCGTCAGCTTAAATGGTTCGGGTCACGATTTCGAATGCGATAATCCAACGGTTCATCCCGCCTGGTTTTCAGGTTTGAGCAGACTGGCGACGACGCTTGAGGCGGAACTCCGCCAGGCGGGGGCGGAGTAGCCAAACACTTCCACCGTCTTCTCGCAGTCAAGCCTGGAGTTTGCGGGGCGGGGCGCCGGCGTCTTGTAGTTCGAACCGGGAATCCGGATCACGGTAAGCGGTGTGCCCCTCGCACATCGACAAACTTAGATGGTCGAGGATTAGGGTCTACTTGGACGGCTGCTGCGCCAAAAGCCTATGGCAGATCACCGGCGTAAACGAAGCACAGCTTGTTCCCTTCGGGATCGCGGCAAT
>NZ_JBDWHW010000024.1:0-5976 GCF_039975035.1 Hoeflea sp. | reverse complement strand
CTGTCTACGACATTATCGCTATGCTGGACGACCAGTGGCACACCGGCCAGGGTCTACAGGGCAGACCCCGCAAGCAGGCAACATCCGCAAGGCCTTTCAGGACGGTTGGTCCAGCGTCTCGGCAAGCTGCCCGATCTGGCTTTCCGAAAACACCGCTATGCCGTTTTGCGACAACAGCGCCGCCACCACTCCGTTGCCTTCACGCGCGGCACCGTCAAAGCGTCCGCTGTAGACGAACGAAGTCCCGCAGGAGGGACTGCCATCTGTCAGAAGAGCAAAACGGCATCCCTGTGACAGCGCAACGTCCAGCGCGATCTCCGCCCCCAGCAGGAACGGGCTCGTCACATCGGCTCCGGTGTCATCAAAAATCAGGGCCTTGCCGGCAAGCACATCATCGCTCAGCAATCCCGGTTCGATTTCAGCGGGCGGGCGGGGTGTCGGAAATCCGGCGGCAACTTCGGGGCAAAGCGGCACGATGCGCCCTTGCTCCCGCCAGAGCGCCATCAGGGAATGATCAACCAACCGGTCTGAGCCATTGTAGCGCACCGGGCTTCCCAACAGGCAGGCAGAAACGAGAATCTTGTCCATCGCAAATCATTGGCCGTAGATTTGAGATCATGCAACAAAATTGCAACGGGCCGGTCACCCCTTGGGGAACCGGCCCGCAACATTTACGGTAGGCAATTACTTGATCACCGCGCCGCCATTGACGATGTCGATGCTCTCGCTGCCGGCAAGGGTTTCGCGGTCGCCCGACGGCATTGTCACAAAACAGCCTCCCGGGCAGAAATTCACCGTCGCGCCAGGCTCGACCACCACGTCGATCTTGTTGCCGTTTTCGGTAACAATCAGCACCTGGGATTGGGCATCCTTGTTGGTGACGGTTGCAGCGGCAGCGCCACCGATCATCGCCACGCTCATAATCAAACCAAAAAGTGTTGTTTTCATCGGTCTTCGGCGGACTCGCCGCTCCCTGTTAAACTCTGTCGAACCGCTGTTGGTCCGGTATGGATGCATTTCTAGCATCGCAAAACTGAATGCAGTCTGAACGGATTTGCGTCACCGGTCACCCCCATCCGGACCGGAGCCGTCTTCCATCGAATCCTGTCGGGCCCTGGATTGCGGCTTCTGCCTGACCTTCTTCCCGGCAGCCGGTTTGGGGCTCGAAGTGTCGGAAACCGCGGTTTTGCTCGCAGTCGTGCCCTTTGTCCCAACGAGTTGTTCCTTAAGCACTGCTACCGGTGTGTCGTCATCGTTCATCTTGATGTTCAGATCGCGTTGCGGGAACGGAATCTCGATGCCCTCGGCCTTCAGCCGTTCAAAGATGCGCAGGCGCAGTTCAGTCCGCGCCGAAAGTCCGCCCAGCACATCTGCAAGATGGGCCTTCACCTCAAAATCGAGCGACGAATCCCCGAAACCCGCGAAATAGACCACGGGCGCGGGATTGCTCATAACCATCTCGCAGCTGTTGGCGACTTCGTTGAGAATTTCGATCACCTTGCGCGGGTCGGCGCTGTAACTCACGCCAATGGGAACATCAATGCGGCCAAGACTGTTGCGATGGGTCCAGTTGCCCACCGGTGCATTGATCAGTTCGGAATTCGGCACGATGATCGATTGCCGCGAGAATGTTTCGATCTCGGTGGCGCGCACCGAGATTTTCTTGACAAACCCCTCCGTGGTGCCTGTCACCACCCAGTCGCCAACCTTGAACGGCCGCTCTGCCAGCAGGATCAGGCCGGAGACAAAATTGCTGACTATGTTCTGGAGCCCGAAGCCGATACCCAATGACAACGCCCCGGCAACCAGCGCCAGGCTCGAGAGATCAATTCCGGCGGCTGAAACACCGATCAGCCCGGCAATGGCGACACCGATATAACCGATCCCTGTCTTGATCGAATTGCGTACGCCTGTATCCATCCGCCCGCGCGACATCACATTGCCATCAAGCCAGCCCTGAAACCAGCGTGTCACCAGCAAACCGACAATGAACAGCACCACGCCAAAGAAGATCCCGACCAGCGAGATGGTGATGCCGCCAATGCGGATTTCAGTCAGAATGCGGTAAAACCAGAGTTCAATGTCCTGAACCTGAAATCCCCATTGCAGCAGGATCATCGGCACACCCAGCAACAGCACCAGAACACTGATCAGCAGACCGGCAACAAGCCCCGCCTGCTCCAGGCCGACAGCGCCAAGCCCGAACCGCGCTTCGATCCAACGGCCGACGATGGTATCTGCGAATGCATCCGGCTCGGAGATCGCCTTGCCCGAAAGATAGCCGATATACATGGTTGTCAGGATGGCACCGGTGCCGACAATCTGGGTTGCCGCAAACCGGGCGAGCCCGACATAGCCCAAGGCGATGGTTGCCAGCAGTCCGACACCACCAATCAGCAACGTCACCGAAACAACCCTTGGCCAGGCTTGCCCCGGATCGGACGGATCACCGGATTTGGACAGCATCGGCTTGACCAGCGCCATCCCGATCAGGATGAACGCCATCAAGCATACCGAGATGACGCTCTTGGAGACTGTAAGCACCACCGGAGAGCCAAGCGATTGGCTAAGTTGCCCGGCCACATAATCAAGCCCATTGACGATCACCAGCGCCAGGACGAGCTGGTAGAGCACCCGCGCTCCGCCATCGGAGAAATCAACCAGCCGCCAGGACGGCATGCGCGGCGCCAGTATCCCGCGAGCAAGTTTGCCAACAAAAAAAACCGCAACGATGATCACAAGCACGCTGCCTATGACCGGCGCGACGTCAGCCCGCAGGATCGCAAAGCTCTCGGCCAGCACATAGACAGTGCCAACCAGCACAGTCATGGCAACAGTGGGTATGATGGTGGACCAGAATGCGACCGACAACCGGCTGGTGTAGGGCGGATCTTCAAGATCAGGATCACGGGCAATCAGGCCGCCAAACAACCTGTAGGCACCGGACACGAATACCAGCCCGGCAAGCAGCGAGAAAAACAGCCATCCCAGCAACGCATGCCACTTGAACGCCCAGACAAATTTCAGCCAGGATCCGTAGATACGGAAAAAGTTGTTGACCTCACCGTCCACGGCGATCAGCGCGTCCGAAAGCATCGTCGGCCCCAGCTCCGTGCGCTTTAACAAGGTCGTGGAAAAAAGCTCCCGGCGCGTTTCCGTGATCCTGTCACCGAGATTGGCAGCCTTGACCGCCACATTTTCAGCCCGGCCGGTTAGCGTGTTGATCTGCGCACGCTCGGCGGCAAGCCGGTTTCGCTCCTCGACAATGGCATCGGGTTCAGCCGGCTCACCTTCGGCCGGCGCGGCGCCGAGCTGCTCGGTCCGCGCCTTGATTTCAGTCAGCCTAGGCCGAAGTGAAACCCCGATATCGAGCATGCTGCGGGACAGCGTCTCGATTTCGAGCTTGAGTTCGACCAGGGTGTCGTCATTGTCGGCGCTTTCCTCCACACGCTTGCTCAACCGCGCTATGTTGGCCTCTGCCGCAGTCAGCTTTTCTTCCGCGGCCACGATTGCCGGCGACACAGCAATATTGGCCGGCGCACCGTCTTTGGCCGCAGCCACAGGGGTGGTTGGTGCAACCGGAGCCGGCTGCTCCACGACTGGAAGCTGCGCCGGATCCACGGTTTGGGAACTGGCGGCGGACACCGATCCTGCAATTACCAGGCCAGCCATCACGACAGAGATCAACCAGTCAAAACGCATGCAATTCCTATCGCGTTGCAAAGCCCGGGTCATCATTAGCGCATAAGCGGTCAAACCGGAATCGATTTGAGTTGGCATGAAGTCCGGGTCCGACCCCATTTCTCGCACGCTTGCTGGATTTGCCTCTGCTGCTAACCGTACCGGACGGGAATATGGCTGGTGTGCAAGCTAGAATCCCGCACCGGGTTGAGCAAGATAGGCCTCCTCCTCCGGTGTCGAGGTCCGCCCCAGGATCGAGTTTCGATGCGGAAACCGCCCGAAACGTTCGACGATTGTCTGATGTTGACGGGCAAAATCGAGATAGTTTTCGTTGCCCAAGGCCTCACACAGCGCCACCGCGCGATCCTGGTCAGCTATGTTTTCCGCATGCTCGAACGGCATGTAGAAGAATATCCGGCGTTCTTCGCTCACAGCCGCGTCGGCGCCCACCGCAATTGCCGCCTTGGCCGCCTTGAGGGCAATGCTGTCGGTAGCGAATGACAGCGGCGAGCCGCGGTACATGTTGCGCGGAAACTGATCGAACACGATCACAAGCGCCAGCCGCGCTTCGGGCGATGCACGCCATTCCGGCGGAACCAGTCGCGACAGCGCCAGATGCAAACCGGCGAACCGTTCCGTGATGTGCCGGTCAACCTCCCCGTCCTTGACGAACCACTGTTTAGGCGTGAGTTCGTTGAACCAGAATTCAAGCACGGTTTCAGGTGTTTCGGTCATCAAAAGTCCTGTTCTGAGTTTCCCCGGAGTCGCTTGAATGTGGCGCACGTCAGGCACAGCTTCAACCATCAGGCAGCGATTTTCTGCCTGCGCATTCGAATTAACCGCCGGCCTCCTCGGTCAGGCGGCTTCCGCTGCGGCCATTAACGTCACCAGGCTGACCCCGTCCGTCACCTGAGCGCCAACCGCCACCATCACTTCGTCGACAACGCCGTCGCGCGGCGCAGTCAGCGTCATTTCCATTTTCATGGCTTCCATGATCACCACCGGATCGCCGGATTTGACACTTTGCCCCGCCTCAACCAGCACATGTTTGACGATGCCCGGCATTGCCGAGATCACCTGATCGCCGCCCGCCGCCAGATCATCGCTGCGTTTGCCCAGCGGCTTGCCGAACTGATGCGTCAGACCT
The DNA here is from genome assembly GCF_039975035.1 of Hoeflea sp. Lineage (GTDB taxonomy): Bacteria > Pseudomonadota > Alphaproteobacteria > Rhizobiales > Rhizobiaceae > Hoeflea. The sequence continues at coordinate 1,148 of NZ_JBDWHW010000024.1, read as the reverse complement.
TCGTAAAACACCGCCACGCTGGTCGCCGATTGCGCCACGCGGCAGCGCCGTGACACACCGTCGGCGCGAAACGCCCAATCCGCTCCCGCACTCGACACGGCTTCCAGATTGAGGGTCCCTGTCTCAAGCCCACTCCCCGAAACCCGCCAGTGATTGGCGCCGCAGCGTTCGACCTGATAATTCAAGGCTTCGCCGCCATTTTCGAGCACCACCCTGCGCCGCGGTGCGCCCCAGATCTCGAACGGTCCGATGGCGTTTGCCGCATCATCTGCCGCCGCATGAGCCGGAATCATGCCCGACGCCGCCAGCACCGCCAGCGCAGCAATGGCGTCCGGCGCGGCCTCGATCACCGACAGACTGGCGAGATTACGATCGATCAGGCCGGTGTCGAGCCGGCCGGCGGCAAAATCGGCATCCCGGCAAAGCTTTGCCAGGAACGCCGTGTTGGTCACCGTGCCTGCGATCTCGGTGCGGCCCAGCGCGCCCGCCAGCTTGCCCAGCGCCTCGGCCCTGGTCTTGCCATGTGCAATCACCTTGGCGATCATCGGATCGTAAAATGGCGTGATCTCGTCACCCGCCCGAACTCCGGCATCTACCCTGATATCGCCATCGGGGAATTTCAGATGCACCAGACGCCCGACGGCGGGCAGAAAGCCCTTGCCCGCGTCCTCGGCATAGATCCGTGCTTCCACCGCGTGGCCGTTGATTGCAAGCTCAGACTGCGCCAGCGGCAGCGGCTCGCCCGAGGCCACACGGATCTGCCACTCGACCAGATCAAGCCCGGTGATCAGTTCGGTCACCGGATGTTCCACCTGCAGCCGCGTGTTCATTTCCATGAACCAGAACCGGTCGGGCTTCAGTCCCTCGCTGGCGTCGACAATGAATTCCACTGTTCCCGCACCGGAATAGTTGATCGCCCTGGCGGCTTGCACCGCAGCCTCACCCATCGCCGCCCGCATCTCATCGGGCATACCGGGCGCCGGCGCTTCCTCGATCACCTTCTGGTGCCGGCGCTGCGCCGAACAGTCGCGCTCGAACAGGTGCACCACATTGCCGTGCTTGTCGCCGAACACCTGGATTTCGATGTGGCGCGGCGTGGTCACGTATTTCTCCACCAGCACCCGGTCGTCGCCGAACGAGGCTTTCGC
>NZ_JBDWHW010000023.1:0-14813 GCF_039975035.1 Hoeflea sp. | reverse complement strand
TTCAGCAGCGCCGCCAGGACTTCCGTTTCCGAGACCGACAGATCAAACATTGACTGGCAGAACTCAAGTGCCTGGGCTGTCCATTCAAAATGCACGATGGAAACCGCCAGACCGCGGCTTTGCGCGCCGCTTCCGACTTCGCAACTTACCCATTTTCCGCATTTGGCGAGATGGGCAACAGTGTCGTCCTTTCGCTTGATCAGCGAGATATCACCGGTAAATCCACTGGTTGCCACGGCTGACTTTGCCATCTTCAGAAGCTGGCTCCGGCAGGCCGATTCCAGGTTCATGTTTCTGATATGCAGCGGAAAATCGTGCTTGAAGAATTCCTTTGCAAGAGAGTTTCCTTCAACCAGTCCGGTTTCCGGATCAACCAGCAAGGCAACCAGTGTCGGGCGATTGATATTCATCGGATATGACCGGTTCTCCAGTTCACGCTCGTTGAGCAGGCGCTCTATCCGGGCGAGATGACTGGAGATCGTCGGATTGTTTTCGTAGTCGGCGTTCGCCAGCGCATGAGATGAGAGATCTGCCGGGTCGGAAAAATAGAATTCATGTGCGGCATTCATGAGATCATGAAAGCTGTCGGGACGAAACGGGGCGTCATAAGCCTTGTCGAGCAGATTCAGCAATCGATTCGAATGTGTCAGGCTTTCCTGCATATCGACCCTGCACCCATGACCTCTCCGCCTCTTCGGATAATCCACCAGTTTACTTCTGACCTGATGCAGCCGGTTTTTGCAACGCCGATTTCATCCCGCCGCTTACAGGAAACTCTGCGGATCGATGTCCACCTGCACCTGCACCGACCCGCGCGCCTTGGGCGCTTGCGCAAGCATTTGCCGGACAAAGCCCTGCATGTCCCTGCCGCGCTCGCCATGCACCAGCAGCCGGAACCGGTGACGGCCCCGGATCAGCGCCAGTGGCGCTTCCGCCGGTCCCAGCACCATGATGCCGGGTGTGGCCGGCGCCGCGGCGCGCAAATTGCGCGCATGGCCTTCGGCCTCCAGTCGGGTCGCCGCCGAGACGATCACCGAGGCCAGCCGGCCGAAGGGCGGCAGCATCGCGCGCCGGCGTTCATCGGTTTCGCGATCGTAAAAAGCCCCCGGGTCGCCCGACGCAAAGGCTTGCATGACCGGGTGTTGCGGCTGAAAAGTCTGGATCAGCCCCAGGCTCTTGTGCCCCGAGCGGCCGGCGCGGCCGGTAACCTGCGACAGGAGCTGATACGTCCGCTCGGCGGCGCGCGGATCGCCATTTGACAGTCCCAGATCGGCATCGACCACGCCGACCAGCGTCATCAACGGAAAATTGTGCCCCTTGGCCACCAGCTGCGTGCCGATCACGATATCGGCCTCGCCCTTGGCAATCGCCTCGAGTTCGATCCTCAGCCGCCGCGTGCCGCCAAGCATGTCTGATGACAGCACGATGGTGCGCGCATCGGGAAAATGTTTGTCCGCCTCCTCGGCGATCCGCTCGATTCCCGGCCCGCAGGCCGCCAGATGATCCAGCGTGCCACAGGACGGGCAAGCATGCGGTGTGGGCTCGGTGTGGCCGCAATGATGGCATTGCAACTGCCCGCGAAACCGGTGTTCGACCAGCCAGCTTGAACAGTCGGGACACTCGAAACGGTGGCCGCAGACCCGGCAAAGCGTCAGCGGCGCGTAGCCACGCCGGTTGAGAAACAGCAGCGATTGCTCCTTGCGCGCCAGCGTCTCGGCCATTGCCTTGAGCAGCACCGGCGACAGGAACCCGCCGCGCGCCGGCGCATGCCGCCTCAGATCGACGAGCTTGAGATCGGGAAGCACGGCTTCGGCATAGCGGCTCGGCAGCTCGAGATGGCGATACCGGCCCTGCTCGGCGTTGACCCGGCTTTCGATCGACGGCGTCGCCGAGGCCAGAACCACCGGAATACCGGCAAGACGGGCCCGCACAACTGCCATGTCGCGGGCGTTGTAAAACACCCGGTCTTCCTGCTTGTAGGCCGGGTCGTGCTCTTCATCGACGATGATCAGGCCGAGATCGGCAAAGGGCAGGAACAGCGCCGAGCGCGCCCCGGCAACGACGCTGACTCCGGCCTCGGCGGTCTGCCGCCAGACCTTTTCGCGCATTCGCGGCGGCAGCTCGGAATGCCATTCCGCCGGGCGCGCCCCGAAGCGCGCATGGAACCGGTCGAGAAACGCCGCGGTCAGCGCGATTTCGGGCAGCAGGATCAGCACCTGCCGGCCCTGGTGCACGGCTTGGGCAATGGCCTCGAAATAGACCTCGGTCTTGCCCGATCCGGTCACTCCGTCGAGCAGGGTCACGTTGAAGCCGCCCTCACAGACCGATTTGCGCAACTCCGCCGCGGCCTCCGCCTGACCCGCTTCCAGCTCCGCCGGCTGGTAATCCGGATCGGGTGCGGTAACCACCGGCGGCGGTGGCAATTTCACCGGCTCGAACACGCCTTGCGCGAACAGCCCGTCGATGACGCTGGCCGAAACGCCCGCCGCATGCGCCAATCCGCTTCTGGTCCAGGCAAGTCCGTCTCCGGCTTGCTCGAGCACCCTTTCGCGCGCCGCCGTCAGCCGTTCCGGGCGGCTGTCGGTCAGGCGCAGCGCCTCGATCATCGGCTCGGGATCGAATGCCGCCGGCGCCCTCAGCGCCATCCGCGCCACCAGTCCCGGCGGCGACAGCGTGTAGGCCGACACCCAGTCGATGAACCGCCGCATTGGCTCGACAATCGGCGGACAATCAAACACCTGAACGATCTCGCGCAGCTTGTCGGGGTTGATCACGTCCGCCGGGCCGTCCCAGACAATCCCGGGCACAAGCCGCGGACCGAGCGGCACCTGCACGATCTGGCCCGGCTCGGCTTCCGAGCCTTCCGGCAGCGCATAGGAATAGGCGCGCTCCGCCGGCATCGGTATCAGCACCGGCACCACCTTGCGCGGGAACAGCCCGGCGTCTCTTTGTCGCGAATCTTTGTCCATTTGGCGTGACCTTGCCCGCGGATTGAGCTAAAGGGAACCCGGATTTGTTCATTGACGCCCCGGGTCATCCCGGCTGGCGCGAGTTTGGAGGCTCAAATGAAATTTTTTGTCGACACCGCCGACGTAAGCGAGATCCGCGAGCTTAACGAGCTGGGCCTGATTGATGGCGTCACCACCAACCCGTCGCTGATCATGAAATCGGGTCGCGACATTCGCGAAGTCACCAAGGAAATCTGCGGAATCGTTGATGGGCCGGTGTCCGCCGAAGTCACCGCGACCGAATATGATGCGATGATGAAGGAAGCCGCCGTTCTCGCCAAGATCGCCGACAACATCTGCATCAAGCTGCCGCTGACGCTCGATGGTCTCAAGGCCTGTCGGGCGCTGACATCGGACGGCCACATGACCAATGTGACGCTGTGCTTCTCGGCCAACCAGGCGCTGCTCGCCGCCAAGGCCGGCGCCAGCTTCATCTCGCCCTTCATCGGACGGCTTGACGACATGGGCATGGACGGCATGGACCTGATCCGCGAGATCCGCCAGATCTACGACAATTACGGCTTCGACACCGAGATTCTCGCTGCCTCGATCCGCACCGTCAATCACGTCAAGGAAGCCGCCCTGATCGGCGCCGATGTGGCGACCATCCCCGCCTCGACCATCAAGGCGCTGGTCAAGCACCCGCTCACCGACAAGGGCCTGGAAGCCTTCCTCGCCGACTGGAAGAAAACCGGCCAGACCATCGCCTGATCATAGGCGCCAGTTCGAACAGACTTCAGCGGCCCGGTCACCCCGGGCCGTTTTTGCTGGGACCTATTGGATTACCGCCTGTGCATGCAACGCGTGATGCAGGTCGTGAAGATCGACCTCCGGCGTCCGGCTTTCAGTCGGCCTGGCTCCAGCCAGACGGCGCTGGCTTGAACGCCCGGTCCGGATCCGCGGCCAGCCCGTGCACAGAGTGATACTCGAGCGCCTTGATCGCCTCCGCCGGATCATTATCCAGCGCGTCCGGCATGATCGGCTCGCCGACAGTGAAGCGGAAGGTATGATGCTTCTTGTTGAGCAACTCGTGAAACACGGTCATGTCGCGCAATTCGGTCGAATGCTTCGACAGCCAGTAGAACAGACCCGAATTCCGCGCCGAGATATTCACCGGAAGCACCGGCAGGTCATGCCGGCGCGCCAGTGTCACCGCCGAGGCCTTCCATGGCCGTTCCGTCAGCCTGCCCTCATTCCAGAAGGCGATCCGGCCCGACGGAAACAGCACCGTGGCCTTTCCATCCTGAACCGCGCGGTTGGTCAGTTGCAGGGTTTCACGTGTCTTGTCGCGGCTCTTGAATTCGTCGCGCCATTCCACAGGAATGATGATTTCGTCGAATCGCTGGCTGATGCGCACCGCATCGCGGTTGGCGAAAAACATCATGTCCGGCCTGAACTGTCTCAGAAAATCGAACATCGCCACGCCGTCGGCCATCCCGGTCGGATGATTGGCAACCAGAAGAAACCCGCCTTTTCGGGGAATCCGGTCCGCGCCTCGGGTCTGGATGTCGAGCTTCAGCAGGCTGCTGATATATTGAAACGCCTCGTGGCCGGACATTGAGGCAATGTCGTCAGCCATCCGGACCGCAGCACCATATTTCAAGGTGGCATAGACAATCGGGCGCACCAGCGGCCATGCCGGATGATCGACAAGCCGTCCGCCGCGCTCGGCAATCAGCTGGTCGATGATGTGCCCGGGCCTGCCATGAGCAAGGACCTGCAATCGATCTGAAATCTCCGCCACATATGCCATGGACTCGACACCTCTGGTCTCCGTTGTCATAAACCTATGGCAACGGAATATGATGTCATGATGACATCGCTCAAATCTGCGGGCGGCGACCTTCGCGCGGCAAGGCGCAAACGTGCAACTCCAGCACATCGTTTACCCCCCGCTAAGGCATGAATGCAATAGTCAGTCCCGGAACGGACGTTCGCCAACCCGGTGCAAACCGGATATCAATCCCTTGAATTTCGCGGGGTTTGCGGGATCCTGACTCTGATTTCGCCAGCAAAGGCGGTCCCGATGAACGGAACGATCATGCAGCAACCGCTTGTTATCGGCGCACCCGACGTCATGAAGGAGCAGCAGAACTGGCTCCGGCAACTTGTCGAAGAACGCCGCTTGTCGCCCAGGACTGCGGAAGCCTATGAGCGCGACCTGCGCCAGTTCCTGGGCTTTCTGACCCTGCATCTGGGCGGGCCGCCAAAAATTGCCGATCTGGCGGATCTGCGCCCGCTGGAACTGCGCGCCTTCATGGCCGAGCGCAGGCGCGGCGGCGCCGGCGCACGTTCGCTGGGACGCGGACTTGCCGGGATCAGGTCGTTCCTCAGGCATCTCGAGCGAAAAGGCATGGCCAATGCCGCCGGTGCCTCGGCCACAAGGGCGCCGCGCCAGCCCAAATCCTTGCCCAAACCGCTAAGCGAGCGCGACGCCGTGCGTGTGGTCGACGCCGACCAGCAATTGTCGGAGGAGCCGTGGATCGCCGCCCGTGGCGCCGCCGTGCTGACGCTTCTTTATGGCTGCGGCTTGCGCATCTCCGAAGCCCTGTCGCTGACGGTGCGTGACCTGCCGGGTGACGGCGAGAGCTTGCGCATAACCGGCAAGGGCGGCAAGACGCGGATTGTGCCGCTGCTGCCGGCGGCCCGGCAAGCCATTGCCAGCTACCTCAGGCTTTGCCCGTTCCAGCCAGGCGCTGACGAGCCGATGTTTCGCGGCGCGCGCGGCGGGCCGCTGCAGCCCGCGATCGTGCAAAAGGAGATGCGGCGGTTGCGCGGCGCGCTCGATCTGCCCGACACCGCCACCCCGCACGCGCTGAGGCACTCGTTCGCCACCCACCTGCTGGCTGGCGGCGGCGATCTGAGAACCATCCAGGAACTCCTGGGTCATGCCAGCCTGTCGACAACCCAGGTCTACACCGGCGTCGATTCGCGGCGGCTGATCGACATCTACGATCGCGCCCACCCCAGGGCCTGACCCTGTAGAAAGCCCAGGCAAGCCTTGCGAAGAGCAGCATTTCAGAGTCAGGCCGGCCTGATCCCCGAGAAACCAACACAAACGGTCTCAATCCATGTCAGCCTCAGATATTCTGCCGGTCATCCTGCGTTTCGCGGCTATTTCGGCGGCAATCTATTTGCTGATCGCGGTTGGCCTGGTGCTGTCGCAAGGCCCCTCGGAGACGTTCGCGGGAGACACGATCAGGTTTGCGGATCTCTCCGGACCGGATGATCAAACTCCAGCCGCGCCGCTCCTCTTCTGGCAGGCCCGTGACGGCGCGACACTGGGCTACCGCCATTATGAGTCCGGCAATTCCAATGCGCCGCTCATGATCTTTCTTCACGGCTCGGGCTGGCACGGCGGCGCCTATGACGGACTGGCAAGACGCATTGCCGCGTCCGGCGCGGCCGATGTCGCGCTGCCCGATCTTCGCGGCCACGGCCCGAAGGCCAACCCTCGCGGCGATATTGCCTATATCGGTCAGTTCGAGGACGACATCGCCGATCTCGTCTCGGCGCTGCGCAGACCGGGTCAGCGGCTCGTGCTGGGTGGTCATTCCAGCGGCGGCGGGCTTGTCATCCGCTTTGCCGGCGGTCGCCACGCAGACATGCTCGATGGCGCAGTGCTGCTCGCGCCCTATCTCAAATACAATGCGCCGGTGATGCGCCCCAATTCGGGCGGTTGGGCGCGGCCGCTCAGCCGCCGCATCATCGGACTGTCCATGCTCAATGCAGTCAGGATCAAGGCGCTCAACCATCTCGTCGCGATCCAGTTTCATTTTCCGGGCGAAGTGCTCAACGGTCCTCTGGGCAGCACCGCGACCCCAAGCTACAGTTACCGCCTCAACTCCGCCTACGCCCCGCGCAACGACTATCTCGCCGACATTGCCGCCTTGCCTGCATTCCTGCTGATCGCCGGCGCCGACGACGAGGCCTTCATCGCCGATGCCTATGAACCCCTGATGAAGTCCGTCAATCCCGCCGGGCGCTACGCGCTGATCGAGGGCGAAACCCATCTGGGCATCATCGACAACGAGGCGACAGCGGACCTGATTCGCGATTATCTCCGGACGCTTTCATCCGAACGGTGATTTCGGCTCTTAACCCGGCGTTTACCATCTGACGAATCCGGCCCCGGAATTAACCCGATTGTGTGGATTGTTCGGCTAGTTTGCCGGATATATCCAGTGCATGCCGGGCCTGCGTCAATTTCATGGACAAAACCGACATGCATCACTTCGACAGATGCAGCGTCGCCAGCGCGTCCCCTGACGCGCCAGGCTGCAAGAGGAATCGCCGCGCATGCAGCATCAGCCCGCAATTTCCCATGTCAGGCCGGTTTTCACGCGGCTGCCAAACCTGATGCTCGCCATTGTCGCGTCCCTGCCATGGGCGCTGCTGATCCTGCTGATCAGCGGGCTTGTCTATGCCACAATCGCGCGCGCCGAGGAGGCTGTTGCCTGTGATGGGGTCAGTCTCGTTGCCCGGCTCTCGGCCACCGCCCCCGAAAAACTCGCCAGGGCGCGCGACGAGGCCGCCGCCACCGAAAATGGCCAGGGACTGCTGTGGAAGGTGTCGAAACCGGGCCGCGATCCATCCTGGTTGTTTGGCACGATGCATGTCACCGATCCGCGAGTGACCAAACTTCCCGCCGCCGCACAGTCGGCGTTCGACACGGCAGAGACCGTTGTCATCGAGACCGTCGACGTTCTCGATCCGGCCAAGGCGCAGGCAGCGCTACTGAGCAACCCGGAACTGACGATGTTTACCGACGGCAGCACGCTGACGTCCCGTCTCAACGAGGATGACGCCAAACTGGTCGAAGCCGAGCTTTCCCGCCGTGGCATCCCGCTGGCGCTGGTTTCGCGCATGAAACCCTGGATGATTGCCGGCATGATGGCGATGCCCCCCTGCGAGATGGCCCGCAAGGCGGATGGCGCGGACTTTCTCGACATCAAGATTGCCAACACCGCCAAGGCTGAAGGCAAGCAATTGCTCGGGCTGGAAAGCATCGGCGAACAGCTGTCGGCCATGGCCGATCTGCCCATCGAGTTCCACATTCGCGGGCTGGTCGAGACCATCAAGCTTGCCGATCTGATGCCCGACATCATGGCCACCATGACCGAACTTTATCTCGATGGCGATATTGCCCTGATCATGCCGGTGATCATGGCTTCGGGACCTGACGGCGCGGAAGACGAGATCGACGGCTACGCCGAATTCGAGGAACGCATCGTGACCATGCGCAATCGGGTGATGGCAGACCGGGCATCCCCGATCCTCGACAAGGGCAACGCTTTCATCGCCGTCGGTGCGCTGCACCTTCCCGGCCGCGAAGGCCTGGTCGCGTTGCTGCGTGACGCCGGCTACACGGTCAGCGCGGTCCGGTAACACAACGTGACCACCGGCAGGCGACCCCGCCGGAACCAAACTCCTGCTTCAGCCGTTTAGGCCACATCACTGAGCCAAATCACTGAAGAGGAGAAATCCAATGGTTGAAAACACCCCATACACCCGTCCCTCCACCCACACCGGCGACCCTGTGCCTCCACAGGAACGGGTTCGTGAAACAACGGTCGTCAGTTCAAGCAATTCCAATGGCGTGATTGCCGCGGTCGTGCTGGTCATTCTGCTCGGCATCGCAGGCTTTGTGTTCTTTGGCGGCGACAACACCCAGGTCCCTGAAGCGGCCGCGCCAGCGGTTGAAGACACCATGACCGCTCCGGCTGACGATGCCGCCAGCCCGGCACCCGCGCCGGACATGCCTGCCGAGCTGAACCCGGCCACCCCGTCCGCGGATCCCGCTGCCCCCGCAGCACCTGCCGCGCCCGCCAACGACGGCTAATCTGGTTCCGGCGAAAGCAGAATGCTCATAGTCGAAATCTGTTCATTCCTCCCGGGATGAAACCGCACGAACCGCCCGGCCCCACACCGGGCGGTTTCGTGTTGTGTGGAACCAGCCTTGTCGTCAGTCCGCAATCTGTGCAGACACCCGCGACAGCGTGCTGGCCACGATGAGCTTGTGAAACGGCATGATCGCCGCCAGATAAACGCGGCCAAGCAGATTGTGACGCCTGACCAGCGTCATCAGCCGCACCGATGTCTCATGATCGCCCCAAGCCGCTGTTTGGACAACAATCCGGAAATCGAGATGCCGGTCGTCGAACCCGAGCACGATCTCGCCGGGATCATTGCTGATCACCGGGAACATCCCCACCCGCGCCATACCTGCAGCAGCGCCATCCGGATCACCTTTCAGGCCGAATGGCCATACGACCAGGTTTCTGAGCGCCATCAACCGGTCAACCCATTTCGGCATTTGTTCAAAAGCCAGACGGGCTGCCGTTTCCGCGTTCAATCCGGGTCGTGCCACCCGCACCTCGAAGCAATCGGCCCAGTCCGCACCAGGCAGGACCTGATGCGGCAACGAGACGGCGATCTCCCGGGTTTTCATCAAGGGTGGCTCCCGTGACCGCCAAACACCGCGATCACATATGGATCGGTTTGCCGAAAGTGGCCAGCGCTGCTTCCTTGACGGCTTCCGACATGGTCGGATGCGCATGGCAGGTGCGGCCAAGATCTTCCGAACTGCCGCCGAATTCCATCAAGACCGCTGCTTCATGGATCATCTCGCCGGCGCCAAAGCCGATGATATGAACGCCAAGCACCCGGTCGGTTTCGGCATCCGCCAGCACCTTGACAAAGCCGTCCTGCGCCTGCATCGCCCGCGCCCTGCCATTAGCCGAGAAGGGAAATTTCCCGGACTTGTATTTCACGCCCTCGGCCTTGAGCTCTTCCTCGGTCTTGCCTACCGTTGCCACTTCGGGGCTGGTGTAGACCACGCCGGGGATCACGCCGTAATTCACATGACCGGCCTGGCCGGCCATGATCTCGGCCAGCGCCACGCCTTCGTCCTCGGCCTTGTGGGCCAGCATCGGGCCGGCGATCACGTCGCCGATGGCATACACGCCCGGCACATTGGTCTGGTAGTGAGTGTCGGTGCGCACCCGTCCGCGCTCATCGAGCACCACGCCGGCGCTCTCCAGCCCGAGGCCCTCCGTGAAGGGTTTGCGGCCGGTGGCGATCAGCACCACATCTGCCTCGATGGTCTCCGCATCGCCGCCCTTGACCGGCTCGAACGTGACTTTCGCTCCCTTGCCGGATTTTTCGACGCCGGTCACCTTGGCGCCGAGCTTGAATGTCATGCCCTGCTTGCCAAGGATGCGCTGAAACTGCTTGGAGACCTCTGCGTCCATGCCGCCGAGCAGCTTGTCGAGATACTCGACCACGGTAACCTTGGCGCCGAGCCGGCCCCAGACCGAGCCCATTTCCAGCCCGATCACGCCGCCGCCGACCACCACGATATGCTCCGGCACCTTGTCGAGCGCGATCGCTCCGGTCGACGAGACGATGACCTTCTCGTCAATATCGACCTTGACGCCGGGAATGCCCGCGACATCCGATCCGGTGGCAATGACAATGTTCTTGGCTTCGAGTTCGCTCACCTTGCCGTCATTGTCAGTCACCGACACCTTGCCTTCGCCCAGCACCTTGCCGTGGCCGATGAAGCTGTCGATCTTGTTCTTCTTGAACAGGAAGGCGACGCCGTCGACATTGGATTTCACGGTCGCATCCTTGTGCGCCATCATCTTTTCGAGATTGAGCTTGGGCTTGCCGATCTCGACGCCGAGCGCATCCATGGCGTGCCCGGCATGGTCAAACATTTCAGACGCATGCAACAGTGCTTTCGACGGAATGCAGCCGATGTTCAGGCAAGTACCGCCAAAGGTCGCGCGTTTTTCAATCACGGCCACTTTCAGACCGAGTTGTGCTGCCTTGATCGCGCAGACATAGCCCCCGGGTCCGGAACCGATGATGATGACGTCGTAGCTCATGGTCTTGTCCTTATGATCAGAATTCTATTCCTGGCACCCCGTGAGGCGAAACACATCGCCCGGCGTCGCCGTGATCGTGCCGTCCCGCCAGGCTGCGGAACGCATGACAGCGGCGCCGAATTCCGGCAACAGCAGGTTTTCACCGGCTGTGTGATCCGTCCCCGGAACCGGCAGCCATCCGGTTCCGCCCTTCGCGTCAATGGCATAGATCGTCCCCTGCCAGACGGTGCAGGCCTCGATCTCGGCGCCGGTGGCGTCTCCTTCGGGGCAATCATGCAGGATCACACCCCAGGGCCGGTCCGGCTCTCCCGCCATCATCACCACGCCGTCCATTCTAACACCATTTCCGGCAAAACTCAGACTGAACCGGTGCTGCATGCCATCGGCCTCCGACAACGCGCCCGAAAACGAAATCTCGGCTCCGGATGCGGCCTCGCGGTAAACGCCAAGTGCCTGCGGGCAGGCAGCCTGCGCGAGTGTCGCCGATCCGGTCAGAGCCGTCACCACGACAGCCGCAATGCGGGCCGATACCATTGTCTTCCCCTTAGAGATCGAGAACCAGGCGTTCCGGATCTTCCAGGCTGTCCTTGACGCGGACCAGGAAGGTGACCGCGTCCTTGCCGTCGACGATCCGGTGGTCATAGCTAAGCGCCAGATACATCATCGGCCGGATCACCACCTGGCCGCCAACAGCCATCGGGCGCTCCTGGATCTTGTGCATGCCCAGAATGCCCGACTGCGGCGAGTTGAGGATCGGCGAGGACATCAGCGAGCCGTAGACGCCACCATTGGAGATGGTGAAGGTCCCGCCCTGCATGTCGGCCATCGACAGTTCGCCATCCCGCGCGGCGCGGCCCAGACGGCCGATTTCCTTCTCGATCTCGGCAATGCTCATCTGGTCGGCATCGCGCACCACCGGCACCACCAGACCCTTGTCGGTTCCCACGGCAACGCCGACATGGCAGTAGTTCTTGTAGATCAGGTCCGTGCCGTCGATCTCGGCATTGACTGCAGGGATTTCCTTGAGCGCATGGGTCACCGCCTTGGTGAAGAAGCCCATGAAGCCGAGCTTGACGCCGTGCTTCTTCTCGAACAGCTCCTTGTACTTCTTGCGCATCTCCATCACCGCGCTCATATCGACCTCGTTATAGGTGGTCAGCATCGCGGCGGTGTTCTGGGCTTCCTTGAGGCGGCGGGCGATGGTCTGGCGCAGACGCGTCATCTTCACCCGTTCCTCACGGCTTTCATCCGTTGCCGAAGACGCCGGACGCGATGCCTGCGGGGCAGCAGCCGGAGCGGCAGCCGATCCCTTGCCGATGGCATCAAGCACATCGCCCTTGAGCACCTGGCCGCGCTTGCCAGAGCCGGAAACGTCGCTGGACGCGATGTTCTTTTCAGTCATCAGTTTCTGCGCCGAGGGCGCAGCAGGCATCTTGGTTTCGCTGATCTCGGTTCCGCCGGCTACCTTGGCGGTCTTCTCGGCTGCCTCACCGGTCGACGCGGCGCCGGAACTGCCCGCTGCCTGCGCAACAGCCTCAGGCTTTTCTGTCTTGGCCGACTCCTCGGCTTTCGCTTCAGCCTTGGCCGGAGCCTCCCCAGCGGCGCCTTCGGTGATCTGCGCCAGCAAGGCGTTGACCTCGACGGTCTCGCCGTCCGGAGCAAGAATTTCGCTCAGCACACCAGATACCGGCGAAGGCACCTCGATCGAGACCTTGTCGGTTTCCAGCTCGACCAGCGGTTCATCCACCTTGACGGTGTCACCCACCTTTTTGAGCCAGGTGCCGATGGTCGCTTCGCTGACGGATTCGCCAAGGGTGGGGACGCGGACTTCAGTTGCCATGATTTCTTTTCCGTTCTTTGTCTCTCAAACAGGTCGCAGGGCGGGCGGCATGGGCGGCATCAGCCGCCCAGCGCATCCTCAAGGAAGGCTTCAAGCTGCGCAAGGTGGCGCGACATCAAACCGGTTGCCGTCGATGCCGACGCCGCGCGGCCGGTGTAGCGCACCCGCTGGTACTTCGCATCGATATGCGCCAGCACCCATTCCAGATAGGGATCGATGAACGACCATGCACCCATGTTCTTGGGCTCTTCCTGGCACCAGACCATCTCGGCGTTGCGGAAACGCGACAGCTCGTTGATCAGCGCCTTGGCCGGGAACGGATAGAGCTGTTCCAGACGCAGCAGGTAGACATCGTTGATGCCGCGCTTCTCACGCTCTTCGTAAAGGTCGAAATAGACCTTGCCCGAGCACATCACCACGCGCCGGATCTTGTTGTCCTTGACCAGCTTGATCGGCTGGTTCTTGAGCAGTTCGGCATCGTCCCACAAAAGCCGGTGGAACGATGATTCGCCCGAGAATTCAGCCAGTGTCGACACCGCGCGTTTGTGACGAAGCAGCGATTTCGGCGTCATCATGATCAGCGGCTTGCGGAAATCGCGCTTCACCTGACGCCGCAGGATATGGAAATAGTTCGACGGCGTGGTGCAGTTGGCGACCTGCATGTTGTCTTCCGCGCACATCTGCAGGAAGCGTTCGAGCCGCGCTGACGAATGCTCAGGACCCTGGCCCTCGTAGCCATGCGGCAGCAGGCAGACGAGACCGGACATGCGAAGCCATTTGCGCTCGCCGCTGCTGATGAACTGGTCAAACAGCACCTGCGCGCCATTGGCGAAATCGCCGAACTGGGCTTCCCACAAGGTCAGCGCATTCGGCCGCGCCAGCGAGTAGCCATATTCGAACCCGAGCACTGCCTCTTCCGACAGCATCGAGTTGATGACTTCGTAACGCGCTTGGTTCGGCGCCAGGTTGGCCAGCGGGATATAGCGCTCCTCGGTTTCCTGATCGTAGAGCACGGAGTGGCGCTGGCTGAATGTGCCACGCTCCACATCCTGTCCGGAAAACCGGATCTTGGTGCCTTCCAGCACCAGTGATCCGAAGGCAAGCGCCTCGGCAAACGCCCAGTCTATCCCCTCGCCGGTCTCGATCATCTTGGCGCGATTGTCCATGAACCGCTGAATGGTGCGGTGTGCCTTGAAGTCCGCGGGAACCTCCGACAGCTTCTTGCCCAGCTCGCGCAACTGCTTGAGCGGCATCGCGGTCTTGCCGCGGCGCTGCTCATCCTGGTTGTCGGCGGTGCGCAGGCCCGACCACTGGCCGTCAAGCCAGTCAGCCTTGTTCGGCTTGTAGCTCTGGCCGATGTCGAATTCGCCTTCCAGATGGGCGCGCCAGTCGGCCTTCATCTTTTCGTATTCGCCCTCGGTGATCACGCCTTCCTCGATCAGCCGGCGGGAGTAGAGTGTCACCACCGTCTCGTGGCTGCGGATCTTCTTGTACATCTTCGGCTGGGTGAACGCAGGCTCGTCGCCTTCATTGTGGCCGAACCGACGGTAGCAGAACATGTCGATGACCACCGGCTTGTGGAAGGTCATGCGGAATTCGGTTGCCACCTTTGCGGCATAGACCACGGCTTCCGGGTCATCGCCATTGACGTGGAAGATCGGCGCCTCGATCATCTTCGCCACATCCGAAGGGTAGGGCGAGGAGCGCGAGAAGCCCGGATTGGTGGTGAAGCCGATCTGGTTGTTGATGATGAAATGCACGGTGCCGCCAACGCGGTGGCCGCGAAGCCCCGACAGGCCGAGGATTTCGGCGACAACGCCCTGGCCGGCAAAAGCCGCATCGCCGTGCAGCAGCAGCGGCATCACCTTGACCCGCTCTCTCAGCGGAATGATGTCACCTTCGAATTCGGTTGCCAGCAGATCCTGCTTGGCGCGGGCCTTGCCCATCACCACCGGGTTGACGATCTCCAGATGCGACGGGTTGGCGGTCAGCGACAGGTGCACGTTGTTGTTGTCGAACTCGCGGTCCGATGACGCGCCAAGGTGGTACTTGACGTCGCCCGATCCCTCGACC
>NZ_JBDWHW010000022.1:0-7633 GCF_039975035.1 Hoeflea sp. | reverse complement strand
CCCCCGCGGAAAGGACGGATGGCGGCGGCGGCTCACGCCGGATGCCTGTCCTTTGAGCTGTCTTCAGGCTTCAACCGCTTCATCGTCAATGCGGGAGCCCCTGTATCCTATCAACCGCAACACGCTGAATTTGCCCGGATGACCGCGGCGCACAGCACGGTGACGCTCAATGACTGTTCTTCGCTGAAGATCTCGCATTCACCATTTCTCGGTCCGATCGTGATCGGCGGCGTGCAGCGGGTTATGGTTGAATCGCTGGATGAAGAGGCAAAGCAGTTCGGTTTCGTTGCCACCCATGACGGATATGCCAGCACTGTGAAACTCTTGCACCGGCGCAAGATCCGGTTGCTTGCCTCCGGGCATGAGGTGCAGGGTCGTGATCAGTTGCTCAGACCCGACGAAAGTGAGCCGGGACCCGATAACCGGACGGTTGGCGCGGCACGGTTTCATGTCCATCCGAAAATCTCGGTCTCGCAGGATGAGGACGGCGCGGTTCACCTGACCGCCGGCGATGGTGAATCCTGGGCTTTTGTCGCGCGTGATCTGAAACCCAGGATCGAAGAGGATGTGCATTTTGCCGATCTCGCCGGCGCGCGCACCAGCAAACAGATCGTGCTCGAATTTGTCGCCGGTGATACTCCGCAAATCGACTGGAAGCTGATTCGCACCACTTTGCCGCGTGCCGAAGCCTGACTGGCCGGCGGCGTAGCTTTTATGGTGAAGCGCTTTCATTGAACCGGCAACGCTCCACAGATAAGCCCATTTGCGTGTTTTACCGGGCTTGCGGCTGTGTTAATCCACGCCGGCGCCGCCAGGGTGATGCGGCAACTATCTAGGGGATCTCCATGGCCGTTGTTTCCAAAAACCATCCTGTGCCGGATCTGGTGCGCATTCGCCGGGCCTTGCTTTCGGTTTCGGACAAATCCGGACTGGTCGAGTTCGCTCGCGGGCTTGCCGCGACCGGGGTCGAGCTGGTTTCGACCGGTGGCACACGAACCGCGCTCGAAAAGGCCGGTCTTGCGGTTCGGGACGTCTCCGAGTTGACCTCGTTTCCGGAAATCATGGATGGGCGGGTCAAGACCCTGCATCCGGGCGTGCATGGCGGATTGCTCGCCATTCGCGATGATCCGGAGCACCGGGCGGCAATGGAAGAACACGCCATTGCTGACATCGATCTGGCGGTGGTCAATCTCTATCCGTTCGAGCAGACCGTCGCCGGCGGCGCCGATCCGGCAACAATTGTCGAGAACATCGACATTGGCGGTCCGGCGATGATCCGCGCATCGGCCAAGAACCACGCCTATGTCACAGCCGTTACGGATCCGGAAGATTACGCCCGCGTGCTTGAGGCGCTCGGAACCCATGACGGTTCCGTTCCGCTGGCGTTGCGGCGCGAACTTGCCGCACTGGCTTTCGCGCGGACGGCCGCCTATGACGCGGCGGTCTCGGGATGGTTTGCCGGCGAACTCGGGCTGGACGCGCCACGCCACCGGACGTTTGGCGGCCGGTTGCTCGATGTCATGCGCTACGGCGAAAATCCGCATCAGGCCGCGGCCTTCTATGCGACCGGGGCAAACCGCCCCGGCGTCGCAACCGCCACGCTGCTGCAGGGCAAGCAACTGTCCTACAACAATATCAATGACACCGATGCGGCCTTCGAACTGGTCAGCGAGTTTGATCCCGCGGCTGCGGTCTGCGCCATCATCAAGCATGCCAATCCTTGCGGCGTCGCAGCAGGCGAAAGCCTGGTGGAGGCCTATCGCAAGGCGCTGGAATGCGATCAGACGTCGGCGTTTGGCGGAATCATCGCGCTCAACCGTCCGCTTGATGCGGAGACAGCGACCGAGATCGTCAAGCTGTTTACTGAAGTGATCATCGCGCCGGACGCCAGTGAAGAAGCCCGCCAGATCGTGTCGGCCAAGAAAAACCTGCGGCTGATGACCACCGGCGCGCTTGCCGATCCGCGCCAGCCTGGCCTCACGGTCAAAACCGTCGCCGGCGGGCTGCTGGTGCAGGGCCGTGACAACGGGATTGTTCTGCCGGAGGATTTCAAGGTGGTGACAAAGCGGGCGCCGGATGCGCGCGAACTCGCCGATCTGGCATTTGCTTTCCGCGTTGCCAAACACGTCAAGTCCAACGCCATCGTCTATGCTCTCAACGGCGCCACAGTCGGAATTGGCGCGGGCCAGATGAGCCGCGTTGATTCGGCCAGGATCGCAGCGCGCAAGGCAATCGACGCCGCCGAGGTACTGGGGCTTGAAACACCGCTGACCAAGGGCAGTGTCGTGGCTTCCGATGCATTCTTTCCGTTTGCGGACGGGTTGTTGTCGGCCATCGAGGCAGGGGCGACCGCGGTCATCCAGCCGGGCGGATCAATGCGCGATCAGGATGTGATCGATGCTGCGGACCAGGCGGGTGTTGCCATGGTGTTCACCGGAATGCGGCATTTCCGGCACTGAGTGGGTTATCGGCGCTGCAACCAGTGTGAATGAAGCATGCAGGCTGTCGCGCGGCTCAATCCGTACTCCGGGTACATTGCTTTACATACTTCAAGTATGGATGAATTCCGGACAGCCTGTCCGCCGGATTACAGGTTGCCCGCCGGTTTGCCGGAGGGCTGATCGGCCGGGTAGGGCGTGGTCCACAGGATCGCCAGTCCGGCCGCGAAAAAGATGATGATGGTGGCCATGCCGAGCCGGGGCGATCCGGACAGCGCGGTAACGGAGGCTACCAGGAAGGGTGCGGTAAAGCTGGTTGCCCGTCCGGCAAGCGCGTAAATCCCGAAATACCGGCCTGCTTCATCCTCGGTCACGCTGCGCGCCATATAGGCCCGCGACGAGGCCTGGACCGGACCGAAGGCAATGCCGATCAGCAGCCCGAAGGCGATATAGGCCTTTTCCGAGGCGGTGCCGAACAGTCCGCCTGTATCGCCGTCGCCGAGCATCAAGGCGCCGAAAAAGGTAAATCCGGGTCCGGTTGAAACGATGCCGATGGTGGCGATCAGCAGCAACAGGATCGAGATCAGCACCACCGATTTGGACCCGAGCCGGGTGTCCAGCCGGCTGGCATACAGACACGAGAAAATCGCAACGACATTGAGCATGATGCCGTATATGCCAATCTCGGTGATCGACCAGCCGAACATTGCCGCGGCAAAGCCGCCGCCCAGCGCCAGCAGTGCGTTGACGCCGTCCTGGTAAATCATCCGGGCAATCAGAAACCGGAAAATGCCGCTGCGCTGACGTACCTCGCCCAGGGTCGATTTCAATTCGATCAGACCGTCACGTATCGCCACGCGCATGGCGCGGCGGCCGCCGGCATCGGGCGTGAACGCGAACATGGGCAGAATGAAAACGGCGTACCAGAGCGCCGATATCGGACCGGAAGCGCGAGCATCCTCACCTTGAAGCGGATCGAGCCCGAACAACGGGTTCATTCCGATGATGGTTTTACCGGTTTCGGGCGAGGCTGCGAGAAAGGCAATGATGAAAATCAGCACGATCATGCCGCCAAGATAGCCGAGCCCCCAGGCGAGATTGGAAACACGGCCGATCTGCGCCTTGGGAACCAGCCGCAGCAGCATCGAATCATTGAACACGATTGAAAATTCGGCAGCGACCGACGCCAGCGTGAACAAGGCGACAACGCCGACAAGACTGGAGCCGGGAGCTGCAAACCACAATCCGCACAACGCCAGGATCTTGAGGATCGCGAACGAGGCGATCCATGGCTTGCGCGGCCCGGTCTGGTCGGCGATCGAACCCAGCACCGGCGACAGGATGGCGATGATAAAGCCGCCGGCCGCAATCCCGTAACCCCAGGCTGCCTGCCCGGTGGCCGGGTCACTTGCCATGCGGCTGATGAAATAGGGACCGAAAATGAAGGTGGTGACAACGGTGAAGAACGGCTGTGCCGCCCAGTCGAACATCATCCATCCAAAAACGCCACGGCGGCGAACAGTCGTGGCCGGCGGCAACCCGATTGCTTCAGACATTCAAACGGCCCCCCTTCAGACTGAGCATTGCGATGGTGTCATGCGCGCAGCGAACGGGCAAGGTCGCTCAGCATTCCGGCTGCGACGGTGAGCTTGGCCACAGACAGTTCGCCACTGTCGGTCAGCGACAGGATTTGACCGCGGACATGGGCAATCCGGTCCTTGTTGGTTGTAAGCCATTCACCGGCCGGATCAGCGGCCTTGGAATTTGCGTCAAGCGCAGTGGCGGCAATGATTCGCCGGGCTTCGGATATTTCATCAAGGCTCCGGGCCAGAGCCAGGCCCTCGAAATGATCGGACACCGGAATCCGGTCGACTGCGGCAATGATCCTGCCGAGGCGAAAGGCGTCGGTAACCGCGAAAAATGCTTCAGTGGCACGACCCAGATCAGTACTGGAAAACGCCGCCACATGGCAGATGTCGGGCGCCAGCGCCAATGCACCCAATCCGGCGATCTCTCTGGCGAGATCATCGGGAACCGCTTGCATGACAAGGTTCGATTGAACCGCTTCGGCCTCGTCACGCATGAAGTCGGGCATTGCCGCCTCTAGCTTGCCGCCGAGTTTGGCGACGCCGGTCTGCATGGACTTGATCGCGGTGCCCAGATCGCCTTGCGCGGCGCCGGTCTTGAGCGCCCAGCCGGCAACATCTTTCAGCGTGTGGCCGATATGCGCATAGAGCTGGTTTTGAAGCTCGCCGGGAACCTTGGTATCGAGATCATCGACCCGGGTATAAAGCCGGTTGAGCGAAAGACCGTCCCGGGCAAGAACAAATGCCTTGACGATATCAGCCGCGGTTGCGCCGGACTTGTCACTCAGTCCGATGACAAAGGCCGGTCCGCCGCGATTGATTGCGTCATTTCCGAGCAGGGTCGAAATGATTTCCCGGCGCAAACGATGGCTCGCAATGTCGGAGGAATGCGGCTTTTGCATCTTCTGGGGAAAATAGGATCTCAGCGTCTGATCAAAATAGGGGTCATCGGGAAGGGAACTGGCGACGATCTCGTCGAACAGAACCAGCTTGGCATAGGACAACAAAACGCCGATCTCCGGGCGTGTCAGTGCGTGGCCGCCGGCGATGCGCTCGGCAACGGCAGCATCATCGGGAAGGTCCTCGACCCTGCGATTGAGCAGACCCCGGCCTTCGAGATTGCCCATCACACGGTTGAGTTCGCCAACGCCGGATATCCCTTCGGCCTGGGCGATGGAGATGGCCAGAGTCTGCAGATAATTGTTGCGCAGCACCAGGTCGGCCACTTCATCGGTCATCGACGCCAGCAGGATGTCGCGCTTGGGCCGTGTCAGGCGATCCTCGCGCATGGCGTTGGCCAGGGCGATCTTGATATTGACCTCGACGTCGGACGAGTTCACCCCGGCGGAATTGTCGATGGCGTCGGAGTTGCATCGGCCACCATGAAGCGCATAGGCAATGCGGCCCTTCTGGGTGACGCCAAGATTGGCGCCTTCGCCGATGACCTTGGCGCGAACCTGGCGGGCAAATACCCGGATCGCGTCATTGGCGCGGTCGCCGACATCGGCGTCATTTTCGCCCGCATCCTTGATGTAGGTTCCGATGCCGCCAAACCACAACAGATCCGTTTCCATCTTGAGGATCGCGGTCATGATGTCCTGGGGTGTGGCCCGGCGTTGGTCAAGCCCTATTGCCGCGGCTGCTTCCGGGGTCAGGTCAACCGATTTGAGCGACCTGGGAATGATCATGCCGCCTTTTGACAATTTGGATTTGTTATAGTCCTGCCAACTCGACCGGCCGAGATTGAACAGCCGGCTTCGTTCCGCAAAGCCGGTCGCACAATCCGGATCTGGATCGATGAAAATGTCGCGATGGTCGAACGCCGCCAGCAACCGGATCTTCTCCGACAGCAGCATTCCGTTGCCGAAGACGTCGCCCGACATGTCGCCGACGCCGGCGACGGTAAAGGGCGTTGTCTGGATGTCGATGTCCATCTCGCGGAAATGCCGCTTGACGGCTTCCCAGGCGCCGCGTGCGGTGATGCCCATCTTCTTGTGGTCGTAGCCTGCCGAACCGCCCGAAGCGAAGGCATCATCGAGCCAGAAATTCTGCTCCTGGCTCAGCGCATTGGCGGTGTCGGAGAAAGTGGCGGTGCCCTTGTCGGCGGCAACCACGAAATAGGGGTCGTCCACGTCATGGCGAATGGTGTCGGCAGGAGGCACGATTGCATCGTCGATGATATTGTCGGTCACCGACAGCAAGGTGCGGATAAACAGCTTGTAGGCTTCGCGTCCGGCCTCGAACACGGCATCTCGACCGCCATCCGCCGGCAGTTTCTTGGGATAGAAGCCGCCCTTGGCGCCAACCGGCACGATCACCGCATTCTTGACCTGCTGCGCCTTGACCAGTCCCAGCACCTCGGTGCGGTAGTCCTGTGCGCGATCCGACCAGCGCAGACCGCCGCGGGCAACCGGACCGAAGCGCATATGCAGGCCTTCGACCTCCGCCCCATAGACGAAAATCTCGCGGAACGGTTTCGGCTCGGGCAATCCCTCGAGCGCTTTCGGATCGAGCTTGAAGGCCATCGCCGGACGCCGCGCTCCGTCGGCGCCGGTCTGGAAGTAATTGGTTCTCAGCGTTGCGCCTATTGCATTGACGTAGCGTCTGAGAATCCGGTCGTCATCAAGGCTTGGAACTTCGGCGAGGGCGGATTCGATTTCCTCCATCAGCCGGGTGGATAGATCCGTCCGGTTTTCCGACGTTATGTCCAGATCAAACCGGATCCGGAACAACTCGTGCAATTTGCTGGCAATGGCCGCGTGCCGGTTGAGGCTGCGGGCGATATATTCCTGCGAATAGGCAATCCCGGCCTGACGCAAATAGCGGGCATAGGCGCGCAACACCGTTGCTTGGCGAACCGACAGCCCGGCATTGGTGACAAGCCGGTTGTAGCTGTCATTGTCGGTGTCACCGCGCCAGACCGACAGAAATGCTTCCTCAAGGCGAGCGCCTTCCGATGCGAGATCGATGATGCGTCCGTCCTCATGGCCGATTTCCATGTCGTGAACAAACACGATGCTTGACGCGCCCGCCTGTTCATCCAGGAAAATCTCGTGGGTCTGCTCGCTGATCACCTTGAAACCGAGATTTTCCAGAAGCGGTACCCGTCGCGACAGCGAAACCGGCTTGCCGGGATGAAAGATCTTCAATGCCAGATGATCCTCTGCCGTATCCTCGCTGCGATAAAACGCGATCCGGATCGCGCCGGGCGTCGCGCAGGCCAGAATGTCGTCAAGATCGGCCAGGGCTTCTTCGGCCCGGAAGCGTTCCTTGTAGGATTGGCTGACGCTCATCCGCGCCGCGTTGCTGCCGCCAAGCGCGCGGAACTGATCTTCCCAGCGCGTGACGATGGAGCGAACGTCGCGTTCCAGCTGCTCTTGCGGGACTTGCGGTGTCTTGCCTTCGGAACGCCCGATGATGAAATGGACACGCGCCACCCCGCCTTCGGGAAACGCAGGGTAGTAAGCCGACACACGACCGTTGTAGACGGTCTTGAAATAGGCTCCGATTCGCTCGCGGGCGATCGAATCGTACTGGTCGCGCGGGACGTAGACGATCAGCGACACAAACCGGTCAAAGCGGTCGATGCGCGGCAATACCCGGACCCGC
>NZ_JBDWHW010000021.1:0-66047 GCF_039975035.1 Hoeflea sp. | reverse complement strand
GGGGAGCCTGTCAGCTTTGGCCCTGCAAGGTTGTTCCACAACAGAAACGCTGCAGGTGCCGCCCAAGCCTGAAGGCCCACCTTCTGCCTATCTTGCCATGTACGGACCGATGCCGGGTGAAAGGTTTCCGATTCCAGCAGTCGAGCTGACAAAAGTGCCGGAAAAACTCTGGCGGAGGCAGGTCGATTATGCCGGCCCGTACCCGGTCGGTACGGTCGTGGTCAATACACACACGTTCTTCCTTCATCTCGTCCAGGAAGGTGGCAAGGCCATGCGCTATGGCGTTGGCCTTGGCCGGCAAGGCTTTGAATGGTCGGGCGAAGGCCGCATACAATGGAAGCAGTCATGGCCAAAATGGACGCCGCCCGCGGAGATGATCGCGCGGCAACCGGAACTGGAACGATGGAGCGCTGACAACGGTGGCATGCCGCCCGGGCTCGATAATCCTTTGGGCGCGCGTGCACTCTACATCTTCCAAAACGGTGTAGACACACTCTACCGTATCCATGGCTCGCCGGAATACTGGACGATCGGCAAGGCCGTCTCGAGCGGATGCGTCCGATTGATGAACCAGGATATTATTGACCTGTACGACCGCGTGCCTTCGGGCTCCCGGCTCATCGTGATGTGAGACGGCCATGCGTAACAGATCTTTGTATGTCACGGCCTTTGCCGCAATCGTCGGGTTAGCAATCGCCGCGATTGTTGTGATGGTGCAAAAGGATGAAGCAGGAGCGGGGCTTCTTAAACCAGAGGACCGGCGGGTGCTGGCGTTGGGAAAAACCCTGTACGCCGCAAATTGCGCCTCCTGCCATGGTGTGAAACTGGAAGGGCAAGTCGAGGACTGGCGTTCGCCGGGTCCCGACGGCCTGATGCCGGCGCCCCCCCATGACGAGACCGGCCACACCTGGCATCATCCGGATGAACTTCTCTTCGAGATCACAAAGTACGGAACTGTAGCCGCCGCCAATCTGAAAAATTACACTTCGGCAATGCCGATCTATGAAGGCGTGCTCACCGATACAGAAATCATCGCGGTACTCTCCTACATCAAGAGCACATGGCCGGACGAAATCCGCAGCCGCCATGACGAAATGAATGCGCGCTACGCCCTGGAGCCGAAATGACCCCTTCAAAACGTATGGCTTGGGTGGACATTGCGAAGGGCGTGTCGATCATCCTGGTGGTGATGATGTATGCGGCCTACAACACCGGTAGCCATACCGGCGGTGTTGGTTTCCTTCATTATGTGATCGCATTCGCGACGCCCTTTCGCATGCCGGAGTTCTTCCTCATTTCCGGCCTGTTTCTTTCGACGGTGATCGCTCGCCCCTGGCGGCGATATGCTGATCGCCGTTTTGTGCATTACATGTATTTCTATGGATTGTGGGCTTTCATCATGATCGCTTTGAAAGTGGGTGTTTTCGCGCGCGATCCCGTTGCCATGGCGGCGGATCTTGCCCGCGCCATTGTCCAGCCCTATGGCGTGTTGTGGTTTGTCTACATGCTCGGCGTGTTCGCCATTGCCGCAAAGCTGCTGTGGCAATGGCGGATGCCGCACTGGCTTGTGATTGCTGCTGCGACAGGTTTGCAGATCGCTCCGATCAACGTTTCAAGTTACATTGTGACGCAATTTGCCGCCTATTTCGTGTTCTTCTACATAGGCTATGCGTTCGCTCCGCAGATTTTCCGGATGGCGGGCTGGATAGCCGAAAACCGGGGGAAAGCAATTGCTGCGCTGACTGTCTGGTTCGTCGTCAACGGGGCTTTGGTGTTTCTCCCTGGTTTCGAACTGCTTCCGGACGAAACCCGCATGGGATTTGCCGCGTTTCCACCGCTGCATTTCCTGCTTGGTGTGGCAGGCGCGGTGGCCCTTTGCGCCTTCAGTGTGGTTTTGGTGGACCGGCCGTATACAGGCTGGTTGCGATGGATCGGTGCCCATTCGCTTGTCATCTATCTGGCTTTCACCCTTCCCATGTCGATCTTTCGCGAGCTAGCTATGAATACCGGTCTGATCACGCAAACCGGACCGCTCAGCCTCGCGGTCTTCGTGGTAGCCCTGACAACACCGGTCATACTCTATCTTGCTATCGGCATGACTGGTTTCGGGCACTTCCTGTTCGAGCGGCCGGGATGGGCGCGCCTCAAATCTGAGTAGGTTCGGCATAACATGATTTTGGTGTTGTCGTCGTCGAAACGGATGGTGAGGACCCGTAGGCTCTTCCCATTCAGTGCGGCGAAGAGCCCTGCCGGCAGCGCCGCCGTCGTACCCCTTCAGGCAATCGAATTCGGAGTTGTCATACAGCTACCATTCAGTGGTTTTCTCGTCTCCAGAAATCGCCTCAACATGATGCCGTGATTCATCATTGATCCGCCCGGAACCAGCATTTGTGCTGGCGATGTCCGCATCAAGAACGCCTCCTGTACCAAATACACCCATGCTGGACATAGGCTCACACGGCCCGTCCATCTGGCACCTTTCACTTCGTCTGGAAGCTGTCAGTTCGTTTTCAGGCGAAATTTCGCATGGCAGGAAGTCAGGTCTGAAGCATTATGTGAAAGGCGTGTTCGGCGGACATCGACGAAATCTCTGTCGCAGGGTCTACTTTCTTCCCGAATGGCCCGAGGCCTCTAACGTTCCCCGCTCTCATACGCATGTCCGGGGTCAACGCATCAGGATGGCTTTCAGCGGCCGAACAGAGAGAATTCGCGTACATACCAAAGGCGTTCGCCAGTGCGATGAACTCTGCGGGTTGGGTCAGAATGGCCGAACTGGCTCCAGAGCCGGCAATGACGGGATTGCCGGCGAAGTAGGCGATAAGGGCGCTGCCAGACCACTGATATATCGTTTCCGCGGCAGCTTTGAACAACCCAGAACGTAGGAGCTGCTGCCTTTGAACATAGTATCGATCAGCTTCTCTGCCTCGGCCATAGATTTCATATCCAGTCGTCGAACGATGACGGTCCTTTCACTCGCTTGAACATATGCCGTGGCCGTAGCGGCGGCACCTGCCAGCGATAATCGATACCAAAGCGGCCACTATCTTTGAAATCATTAAAGGTCTCCCTCCGAACGGAAATCTTAAGCTGTTCACGTTCCACAGTGCATTCTCAAACAGGGGGATGCCGAAATGACGGCCAGTTCAAAGTCAACTTAGCCTCTCTCGCATGACCTCGTGAGGAGTGACTTTTGTGACTACGCAAAAAAGCCAATTTGCGACGTAATATTTCAATTACTCCATGTTCGGCGGCACTGCCGCAAATGCGGCGCGCCCGATGCAGTTTCCCAATCATTCCTAGGGATTTCGTTGGTGTCACAGAAAAGACAGTTTTCTGTAGCCATTTCCGCCCATGAACACTCGTTTTGATGACGCGGGAAGGTCCTTAGCGTTAACAAAAAGTTAAGAAAAAGAAACAATATCAATGCCTTGAAGTCGACTCAATTTGAGTCTATCTGTTGGATATGTGTGCGATGTATCGAATCTTTTGCAGGAAGCTGCAGGTTCTCATCAGGTTGGCGATCATCATGTCGCTGGCCGGCTACCCGCTGTCAATTGCTGCGGCCGCTACACACAGCGCTCCACCTGCCAACGATCAGGTAAGTGTAATCCAGCTGATGGATCATGTGGATACCCACATGGCGTCGGACGAAAGCCATCCCGACTATTCGAAGGTTGACCAAGGTTCGAAGCTTGCAAAGCAGGACTGCTGCTATGACTCCTGCGTTGGCTTCGCGCTCGTGACATGCCGGACTGATACAAGCGGACCGGTCGTATTGGCCGCTCGCGAGTTCATAGACGAACACGGCATTACCGGCGAAATCCCTGGCCTTCACCGCCCTCCCAAAATCTAAGTAGGATCGCCCGTTCTGCGGGTCTGATCGTGCGCATTTGAGCACCGTCTGCTCATTGCGCCGCTGATGTGTCCTACTCGGATCGCATCATGAAATTCACATTTCTGATGTCTGCAGTGCCGCTTATTGTGAGCGGATGCGCAGCCGCATTGTCCTCTGAAGTCAGCCGTTCGGGCAGCTCCCGGACAGTTTCAGGCCGCCGATGCGACGACGCACACCACACCCAAGCCGTTAAAGCACGGTTGATCTACCTCCCAAGCACCAAAGGATCAAACAATGAATACTGTAACACTCGCACTCCTCTTCGCAGCTCTTGCCTCTCCAGCGCTCGCCGGAGGAACTCATTCAGATGGCCATGCTGACGCCATGGCCATTGGTGAGCCTGGCAAGAAGGCCAAAGCCACCCAGACGATCCGGGTCACCATGAAAGAAACAGACGACGGCCAGATGATTTTCACTCCCAGCGACTTCAAAGTCCGGAAAGGCCAGACCATCGTCTTTGCCGTCAAGAATGCAGGCGAACTGGAGCACGAATTCGTGCTCGACCAGGAAGACAAGGTCATGGAGCACAAAGCCATGATGGCAAAGTTTCCGGAGATGGAGCATGACGATCCCAATGCCATCCGTCTTACGCCGGGCACGTCCGGCGAGATCGTCTGGAAGTTCACCAACGACGGTGCCTTCAAGATAGCTTGCCTCATCCCAGGCCACTATGAATCTGGAATGCACGGCGACATCGTTGTCGCTCAGAAGTAACATCCGGAACTAAAACATCCCGACACAAGCAACCTCCCCAAGGAAAAATAGATATGAAAACCATTCTGAAACTCGCATCCGCCGCCATCCTCACCCTCAGCTTCGCCTCGGGCGCGCTGGCCGTGGAATACACTAAGGGCGTGGTCAAGAAGATCGACGCCAAGGCCAAGAAAGTCACGCTCATCCATGAAGAACTGAAAAATCTTGGTATGCCAGCCATGACCATGGTGTTCCGTATCAAGGACGAAACGCTGCTGGCCAAACTGAAGCAAGGCGCAAACGTCGAATTCGTTGCCGACCGGGTCGAGGGCAAGCTGACGGTCATCGAACTGAAATAGGACGCATCTGAGCGGTCCACCCTCGAAGCTGGACCGCTCATGACATCGGTGCAATCCCGACCAATCTAAGACTCATGTTGCAGTTAAACAGGACAGAATGCGCGGTATCGCCCCTGTGGTCGATTTTCCTCATTTTCTGTCATCGGCGGAGCTGTGCCCGGTCAGCCGGACATGAGTAGCAATTGATCCAATACAACGTCCCAGAAAGGACACCCCTATGAACAAGATCCTCATCACCCTCGGCCTGACACTTGCAGCCACCACCGGCGCATTTGCTCAATCTTCCGCGCTCGACGTCTATCAGGCTCCGGCCGGCCACGGCTCCGCCAGTTTCGCCGTTGGCGTCAGCAACGACCTGGTCAGCTACGACCGCGCCGGCAATGACGGCTCACCGAGCTACGCAGCACCGCAGGGCGGCGTCGACTACACAGCCACCGGTTCAATCGGTGGCGCGTCAAATGATCAGATCACCTATAACCGTGCCGGCAATGACGGCTCGCCGGTTTTCGCTCGCTAAGACCCCACCTGAAGCGGGGCCGGCTTTTCTCCCGGCCGGTCCCGCTCAGCCTTCCAACATCATCAGCTTCATTCGCTACAAGGAACACTCCTATGAACAAGATCTTCATCACCCTCGGCCTGACACTTGCAGCCACCACCGGCGCATTCGCCCAGTCTTCCGCGCTCGACGTCTATCAGGCTCCGGCCGGCCACGGCTCCGCCAGTTTCGCCGTTGGCGTCAGCAACGACCTGGTCAGCTACGACCGCGCCGGCAATGACGGCTCACCCAGCTACGCAGCACCGCAGGGCGGCGTCGACTACACAGCCACCGGTTCGATCGGTGGCGTGTCAAATGATCAGATCACCTATGACCGTGCCGGCAATGACGGCTCGCCGGTGTTCGCTCGCTAGGACTCCATCGGTAGCAGGACCGGCTGTTCTCCCGGCCGGTCCCGCTTAGCTTCCACCGGCGCATTTGCCCAATCTTCCTCGCCCGACGTCTATCAGGCTCCGGCCGGCCACGACTTCACCACTTACGTCGTTGGTGTCAGCAATGACCTGGTCAGCTATGACCGCGCCGGAAATGACGGTTCACCGAGCTTGGCAGCACCGCAGGCCGGCATTGACCACCCCCCCCGGTTCGATCAGCTACTCGACGGATATTGAGGTAACCTTCGCCACCTCGCCTCGCGCGCTTAACGCGCGGCGCATGCAAACGGAGTCAGGTGGCGCGCGTCAGCTCTTTGTTTCTGCATGTCGCTATCACAAAACCGCAGGACACTTTTGCGCGATATGCATTTGCATTTGGTCGCGACCATTGCCTCTCACAGGGGCGCACATACCGTGTGCCCCTGTTTTGTAAGATATCTAAACATTGTGTTAGCGGCCTGCGACTGGGTTGCAGTCAGTTTCATCGGATTGAGTTCATTCAAATCACGCCTACAAAATTGGCTCGCCGAACCAGTACGGAAATAATTGGAGGCCGCCGACCCAAAACCCACATCAACAATTCAGGACTACTTATGATGTAGGCGACATGCAAACGGCCGACCAAAGATCATGCTTCCAGTCAATGCCGGTAGAAAGCGTGGAATTGATATTGTAGCTGGTTGCCCTGATTTTGACCAATGCCGGGGCGCCACACCTAATGCTGGCAGAATGTTCTGACCGATCAACGTACAATGAATTTCCTGTGGAGTCTTTTTCCACCACAGTAATCACCACATCGACATCGAAATCGCTGTCACGGGCGACATCACTGCTCAACAGGTTCAGGTTCACTGTTCTGAGTCCCTCGACGCTTGCGGTATAGAATATGTGATTTTCGCCCGCATTGACCGGAAGCATGAGACACGAGAACATGATTGCCGAGAAAAAAATCTGACGCATGACTACCTCCCGCAGATTACGCGACACGAGGAATTTTAGCACATCGGAATATGGGTGGCGAATCATAGGGTAGATTCCCGTTTTGAGCGGGCTTCTTCGGTAAAATTTGGACGGAGATTTTCATTGTGAGGTCAAAGTCCGAAAGACATTCGCTGCTCAAATTGCAGCCTCCGGCAAACCCGGTGCGGTTCAGTGCTGCTGTCGAAAGCAATAGGGAATTGTGCTGCTGAAGACGATCGTGAAATAGCGCTCAGTGCGCACCTCCGTTGGCAGTTCGGAAAAAGGAACAACACTTGTTGAAATTTGAATTAGGTGGTTTTCGCTATTTGGAAGGTTGAGGCATTTTTGGCGGTTTTTTCCAATTTTCGATCATTCCCGCAGCAAATGATGGAAATTGCATGCAGCGCGAGCGGCCTATTTCGAATTATTGCGCGAAGATCGCCAAAAAAGACAGGAATGATGCTTGCATTGATATGGTGATTGGCCTTTGATCGCGGCAAGCTGGGGTCGGGAAAATCAATCCCCGGTGAAAAATGAATTATGCGTACAACCACAGGGGATGCGCCATGAAAAAGCTTAACTTACTTCTGGCCACGACCGCGCTCGCAGCGATGTTTGCATCTGCAGCGCAAGCCAAGACGCTGGTCTATTGCTCGGAAGGATCGCCGGAAGGTTTCGATCCCGCGCTCTACACATCAGGCACCACCTTCGACGCCTCGTCGAAGAACATCTACAACCGTTTGGTTGAATTCAACATCGGCACCACCGAGACCAAGCCCGGCCTGGCCGAGAGCTATGAAGTCTCCGAGGATGGCCTTGAATACACCTTCAAGCTTCGTCCCGGTGTGAAGTTCCACACAAGCGATTTCTTCACACCGACGCGCGATCTCAATGCAGACGATGTGATCTTCTCGTTCGAGCGCCAGCTCAAGCAAGACAATCCCTTCAACAAGTATGTCGAGGGTGCTAGCTGGGAATATTTCAACGGCATGTCGATGCCCGACCTGCTGAAGTCGATCGACAAGGTCGATGACATGACGGTCAAGTTCGTGCTCAATCGTCCCGAAGCGCCGTTTATCGCCAACATGGCGATGGATTTCGCCTCGATCATGTCGAAGGAATATGCCGACAAACTCGAAGCTGACGGCAAGGCCTCTGATCTCAACCAGAAGCCGATCGGCACCGGTCCGTTCCAGTTCGTGGCCTATCAGCCCGACGCCGTGATCCGCTTCAAGGCACATCCGGACTACTGGGCCGGCAAGGAAAAGATCGACGATCTGGTGTTTGCCATCACCACCGACGCATCCGTGCGCCAGCAGAAGCTGATGGCTGGTGAGTGCCACGTTGCGCCGTACCCCAATCCGGCCGATCTGGATTCGCTCAAGGCCAATGCCGATCTTGAAGTGATGGAACAGGAAGGCCTGAACGTCGGCTACCTGGCCTATAACGCGCTTGTGCCGCCGTTTGACAATGCCAAGGTCCGCAAGGCGCTCAACATGGCGATCAACAAGCAGGCCATTCTGGACGCCGTGTTCCAGGGCTCCGGCCAGGCCGCCAAGAACCCGATCCCGCCGACCATGTGGTCCTACAACAAGGCCATTGAAGACGACGCCTTTGACCCTGAAGCCGCCAAGGCGATGCTCGAGGCGGAAGGTGTGAAGGATCTGTCGATGAAGATCTGGGCGATGCCGGTGCAGCGTCCCTACAACCCCAATGCCCGCCGCATGGCCGAGGTGATGCAGGAAGACTTCTCGAAGATCGGCGTCAATGTGGAAATCGTCTCCTATGAATGGGGCGAATATCTTGACAAGTCGAAGGCCAAGGACCGTGACGGCGCAGTGCTGCTCGGCTGGACCGGCGACAATGGCGATCCGGACAACTTCCTGGCCGTGCTGCTGGGCTGTGACGGTGTTGGCGGCTCGAACCGTGCACAGTGGTGCAATGACGAGTTTGAAGCGCTGATCCAGAAGGCCAAGTCCGTTTCAGACAAGGCCGAGCGGACCAAGCTTTACGAAGAAGCACAGGTTGTCTTCAAGCGCGAAGCACCGTGGGCCACGATCGCCCATTCCGTGGTCTTCATGCCGATGAGCAAGAAGGTCACCGGCTACGTGATGGATCCCCTCGGTGGCCATTGGTTCACCGGCGTCGATATCGCCGAATAACCTCAACAGGAAAGACGGGGGCGTTTTACAAACGCCCCCGTTGCCAATGATCATATGCTGCGTTTTTTCCTTACACGTGTAGGCCTGCTGATCCCGACCTTCATCGGGGTTTCAATCGTGGCTTTCGCCTTCATCCGGTTGCTGCCGGGCGACCCGATCATGCTGCTCGCCGGCGAGCGCGGCGTTGACCCCGCGCGCTATGCGGAACTGCAGGCGATGCTCGGTTTCGACAAGTCGATTCCGGTCCAGTACTACAATTATCTCGTCGACATTCTGCACGGCGACTTTGGCACCTCGATCGTCACCAAGCGACCGGTGCTTGATGAATTCCTGACGCTTTTCCCGGCGACCATCGAACTGGCGCTTTGCGCCATCATCCTGGCGACACTGATCGGCATTCCCGCCGGTGTGGTTGCCGCCGTCAAGCGCGGCTCGTGGCTCGATCAGGGCCTGATGGGCACCGCGCTGGTTGGCTATTCAATGCCGATCTTCTGGTGGGGGCTTTTGCTGATCATCCTGTTTTCCGGCATTTTGCAGTGGACCCCGGTGTCGGGGCGGATCTCGCTGATCTATTTCTTTCCGCAGGTCACCGGCTTCATGCTGATCGACAGCCTGCTGTCGGGCCAGTCCGGCGCCTTCAAGTCAGCGTTGAGCCATCTGGTGCTGCCGACCATCGTGCTGGCAACAATTCCGCTGGCGGTGATTGCACGGCAGACGCGTTCGGCAATGCTGGAGGTGCTGGGCGAGGATTATGTCCGCACCGCGCGCGCCAAGGGGCTGCCGCCTCGGCGGGTGATCGGGGTGCATGCGTTGCGCAATGCGCTGATCCCGGTGATCACCACGATCGGTCTGCAGGTCGGCGTTCTGCTTGCCGGCGCCATTTTGACCGAAACCATCTTTTCCTGGCCGGGCATCGGCAAGTGGATGGTCGATTCGGTGTTCAAACGCGATTACTCCGTGGTGCAGGGCGGCTTGCTGCTGATCGCCGGGGTCATCATGCTCGTCAATCTCATCGTTGATTTGCTGTACGGGCTGATCAACCCACGCATCAGGCATTGAGGGTGGGCCATGACTGACACAACAGTTGCTTCCCCCGACCAGACGCCGCTGCGCCGCGGCCGGTTTTCCGAATTCTGGTATTATTTCAGCCAGAATCGCGGTGCCGTGCTTGGGCTTGTGGTGTTCTCCATCGTTGTTTTCGTTGCAATTTTCGCACCCCTGATCGCGCCGCATTCGCCGAGCGTGCAGAACCGCGAAGCCTTCCTGCTGCCGCCATTCTGGCAGGAGGGGGGTAACCTGAGCTACCTGCTGGGAACCGATGCCGTGGGCCGCGATATTCTATCCCGGTTGATGTACGGAGCGCGGTTTTCTCTGTTTATCGGGCTGTTCGTGGTGGTGCTTTCGGTTTCCAGCGGCGTGATGATCGGCCTGATCGCCGGCTATTTCCGCGGCTGGGTCGACACTGTGATCATGCGCATCATGGATGTGATCCTGGCGTTTCCGTCGCTGCTGCTGGCGCTGGTGCTGGTCGCCATTCTGGGCCCCGGCCTGCTCAACGCAATGATTGCCATCGCGCTGATCCTTCAGCCGCATTTTGTGCGCTTGACGCGGGCATCGGTGATGTCCGAGCGTGACCGAGAATATGTGATCGCGTCGCGGGTGGCGGGCGCCGGCAAGATACGGCTGATGTTCCTGACAATCCTTCCCAATTGCCTGGCGCCGTTGATCGTGCAGGCGACCCTGTCGTTTTCGTCGGCAATCCTCGACGCCGCAGCGCTTGGCTTTCTGGGCATGGGCGCACAGCCGCCAACGCCTGAATGGGGCACGATGCTGGCCGAGGCGCGTGAATTCATCCTGCGGGCCTGGTGGGTGGTCACCTTCCCCGGCGTGGCGATCCTGGTCACCGTGCTGGCGATCAATCTGATGGGCGACGGTCTGCGTGACGCACTCGATCCGAAACTGAAGAAAAGCTGATGTCCCTGCTCGAAATCAAGAACCTGACCGTCAGCTTCGACACCGCGTCCGGACCGTTCCGCGCCGTGGACGGGGTTGATCTGAATGTCGATGGTCGCGAAATCCTGTCGATCGTCGGTGAATCCGGATCCGGAAAATCAGTGGCGATGCTGGCGCTGATGGGGCTGTTGCCTGACACAGCATCGGTAACAGCCGATGTCATGCGGTTTGACGGCAAGGACCTGCTGACCATGTCCGCACGGGACAAGCGCAGTATCATCGGCCGCGATATCGCGATGATCTTCCAGGAGCCTATGTCGAGCCTCAATCCGTGTTTTACGGTCGGCTTCCAGATTGGCGAGATGCTCAAGCGCCACACCGGGCTT
Source organism: Hoeflea sp. (assembly GCF_039975035.1). GTDB lineage: Bacteria > Pseudomonadota > Alphaproteobacteria > Rhizobiales > Rhizobiaceae > Hoeflea. Next base: position 54,712 of record NZ_JBDWHW010000021.1, on the reverse strand, counting down.
GACCGCGCCGAGCGCAAGGCGCGCGCCATCGATCTGATGCGGGCGGTGGGCATTCCCTCGCCTGAGCAGCGGCTGTCGGCGTTCCCGCACCAGTTGTCGGGCGGCATGAGCCAGCGGGTGATGGTCGCCATGGCCGCCTCCTGCCGGCCGAAGCTCCTGATCGCGGACGAGCCGACGACAGCGCTGGACGTGACCATCCAGGCACAGATTCTGGATCTGCTGCGCGATCTGTGCGCCGAGTTCGACATGGCGCTGGTGCTGATCACCCACGACATGGGCGTGGTGGCGCAAATGGCGCACCGTGTCCAGGTGCAATATGCCGGCCAGAAAGTCGAGGAGCAGAAGGTGGAGGAGCTGTTTGCCGATCCGCATCATCCCTATACCGCGGCATTGCTGTCGGCCTTGCCGGAACGGGCCACCGGGCGCGGGCACCTGCCGTCGATTCCGGGTGTGGTGCCGGGCCAGTTCGACCGGCCCCCAGGCTGTCTGTTCGAGCCGCGGTGCACGTTTGCCACCGACAGCTGTCGTGTCGGTGCGGTACAGCAGGGACAGGAAATGGGGCTCGCCTTGTGCAATCACCCGCTTGCGAACGGCGTTCCGGCTGACGGCACACCGGCACACGAGGTGCCGGCATGAGCCCGGTTCTCCACGCCACCGACCTGACCCGCAATTATGAAGTCAAGCGCGGCATGTTCGGCAAGCCGGCGCTGGTGCGCGCGCTCAACGGCGTCAGCTTCGATCTCAGTCCCGGCAAGACACTTGCGGTGGTGGGTGAATCGGGTTGCGGCAAGTCGACACTTGCACGTCTCGTGACCATGATCGAGGAGCCGAGCTCGGGCACACTGATGATCGATGGCAAGCCGGCGGCGCTCACCGACAAGAGCCTGCGGCGTACCGTGCAGATCGTGTTTCAGAACCCCTATGGCTCGCTCAATCCGCGCCAGAAGGTCAGCGCCATTCTGGAGGAGCCGCTCAAGGTCAATACCAAGGACGATGCGGAGACGCGGCAGCACAAGGCCCGCGCCATGATGAAGCGGGTGGGGCTCAGGCCTGAGCATTACGACCGTTACCCGCACATGTTTTCAGGCGGCCAGCGACAGCGCATCGCCATCGCGCGGGCGCTGATGCTGAACCCGAAAGTCCTGGTTCTCGATGAACCCGTGTCAGCGCTGGACCTGTCGATCCAGGCGCAGGTGCTCAACCTGCTGATCGATCTGCAGAAGGAATTCGGCCTCGCCTATCTGTTCATCAGCCACGACCTGTCGGTGGTCAAGCATATCGCCGACGATGTAATGGTGATGTATCTCGGGCGTCCGGTGGAATCGGGCTCCGCGCAAAACGTGTTTGCCGATCCGAAGCATCCCTACACCCAGGCGTTGCTGTCGGCGACGCCGGTGGCCAATCCGATCATGAAACAGGAGCGGGTGCGGCTCGAAGGTGAATTGCCGTCACCGCTCGATATCCCGAGCGGCTGCGCGTTCCACCCGCGCTGCCCGATCGCGATACCGAAATGCGCCGAGGCGATCCCGCCGGAACGGCGTGTGGCCGGACGTCAGGTGGCCTGTATCCGAGCTGAATAGTGCGGCAAGCGGCTCAGAAATGTTTGGCAAACAGTCCATTCCAGCAAGCGTGATAGATGTTGGCCTTTTGCTGATCACCCCGTGCATTTGGTTAGCTTGCAGTTAGTCGATGCTTCATCAACAAAGACAAGCCTTGCTAAGGTCTTGTTGAAGAAGCGCTGGCGCCGCTTGTGTTGAACTTGCTTCTTCAGCCTTTGTTCGCGGAGGGACAATTCAACCCATATCAAGAAGATTGCAAAAAATCCTCCGCTGCCACCATCCTTACTCTTCCAGCCCCGGATCCTGTCGACACTTTACAAGAAAGCCCTGAATAGCGTGAACAATGGTGACACCCCAGATAAGCAGGGTCACGATTCCCAATCCAGCCGCAACGGGACGACTGAAAAACCCGACCAGGTTTCCATCTGCAATGATCATTGATGTGGTGAAATTGGTTTCGACAAGTGGCCCGAGCACGATGCCAAGAATAACTGGAGCGATGGCGATCATGCGCGATTCCAGTACAAAGGCGACCACCCCCGCGGCCAGCATCAGTGTCACGCCGAACATGGTATTGTTGATAGAGTAGGAGCCGACAATGCAGAACAGCAGTACGGCAGCGTTCAGCAAGGCGCGCGGCACTTCAAAAATCCACCGCGCGCTTTTGGCGGCTACCCATCCAAGTGGCAGCATCAGCACGTTGGCAATGGCAAAGACGATCATAACAGCGTAGAAGTTTTCCGGATGGAGGGTCATCAATGTGGGCCCTGGGTCCAGCCCCTTCATCACCAAAACGCCAACGGCAATTGCTGTGACGGCGTCGCCGGGAATACCGAACACCATAGCCGGAATCCAGGAAGCGCTCAACTGAGCGATTTTTGGGTCTTTTCCCTGGAGTTGTGGGGTAGAAACAGTCCCGGCGTGGACCAGTTGGGCATTTCACCGGCGAACCGCTCAAAAAAACTGACGGCCAGATCAATATCGTCGCGTGTATTCTCCCTGAAGGACCACCAGGTCCGGAGGTCGCCAAGCTCCGGCGTCACATCGTTGACCAGTGAAAAGTCCTGCTCAATGACAGCCTCTCTGACGGCCAGGCAAAATGTGACGTACAAGTAGCCTTCCGGCCAGAACCCCTCGGGCGCACTCTGATCGACCGGGCCGACATATGGTTCAGCCGTTACAGGCGCGTGACGCACCAGTTCCCGCAACATCAAACCAGCCGAGAAGGTCACATATTCCAGTCGATGTTCCCTGGCCTTGTACTTTTGCGCTTCGAAGGCACGGAACCATGACGTGAATGCGGATATGAGCTTTCCTTCATCGAGGACATAGTGTCGTTGCGTTTCATCCGAAACCGAGCCGAGAAAATCGCGAAAAGAGGCTGTGAACCAGCGGGCGCGGCGAATGGTCTTGCGGACAGGAAGGTTACGCTTATCGAGGACATGCAGGGCGTCTTTCACGTCAGATCCGTCCCGCAGTCTCGATTAACACGATTTCAAGCTGTTCTGCATCGTCCCATCGGGCTTGACAGGCATCCAGACAATCGCCCGCCAACCAGCCGGCAATCCTCACCAGTTCCTCCTCGCAAGCGCCATCATCTTCATGATCAGCGAGGAGCCAGAGAACCAGGGCAATGCAAATCCGTTTGCGTTCCCTACCATCCAAATCAGCCTCGGTATGAACCAGGCCGGGAGCCACACCAAACGGGTTCCGGTTAACAAGGGCGTGAACATAGGCTGCAGCGCGAAACCGCCGGTCTCCCACATCATGCCAGCACAGTGCGAGGATGGTCTTGCTGATCAGGAAGTCCTGCTCGTTGGCAGCGTCAAGCAGGATACGGATGGCAAACGCAGCAACTGAAACCGTGTCCACAGCCGGCACGGTTTCTCCACGCAGCGCTGCCGCGGTGCGGACAACAGCCGCCGAATCCGGTTTCCGAAAGGAACGTAACACCTTCCCGCCTGGACGATTGATCTGTGTGATATCCCTTATCGCTTCGCGCAAGGGGCCTGGAAGAAACTCAAGTGCAGGCGCCAGAAGGGCGCGCGAAGAGGACGCTTTCTGATGAAGGCCCCTGACGAGGTCACGCAATGGCAGTGTCAGCTCTCTTGGATCGGGGTGCGAAACGGACATTTTCAGCGGCCCTCCTTTTTCATTTGACAACATAATCGCGAGTTCTGGTTTTTGCCATGAAGGAAAGTGTCGTGTCGAGATCCTTCACAACAGCCTGCGATCCCAATCCCATCGCATTCTGTGCCGAGGTGGCCTGGCCCATCCGGATGCAGTCCTCGATGGATTTCCCCAGATGCAGTCCCGTGGCAAAGCCGGCGTTGAAACAGTCACCGCAGCCACAGGTGCAGACCACGTCGATGGCATAGGACGGTATGTCGATCTTGTTTCCCTTGGCGTCCCTGTACATGGCGCCGTTGGCTCCCAGTGTCAGGATGACGGCGCCGACGCCGTGATCGAGCAGGAAGCTTGCAATGTCCTCGAAATCGGACAAGCCGGACAGGGCCGCTGCCTCTTCCTCGGAAGGCATAAAGAAGTCTGTATTGGCAAGAAGCGGCTTGATCAGCGGCAGGTCGTCCTGGGTTGAGGCAAACACATCCAGCGTCGTGGTGCAGCCGCGCTTCTTGGCCTCCTTCAGAATATCGGCATTGCGGCCCTGGTCCATGGCATCCATCAGCCCGACGCCTCCGATATGAAGAATTTTGGTGTCGAGCACCCGGTCGACCTGATCATCGTCAACATAGAAGCCGGCCGTCGCCCCGAGCTTGTGCAAGGCTGGCCGGGCGCCGTCGGGCCGGGTGGTGACAATGCTCGACGACGTCGAGAACCCTTCGCAGCGCTGGATCAGCAGCCGGTCGACGCCAAAATCGTCAAGCCGCCGCAGCACCCAGTCACCCATCAGGTCATGGCCAACGCCGCCAACCGCCTGCACCTTGAGGCCATGCTTGGCCGCCACGATGGAGGCAGACCCCGCAGCCCCAGAGACAGCCAGGGCGAAATCGTCGACAAACAGGGTGCCGCCGCCTGGCGGCAGGTCACTGACCGGCCGGCACAGCGCGTCGAAGGTGTAAAATCCCATCGAAGTGTAATCGAACGTCATCAGGCCTCCCAGGGCTGTCGCGGGCGGGTCAGCGCAGGCGCTGACCGGTCTTAGCATCGAAGAGGTAAATGCGCGCCGGGTCAAATGCCACTGATTCCTCCACGCCCAGTTCCGAACGACAATTGCGCTCCGCCTTGACTTCGAGCAGTTTCTCACCCGCCTTGATGGTCAGATAGGTGATGTCGCCGGTTGGCTCAACACCGTAAACCGTGCCCTTGAGTTGCGCGCCATTGCCGCCCACGGTGCAGTCTTCCGGGCGAATTCCAAGCGTGACCTTGCCAGTGGGGGACAGGGAGAGCCCGGCGACCTTGATCCCTGGAGCCGTAAACACGCCATCGCTCAACTGGCCTTCGATCAGGTTCATCGGCGGAGATCCGATAAAGCCGGCAACGAAGGTGTTGGCCGGATCATTGTAGATCTCGTCGGGTGTGCCGATCTGCTGGATCAGGCCGGACTGCATGATGACAATCCGGTCGGCGAGCGTCATGGCTTCGATCTGGTCATGGGTCACATAGACAGTGGTGATTTTCAGCTGCCGCTGAATGTGCTTGATCTGAACCCGCATGGCCTGACGCAGCTTGGCGTCGAGGTTGGACAGGGGTTCATCCATCAGGAAGACCTGCGGTTGGCGCACGATGGCGCGTGCAAGCGCTGCGCGCTGGCGCTGGCCACCCGACAGGGCGCCGGGCTTGCGGTCGAGATACTCGGTCATTTCGACCAGGCCCGCGGCACGCCGGACCAGCGTGTCATGCTCGCTTCTGTCGACGCCGCGCATCCGCAGCGGAAAACGGATGTTCTCGTAAATCGACATGTTGGGATAGAGCGCATAGCCCTGGAACACCATGGCCACATCCCGGTCACGGGCATCGATTTCGTTCATGACCTCGCCGTCCATGCGGATCTCGCCCTCGCTTGGGTCCTCCAGGCCAGCGATCATCCGCATCGTCGTCGTCTTGCCACAGCCCGAAGGTCCGAGGAAGACGATGAATTCTTCATCGGCGATGTCGATATTGACATCGCGGACACCCCAGACGGTGCCCCATTTTTTCTGAATGCCCGTCAGTTCAATTCTCGCCATATTCTTATCCTTTCACTGCGCCCATGGTCAGACCGCGCGACAGGTGCTTCTGGATGGCGACAACCACCAGGAAGACCGGCACAAAGGCGAGGAAGGCAACCAGTGCAATTGCATTGTAAATCAGACCGTCGGATCCGCCGGTGAAGTTCGCCAGCGCCACCGACATCGTGTAGGCGTTGGGGGTCGAGGCGATCAGCAGCGTGAAGAGAAACTCGTTGATCGCAAAAATCATGGCGATCACCGAAGCTGTGATAATGCCGGGCAGGACAGCGGGAATGATGATTTCCCACAGGATGCGCAGATCGCCTGCACCATCGGTCCGGGCGGCGTCTTCCAGCTCCTTGGGAATGTCGAGCATGTAGGAGCGGATAATCCAGGTCACAAAGGACAGGTTGATCGCGGCATAGATCAGCATCAGTGCCCAGATGGTATCCAGCAAGCCGAGATTGCGGAACAGGAAGAAGATCGGGATCGCGACAATTGCCGGAGCCATCATGCGCGTTGACAGGATATAGAAGCCGATATCGTCTCTGCCCCGGTAGGTGTAGCGGGCCAGTGAATAGGCCGCAGGCACCGCGAGCACGAGATCAATGATCACCGATCCGAAGATCGCCGCGACCGAGTTGCGGAGATATTTGGCCATCGGCCAGTCTTCCCAGATCATGTGCCAGGCATCGAGCGAGAAGCTCGGCCAGTAGATCGGTTGTGGCGTGATGATCTCTGTCCGGGGGCGCAGTCCGATGGACAGGAACCACAGCACGGGAGCCAGGCAGAACAAGGCCCAGGCGCCGAGAATTGCGTATCGCAGCAGCAGGCTTTCGCCTCGGGAGCTTTTGCGTTGTGAGGCCATGGATCAGTTCCTCGCCGAGACAAAGGCGCGCTTTACGACAAGCTGCGCAATGATAATGGTGATCACCAGCATGATCACCGATGCGGAAGAGGCATAGCCAAAGTCAAAGAACTTGAACCCGGTTCGATAGATGAAATAGCTGATGGTTTCCGTGCCGAAGGCCGGGCCACCTTTGGTGATGATGAAGACGTTGGTGAACATCGTGGTGATGTCGATGGCGCGCAGGATCAGGGCAACGGCAATCACCGGCTTCATCATCGGTAGCGATATGTTCCAGAAGATCGCATACCAGGATGCGCCATCAAGCCGCGCGGCTTCCTCGACCTCCTCGTCCTGTCCCTGCAAAGCGGCGACAAAAATGATGAACAGGAACGGAGTCCATTGCCAGACGTCGGCCAGGATCAGAATGCCACGGCTCATCCAGATCGACGACTGGTAAGCGATATTGCCGTCAATCAGGCCGATCCGCATCAGAAGGTCGGCAAACACCCGGGCGTCGAGAAATGACAATTTGTAGATGAACGCCACCGCCGACGGCATGAACAGCATCGGAACCAGAAAGATGATCCGCCAGCCTTTTACCCAGGGGTCGCGGTAGGCATAAAAGGCAATCGCAAGCGCGAGCACACATTGCAGGACCAGCGAGACCGAGCCGATCACCAGGGTGTTCCAGATCGCGCCCCAGAATTGATAATCCTGAAACAGGCGAATGTAATTGGCCAGGCCCACCGGTTGCCAGGGCCCAAACTTCACATGGTGGAAGCTCTGGATGACCGCATAGATGCCCGGATAGAGAGTGATCAGCAAGAGATAGATGACGGCCGGCGCCACCAGCAGGTATGGAAACCATGCCTTGAGGCGCTTGCTTCGCCGTTTCAGCTTCTGGTGCGTCGGCGGGACCGGGGCGACCGCAGCCGCCCCGGTGTCCGACAGGGAGGATTTACTCACATTGAGATCCTGTCTGTCTGTTGTTTTGTTGCCTATCAGAAGGGAAGCTTCTTGCCTTCTCCGACATAAAGTCCCGGCGCCGCAGCCGCGTAGTCTACCGGATCCTTGCCCTGGTAGAAGCCGTTGCTGGCCATTATGGCCTTGACGGCGGATGCGGCGTTGTCGAGGGCTTCCTTGGCCGTGATCTGGCCAACAACCGCCCGGTTGATCTCGTTGCCGATGGCCTGTTCAATCGGGAAGGCTCCCGGCAGACGCGGTGAACACCAGGCGTGTTCAAGCGAGTCGGCCCAGACTTTGGCTGGCTGCGAGACTTCCTGAAGGTTGGGGTTGGTCAACACCGACTTGTAGCCCGGAGCAACGCCGTTGGCATTGGCTTCGTTCATGGCCATGATCGAACCGGTGGTGAGGAAGGCCAGCATCAGGAAGGCGCCTTCGGCATTTTGAGCCGATGCGGCGACACAGGAGGTGGACCCGGCAATATTCGGCGGCGCCAAGCGCCCTCCGGCGATGCGGGGTTCGTAGATAGTGACGAAGTCGTCGACGATCTGCGACTGGTCCGGGCGCATGGCCTGGGTGCCGGAATCCTGCCAGCTGATGTTGGTGGCAACCTGACCACCGAGCCAGGCGGCACGGTTTTCCGGCCAACCGGCACCGGCATGGCCTTCATTGGCGTTCTTGGACAGTTCGAGAATAATCTCGAGTCCCTTCATGCCGGCATCACCGTTGAAGATTGGTTCCCAGTTTTCGTCGAACAGCATCATGCCGGCCTGCGCCGATACGTGTTCCCAGGTGTAGGTTGACCAGAAGCCCGGTGCGGCCATCAAGCCTACTCCGGAGACGCCGGGTTCGACCTTGTTGAGTTCGCGCGAGACGCGGATCAGTTCGTCATAGGTCGGAATAGAATTGACGCGGTCGACTTCACCACCGAGGAGCTTCTCCATATAGCCCTTGCGGACATGAACCATCTGGACGTCGCAGTCGAACGGGATGCCGTACATCTTGCCGTTGAAGAAACCGTAGTTGAGCCGGTAGGTGTCATAGAAATCGTCGAGCGGCAGGTTCCACTTGTCTGCGAACCCGTCGAGTTCATGCAGGAAGCCGGGCGCTGCGAAGTCTCCCAGCCAGGGCGAGAAGAACTGAAGTGCATCGAAGGATGCATTGCCCGAGATGAATTCGGCCAGTGCCTTGTCGTAGAAACTGTCATCCGGGATCGGAACCAGTTCGACCTTGATACCTGAAAGTGCTTCAAACGGCACAAGACCTTCAGCTGCCGACTCAGCATCGGCAGCGCCAACTGCAAAGCGAACCGTTGTTCCAGCCAGTTCGCTGCGCACAGCGTCCCAGTCTACGGTCCTGATCCAGTCCTTGCTGTTGTCCCAAATTGGTTTGTCGTCAGACATTCCATAGAGTTTCTGGTAGTCCTTGCGCACGTATTTAGAGATTGAAATATCGTCGAGCACGCTTTGCGGATCCGGAAGATGGGATGCCGCGAGCAACGGGGTGCCCCACGTCGTGCCAGCGATCGCAATTCCTGTCGCGGTGGTGTTCTTCAAAAAAGAGCGCCGCGAGAGCTTGCCTCTGAATTTCATTGGATTCTCCTCCCTAGAGTTCGCTTGAATACCCGAGTCGCAATCTCCCCGGGATTACGCCTTGACCTTTGTGATCCTGCACAATGATCTGAACATTAGCATTTACAAGGCTAACTTTGTTCAGATGGGCTTGGAAGTCAATAGGATTCGCCGAATATGAACGAACAATTGAGTTGACATGAGTACTAAAGTTCATGATGCTTGGGCAGCTGTTGATTATGGGAGAGTTGTCGAAATGGGGTCAAACATTGCACTGACGGGGTTGGCCAAGGATCTCGCGGCGCGGGCAGGTAACGGCAGGCCGGTGCGCATCGGTCTGATCGGTTCAGGCGAGATGGGAACCGACATCGTCACGCGGGCTTCGATGATGGATGGCGTCGAGGTTGCCGCCATTTCGGAAATCAACCCGGCGGCGGCGCACCGGGCGGTCGAGATCGCCAGACGGTCGAAAGGTTCCAGCCAGGACGCCAACACGACAGATGCGTTGAACGCTGTGATCGAGAGCGGCAAGACCGCGATCGCCGACAACGCCGACGCAATCCTCGAATCGGGCCTCATCGATGTGGTCATCGACGCGACGGGCATTCCTGCAGTCGGCGCGGAAATCGGGCTGCGCGCGATGGAGCGTGGCAAGCATCTGGTGATGATGAATGTCGAAGCCGACGTCACCATCGGCTCCTACCTGCGGCGCGAGGCCGAGCGGTTGGGCGTGGTCTACAGTCTGGGTGCGGGCGACGAACCGTCGTCCTGCATGGAGCTGATCGAGTTCGTCTCGGCGATGGGGCACAAGATCATCTGCGCCGGCAAGGGCAAGAACAACCCGCTCAACATCGACGCGACGCCTGATGCCTACGAAGCCGAAGCCATGCAGCGTCACATGAACCCGCGTCTGCTGGTCGAATTTGTCGACGGGTCGAAGACCATGGTGGAAATGTCTGCCATCGCCAACGCCACCGGACTGATCCCTGATTGTGATGGCATGCATGGTCCTGCCGCCGGCCCGAAGGATCTGGCCAAGACCCTGATTCCTGAAAAGGACGGTGGTCTGTTGAAAGGCATAGGCCGGGTCGACTACTCGATCGGCAAGGGGGTTTCGCCCGGCGTCTTCGTCATCATCGAAGCCGAACACCCGCGTATTCGCGAGCGCCTGACCGATCTGAAGATGGGCGATGGTCCTTATTTCGAGTTTATCCGGCCCTATCACCTGACCTCGTTGGAAGTTCCGCTGACCTGCGCGCGCGCCGTCCTTTACGGCAAGGCCGATATGATCCCCCTCGACCGGCCTGTTGCCGAAGTTGCGGCGGTGGCCAAACGGGATCTGAAACCGGGCGAAAAGCTCGATCAGATCGGCGAATACACCTACCGCGCCTGGGCCATGGAAGTTTCCCGGGCACGCGCTGCGCAAGCGCAGCCGGCCGGTCTGCTGACCGGTGCAACGGTGACTGCGCCGATCCGGAAAGGTGAATTGATCACCGCACTCAATACCACTCTGCCAAACGCGAAGATCGTCGAATTGCGGCGACGCCAGGATGAAATGCTCTACGGGAAAGTGGCGGCCAATGTCTGAGATCAATACCCCTTATGCCGTGCGCGCCTATAGCCCGGAGGCGTTGAAAGGGGCGTTGCGCAAGATGATCCTGATCCGCAGGTTCGAGGAAGGTGCGGAAGACTGCTACACGCGCGGCCTGATTCACGGCACAATGCACTTGTCGATCGGGCAGGAGGCATCCGCGGTCGGCTCGTGCATGTCGCTCAGTGATGAAGACAAGATCACCTCGACCCACCGCGGCCATGGCCATTGCATTGCAAAGAACGCCGATCTTGGAAAAATGTTCGCCGAGTTCTTTGGCAAGGACACCGGCTATTGCCGGGGCCGGGGCGGCTCGATGCACATTGCCGATGTGACCAAGGGCAATCTGGGCGCCAACGGTATTGTCGGCGGCGGTCTGCCGATTGCCGTGGGCGCTGCGCTGTCGGCGAAGCGGTTGGGAACGGGGGCTGTGACAGTCTGCTTCTTCGGTGACGGTGCCAACAATGAAGGCGCCTTCCATGAAGCGCTGAACATGGCTGCCGTCTGGAAGCTCCCGGTAGTTTTTGTCTGCGAGAACAACAAATACGGCATGTCGACTTCGACGGAACGATCCACCGCAGTCAAGAACATCGCCGAGCGCGCCGTCGCCTATTCGATGCCGGGTGTAACGGTGGACGGCAATGACTTCTCCGCAGTGACCGAGGCCGTCGATGCCGCCGTTGCGCGGGCGCGGGCGGGGGATGGACCAAGCCTGGTCGAGAATCTGACTTACCGGTGGCGTGGTCATTCGAAATCCGACCGCAACCGCTACCGTACCAAGGAAGAGATCAGCGAGTGGATGGATCTCGACCCGATCCGGCAAATGACCGAGTTGCTCGTCGCGCACATGATCATGTCGGAAGCCGAGGTCGAAGCGCTGCACGACGAAGCGGCGCGGGTGATCAAGGAGGCGATTGAATTTGCGGCGGCGAGCCCCTCGCCCGAACTCGGTGATGCCACCCGTTTTGTCTATACCGATGGAGCTGCGGCATGAACGCTCAGGGCAAATCCGAGCTTCGCGAACTCTCCTATGCGGAAGCAATTCGCGAGGCGATGGACATCTCCCTGGAGCGCGATGAACGGGTCATACTGATGGGAGAAGACATCGGCGTTTATGGCGGCGCGTTCCAGGTGACCGGCAATCTGGTCGAGAAATACGGCGCGGACCGGGTGATGGACACGCCGATTTCGGAGCTTGGCGGCGCTGGCGTAGCTGTCGGGGCGGCTTTGACGGGCCTCAGACCGATCTTTGAATTCCAGTTTTCGGATTTTGCTGCCTTGGCGATGGAGCAAATCGTCAACCAGGCGGCCAAGATCCGCTACATGCTGGGCGGTGCCGTCTCTGTTCCGCTTGTGATGCGCTTTCCGGCGGGCTCGGGAACCGGAGCAGCGGCGCAACATTCGCAAAGCCTCGAAGCCTGGTTTGGTCACGTGCCGGGTCTGAAGGTTATCCAGCCCTCCACGCCCGAAGATGCCAAAGGCATGCTGCTGGCAGCGCTTGAGGACCCTGATCCGGTGATGATCTTCGAACACAAGATCCTCTACAAGATGAAGGGCCACGTCCCTGAGGGATACTACACAACACCTATCGGCAAGGCTGCGATCCGCCGGTCAGGCAAGGATCTCTCAATCGTTGCCACATCCTTGATGGTGCACAAGGCTTTGAGCGCTGCGGAGACTTTGGCCAGCGAGGGCATTGATGTCGAAGTGATTGATCTTCGCACCGTGCGCCCGATGGATCGGGAGACGGTTCTGGGCTCTGTCCGCAAGACCGGAAAACTGATCTGCGTCTATGAGGGGGTCAAGACTTTGGGTGTTGGTGCGGAAATATCGGCCATGGTCGCCGAGAGCGACGCATTCGATTTCCTCGAGGCGCCCATTGTTCGCTTGGGGGGGGCGGAAAGCCCTATTCCCTACAATCCCGAGCTTGAAAAGGCTGTCGTGCCTCAGGTGCCCGACATTGTGGAAGCTGCCCGTAACATTGCAAAAGGCCTTATCTGATGCCTGTTGAAGTCATCATGCCGAAAGTCGACATGGACATGGCCAGTGGCAAGATCTCGGTATGGCATGTCGCGGCAGGCGAGAAGGTGGGTCAAGGCGATCCGCTTTTCGATATCGAGACTGACAAGGCGGCAATGGAGGTCGAGGCTTCCGCGAGCGGTTACCTGCATCATCCGGTTGCCGAAGGCACAGATGTGCCAATCGGGCAGCCGGTAGCCTGGATCTATGCCGAGGGCGAGAAGGTCGGTGCGCCACCCGAAGCCGCGATACCTCACGCATCTGATCCGGCGCCGGAAGCAATACCTGACCGTGATTCAAATCCGGTCGCCACCGCGCCGGCTGACGATGCTTCTTCCGCTCCGCCTGCTCGCCAGAAGGCGCGCGCCACGCCCCTGGCCCGCTCGCTGGCACGCAAGGCCGGACTTGATATTGAGGATGTTGCTGGAAGCGGGCCTCGCGGCCGGGTTCAGGCCGAGGATGTGCGTGGCATCCTGGATCAACCACTACCGCTGCCGATGGCGGCACCACCCGGCTTCGTCTCCGAGACCGGCCCCCTGGCCGTGTCACGCAGCAAAGCCGGATCCGGCACGCCGATCCTGCTGATCCACGGCTTTGCCAGCGATGCGAAATCCTGGGCACCGTTGGAAGGGTACTTGAATGACCATCCGATCTTCCGGATCGAGCTGCCATCTCACGGCAAGTCGCCGCGACTTCGCATATCCTGCTTTGCCGATCTTGTGTCGGCAGTGCGCCGGGCGTTTGACGCGCTTGATCTGGGATCTGCACATCTGATTGGCCACAGCCTCGGCGGCGCGGCTGCCCTTGCGCTCGCCGACACTCGGCCCAAGACAGTATGCTCCCTGACGCTTTTGGCGCCGGCCGGGCTTGGACCCGATATCAATGGACAAGCTCTCACCGGAATTGGAAACGCCACGCGCGCCGAGAGCCTGGGCCCCTGGCTGAAGCAGATGGTTGCGGATGAGCGGTTGATCGGCGATGGCTATGTGCGGGCAGCGATGGCTGCGCGCGCAGATGCCGGTATGCGTCTGGCGCAAAATGCTTTGGCGGATGCAGTCTTCCCCGATGGGGTTCAGGCTTTTGACATGAAATCCGCATTGGACCGGGTCGCAACGCCGACGCGAATTGTCTGGGGAAGGCAAGACCGGATCATCCCCTGGCAACATGCTTTGCGGGCTCCGGGCCGGGTAAGCTTGCACCTGTTCGACAATGTCGGACACGTTCCGCAATTCGAAATTCCCGACGAGGTTGGAAAACTCCTGCGTACCCATCTATGATAGCTGGCGAAACGGTGATCAGTGCAGGAATATCTCATGGCAGCAGACACACTACCGAGCGGCTCTGTCGGTCGCGGTAAACCGGTGTCGGATCCGCAAAGTCAGTTGCGGGTGCGCGCGGCATGGCTCTACTACGTGGAAGGCCTCACGCAATCGGACGTGGCGGATCGGCTCGGCGTCAACCGTATCATGATCACGCGCCTGCTTTCGGAAGCCAGAAAGCGCGGCGAAGTCGTGATCCGGATCAAGTCGAAACTGGGGCCGTTGATCGAGGCCCAGATCCAGCTCGAGAAGAAGTTCGGCCTGGCCAAGGCCATTGTCGCTCCGTTCACGGAAGACGATGGCGACCCGACGCGGGTCATCGCCGCCGCCGCAGGCGAATATGTTTCGGGCCTGATGCGCAACAACGTGACCATCGGCGTTGGCTGGGGACGAACGCTTCATACCATGCTTCCCTATGTCGAAGGGCGGACCCTCGAGGGGGCCAGGGTCGTCTCGCTACTCGGCGGAATTGCCCAGGCACGCCGGTTCAATCCGGCGGAATTCGCCTGGCAGTTTGCCGAACTGTTTGACGCGGAAGGCTTCCTGATTCCGGCGCCGGCGATTGTCGATTCCGCCCAGACCAAGCATGCACTGCTGGAGCATTGCGGGCTCGACCATATCATGAGCATGGCTGAAACCTGTGACGTCGTGTTGCTGTCATGTGGCGGCATATCGACATTGACCACATCTTACCGGACCGGCCATGTTTCGGAGGCTGAGCGGATCTCGCTGATCGAAGCCGGAGCGGTGGGAGATGTTCTTTACAATTTTCTCGACAGGGATGGCCAGCCGGTTCCCCACCCTGTCAATGAACGCTGCATTTCCGTGTCGGTTGATCGCCTGTCGCGATTGTCGGACAAGGTGTTGATTTCCGGTGGGATTGAGAAAACCCTGGCGATCCGGGCAACCTTGAAATCCGTCAAGCCGAATACGTTTGTGACCGACGAAGCCACAGCCATGCGCCTGTTGGCGACCGACGAGTGAGGTGCAAGATGACGGCATATCGACAAGCGCCAAGGCCGTTCGAGGTCGCTTTTTCAATTTGATATTCCGCCACACAGAACCAACTTTTCAGAGAGGCCGGATCGGGGCAGAAGTGATGCGTCACCGCTTATGGCAACGGTTGCGGAGCAACCGATATGATTTGCATCCCGAGATGCCATCGTTGTATCCATGGCGCTTGAAAAGACCGGAGAAAACCAGATGCCGAAGCTTCCAATGCAGGTGCCGAACATCGTCAAACGGGTGCTCGAATCATCGCCTTCCGATTTGCGGCTGCTGGCCCACAGGCTGCACGACCATGCGACGGAAGACCGGATGTCTCCCGCGGACGTAAAGTCGAGCCTGGCGCAACTCGGATATGACGATATAGCCGATTTCTGCCGCGATCTGGACATGCCCAGCCATGTTGCCGAACACTGGCAGCGGTTTGGCGTGTCTGGCGAGATGCGCCAGGTGTTTCGGCTGATGATCAAGCAACGCGACCGGTTTGCCGCGGCGGTGGCCGAATTCGAAACCATCACTCATGTTGGTCTGGAGCAATTTCTCAAAGGGCGTGGCGTCCTCTGATCCCTGCCGCTCTACGGTCCATCGTGGTCCAGCAATGCCTGGGCCGTTAGCATGTCGGTGACGAGAACCCCCGTCGGCATGAGGTGCAGGGCCGCCAGGATGGCCTTTACTTTTGCGGCGCCGCCTGCGGCAAGAACAATCCTTGGAATTTTGCAGACAGTGGCCAGGTCGACCGCCATGATGCGGCTGTTGAGTTCGTGATCAACCAGGTTGCCCTGCGCGTCGATGAAGTAACACAGCACGTTGGCCACTGCGCCTTTTGCGACCAGTGACGGGATGAGGTCGCTGCCAACAATACCATGCCTGAAAATTGTCGCATCGGGGGTTATTTCCCCGACAGTCAGCAAGGCGATGTCCGCATTTGCCGTACGTTGTTTGACTTCCATCAAGGGCGGCTGTGCCCAGAGAGCTTTCGCGAGTTTCGGGCTGTCAACGACCACGGGCGCGGTGATCTGGTAGCTGTCGATATCGAATGCCTCGGCAACCCGCGCGGCGACAATCGAGGGGTTGATCCACCCCGAATGCGGCAGGCTGCCGACCAGTCCAATGACGGAGGCGTCCTTGAGCTTCCGTTTCTCCAAAAACTGCAGGCTGCTGAACAGGGTTGCGCCCCCGCCGATAGCAAGTGTCTTGCCATCTCCCATCTCCATACTCAGGTAGCGCGCAATGGCGTGTCCGATCGCCTTCTCCAGGTTCTTGTCATTGGAGGGAGAGGGAATGACGACGGCGGATGACAGGTTCCAGCGCTTTTCGAGTGCCCGTTCGGCGGCAATCTGCTCGGAGGCCGCGCTGTTGATCGTGGTGACCACGATTCCTTCGGTGACACACTCCGCCAATGTCCGCATCACCTTCACCCGGCTGATCTGAAGATGATCGGCGATCTGCTCCTGCGTCATCTTTTCAACATGGTAGAGCCAGGCGGTCTTCACCTTGAGGTTGGAGGATTTGCTCCGCCATTCCTGTTCGCTCATCGGGTGTCCTTTGCAATGCCGGTCCTGAAAACATGTTGATTTTCGCCTTACCACAAAAAACTGCGTCGCGGCGCAAATATCAGATTGGACAAATGTCGCACAAATGTTACAAATGTACAGTAGTGAGGAGGTTGCAAGCCATCGCACGGTCCAGTGGCTTGCGCGTTAAATGTGATCAGGCACGTATGCGGCCTGACAGGAGCACAATTGGACCAAGAGGAGATTATAAGATGAACGTGTTTTCCAAGGCGTTGAAGCGAGCCCCGGTGTTTTTTGCCGCTGCCTTCATGCTGTCGAGTGCGCATGCGGATGAGTTGACGCTCTATACATCGCAGCCGGACGCCGATGCAGCCAAGACCGTTGAGGCGTTTCGCAAAATCAATCCCGACATCGAGGTGCAGATATATCGTTCGGGGACCAGCGACATCATGAGCAAGTTGGCCGCCGAGTTTGCGGCTGGTGCGTCGCAAGCTGACGTTCTGCTGATTGCCGATGCGGTGAGCATGGAGAGCCTCAAGGCCCAAGACAAGCTCTTGAGCTACCCCGAAGCAAATGTCGAAGGCTTCTCCGAAAATGCCTATGACGCGGACAAGACCTATTTCGGCAGCAAGCTGATCACCACCGGCATTGCCTACAACACCGGGGTGAAGGCCAAGCCCGAGCACTGGTCCGATCTCGCCGGAGACGAGTACAAGGGTCTCGTGGTAATGCCGAGCCCGCTGTATTCGGGTGCTGCGGCATTTCTTCTCAGCGGCTTTGCTGCCAACCCGGATCTGGGATGGGACTATTTCGAAAAACTCCACGAGAACGATCTTATCAGTGTGCGCGGCAATGGCGCCGTTCTGAAATCGGTGGCGAGCGGCGAGCGGCCCTACGGCATCATGGTTGACTTCATGGCGCTCAATGCGAAAGCCAAGGGGTCTCCGGTTGAGTTTGTCTTTCCGTCAGAAGGCGTGCCGGCGGTGACCGAGCCCGTGGCCATCATGGCGGAAGCCAAGAACGTTCCCGCCGCCAAGAAGTTCATCGACTTCATTCTCTCCGATGAAGGCCAGAAACTGGCGCTTGAACAGGGCTATCTGCCGGCCAAACAATCCATCGGACGTCCGGCCTGGCTGCCCGAAGGCGTTGATGTCACCGTCATGCCGATCAAGACCCAGGAAGTCTTGATGAAGACCGATGCCGACAAGGCAAAATTCAACGAGATGTTTGGCGGATAACTGCTCGTCCTCCCCCAGGCTTTTGTTTGTCAGCCTGTCAATGAGACAGCCCAAAACCGGCTTCCGGTTTTGGGCACCCTTCTCAAGGATTTAACGATGCAGAAAAATCAAGAAGGGGGGTGGGGCTTTGATCGGGCCCTTACTCTGGCGATAGTTGCTATCGTCCTGCTTCTTTCGATCATGCCCATGTTCAGGTTGCTTTTCGAGGTGGCCGTGCCCAGCAACGGTTCGTCCGGCGCCATCGTAAAGACCTTCTCAAGTTCGGCGACCTGGACCGCCACCCTGCATTCCCTGCAGGTCGGGATTGGCGGAACGATACTTGCGGTGTTTCTGGGAACCTCCGTCGCGCTGCTTGTCGGGTTGACTGCAGTGCGTGGTCGTTCGGTGTTTGTCTTTCTGTATGTCACCCCGTTGCTGATCGCGCCGCAAGTCACGGCGCTGGCGTGGCTGCAACTGTTCGGACCTGCCAGTCCATTCCTGAAACTGCTTGGCATGGCGCCTGGCCTGGGCAGTCGAAATCCGCTCTATTCGACATCCGGCATCATCTTGCTTCTTGGCGTCCAGTACGGACCGCTGGTGTTTTTGATGGTGCGTGCCGGCCTTCGCAAATTGCCGCGCGAACTGGTGGAGGCCGGATCGAGCAGCGGAGCAGGGCGTTTGACCGTGCTTCGGACCATCATTCTGCCGCTGATGATGCCGTCCATCATCGGTGCCGCTGCTCTGACCTTCGTATCCTGTGTCGGCAATTTCGGGATTCCTGCCTTTCTCGGGATTCCGGCAAACTATCTGGTGTTGCCGACCTTGATTTACCAGAAGCTTGCAGGTGGAGGGCCGAGTGTGCTCTCCGAGGTCGCGGTATTGTCGATTCTGATCGGCGTTATCGCCATGACCGGTATCTTCGCGCAGGATTACGTGTCCAGACGGCGTGATTACCGCATCGTATCGACGTCGCTGCCTGCAGCGCCTTACGAGCTTGGCCGGTTTCGCCTGGTGATCGAGTTGCTGATGCTGCTGGTGGTCGTTGCTGTGCTCGGCCTGCCGGTTCTCGGCCTCGTACTGACGTCGCTGGTCTCGGCCTATGGTGCGCCTCTGACGCTGCAAACCATCACGCTGGCAAATTATGGCTTTGTACTGTTTGAACACGGAGCCACCGGCAGGGCCTTCATCAACAGTTTCGGGCTGTCGTTGACCACCGCATTCTTCGCAGTGATGATCGCGGTGCCGCTCGCCTACATGGTGACGTGGCGTCAAAGCTGGTGGACCAGGATTCTCAACCTCTCTATCGAATTGCCATATGCCTTGCCGGGTGTGGTGCTGGCGATTGCCTCACTGTTGCTGTTTCTCAAGCCGCTGCCGGTCATCGGCATCCAGATCTACAACACGATCTGGATCATCCTCTACGCCTATCTGGCGCGCTTCCTGGTTCTGGCGTTGCGGCCCACTGTAAGCGGTCTGCATCAGATCGACAGATCGCTGGAAGAGGCGGCACAGGTGGCCGGGGCAGGGCTGATAACGCGCATGCGGACGATCATCTTTCCACTCGTGGCTCCGGCAACGATCGCCGGCGGTGTTCTCATCTTTCTCACCGCATTCAGCGAACTCACGGTGTCGGCGCTGTTGTGGGCGTCGGGGTCGGAAACCATCGGCGTGGTGATTTTCTCCTTCGAGCAAGGCGGTGATTCCAACTATGCGGCGGCCACCTCGACACTCACCGTCGCAATGACATTCACACTCATGCTGCTGACCAATCTGTTTGCGCGGCATCTACCAAACGGAGTTCTGCCATGGCGGGATTGAAAATTGAATCTGTAACCAAGACGTTTGGGTCGATGAATGCCCTTTCCGATGTCTCGCTCGAAGTCAAGAATGGCGAGTTTGTCGCTGTCCTGGGGCCATCGGGGTGCGGAAAGACCACGCTTTTGCGGGCGATCGCCGGTTTCGAGAAAGTCAGCGACGGTGAGATCAGGGTGGATGAGGTCGTCGTCTCCAGCCGGAGCGTCAATGTGCCACCGGAGAAGCGCAAGGTTGGCATTGTGTTCCAGAATTACGCGCTTTGGCCGCATATGTCCGTGGCTGAAAATGTCGGCTATAGCCTGAAGGTAGCAAAGGTGGCGAAGGCTACTCGTGAAAAACGGGTGGAAGATGCGCTGGCGCTTGTGGATCTGACCGGGCTTGGCGATCGCCGTCCCTCCAATCTGTCAGGAGGACAGCGGCAACGCGTGGCACTTGCAAGATGTCTCGTGTCGACGCCATCGCTGGTGCTTTTCGATGAGCCGCTCGCCAATCTGGATGTGCATCTGCGTGCGTCCATGGAGGAGGAATTTGCTGATTTTCACAAGCGGACCAAAACCACCATCGTCTATATCACCCACGATCAGGCCGAGGCGATGGCGCTCGCGGACCGCATCGCGGTTATGGATCATGGCAAACTGATACAGTTCGCAACGCCCCGCGAGTTGTATCAGGAACCGCGCAGCGACATGGTGGCGGCCTTCATAGCCCAGGGTATGGTGCTCCCCGCGAAGCTGATGTCAGTGCCTGAGAATGGCCAATGCAAGGTTCAGTTGCTCGGCCAGGATGCGGTGTTCCGGTGTGCTTCCGATCAGGCAACGGTTTCCGAGGCAAAGGTTTGTATCCGTTCCTCGGACATCGAGATTGTCGACAAAGACGGCATTCCGGTTGCCATCAAGCGCGTCATCTATCGCGGAGGCGGGGCTCGTGTAGAGGCGTATCCTGTTGCCCGTCCCGATCTTCAATTGACATTTGATATCCCCGATCCCGTGACGCTGCTGGAAGGCGACACGGCCAATATTCGCATCTGTTCCGGATGGGTCATCCCGCAGGGAGACCCGCAATAATGCAGATCGATCTGTATGGTGGCTTCGGCGAAAAAGGCCGGACGAGTGTCGGACTTGGGGATGCCCATACCCGGATTCTGCTTGATGTTGGTATCAAGGTTGGTGCGATGGGCCGGGACTATTATCCGGTGATTGAAGACGCCGCGATAAAGGACCTTGACGCCGTGTTCATTTCCCACGCGCATGAGGATCATATCGGCGGATTGAGCTGGTTGTTGTCACGCGGGTTTCGCGGCCTCATTTTCATGACCCGTGAAACCCTTGGTGAAGCGGCGGAAATGCTGGCTCAGTATGCCGATCCGTCCCATGTACGAGATTTCCCGATCCACCCTGACCAGATAAAACTGTTCTCCCCGGGGGAAACCATGCATGTTGGCCAGTTCAAGATAATGACCGGTCGTTCCGGCCATGTGGTCGGCGGTGCATGGTTTCACATCGATAACGGCCATGGGCAAGTGGTCTACTGTGCGGATGTAACGCCAGGCAGCAGCGTTTTCGTGATGGATCCCGTTCCGCGGTGTGATCTCGTGCTGCTTGATACATCCTATGCAGACGATGCCATTTCGGGATTGCAGCGTCGCATGCAGATAGAAAACTGGCTTGCCGCTCATCCTTCCGGCTGCCTGTTGCCCGTTCCGGCGTCCGGCAAGCCGCTGGAAATAATGGCTATCCTTCCCGGCAGATTTGCAATCCATCAGACTATGCGCGAGGCAATCGCCACCCAGATTCTTGCCGAGGACGCCTTCGCTCCCGCCACGCGTGACTTGTTGCGTCAGCGGCTTGCCACCGCAGTTGATTGGTCTGATGGTTCGCCGTTTCCCGATTGTCCGCTGCTGACCGTTGACGGCATGGGCAGCGCCGGTCCTTCGGTGGACGCGATCCGGCGTGCTTCGGCACAAGGATTGCCAATTCTGCTGACTGGTCATATTCCCGACCATACCCCCGCGCGCAGGTGTTTTGACGAAGAGCGTGCTACCTGGATAAGACTGCCGACACATCCGACGCGCGATGAAAACGTGGCGATATGGACTGGCGCCGGCCGCCCGGCCGCCCTGGGTCATTCCTGTTCGCAATCCGGTCTTCGCGACCTGCAGGCCTTTTTACCAAAACTGGATGTCAATGCTGTGACAGGCGACCACCTCGCAATTTGATGGATATGAAAATGAGAATTCTGGTTTGCAATGATGATGGTATTGAGGCTCCGGGGATCGCCATGCTCGAACGGGTGGCACGACGGCTGAGCGATGACGTGTGGGTGGTTGCGCCCGACGGCAAACGCACTGCCGCCAGCGGCTCGATCACTATCGCCCGCCCGCTGGAAATGACCAGGCATGGCGACAAGCGGTACTCCTGCTCGGGAACGCCAGCCGATTGTGTCGTCACCGCCATGACCTGGCTGTTCGCGCAGGGTCCGAAACCGGACCTGGTGCTGTCGGGGATCAATGATGGTCGGAATGTCGGCGAAGATCTCGCCTATTCGGGGACACTGGGAATTGCCCGCGAGGCGAGTTTCTGGAACATGGCCGCGATTGGGTTTTCCCGGGTCAAGAACCCCGAGATTTCGGCCAATGATGAAATCTGGTTGAGCGAACTGATTGGCACGGTCTGGGCTGCACGCGACCAGTGGTTCGATGAAGGCCATTGGTTGTCGATGAACCTGCCGACAACGCTGCCGGCCGAAATACGCCAGCCGCGTATCGGCCGCGACAAAATTGGTCGCGCCGCTGATATTGTTGCGACGGAGGGTGATGTAACGACCCTGATTGTACCGCGCGGGCGGGCGCATGATGCAAGCGATGGTGACGAAAATGACCTGATTGACAGGGGATACGCCTGTATCAATCGCCTCAACTGGTTTGGACAGAAGGGCCTGGAGGACAGCTTGCTTCGACAACTGTCCGAGTGATTGATATGTAACGGGGTATCTGGCTCTGAGCAGTTGAGCCCGCTGAACCTTTTTCGTCCAGGGGATGCAAATCTCCTGACGATGAGGCCTATATCAGGTGGTGGGCCGTCCCGGTGCCTGCCATCGACCAAAACCGCGCTTGCTTCTTGCTTGCCGAAATCACCCGCAGTTCAGGAGTGAATATGGATATGATTCTGTCCTTCGTTGCCCTCGCCGGGCACATCGCGCTTCTTCTCTGGGGGACACGCATGGTTCAGACCGGCGTGCAAAGGGCGTTTGGACCGAACTTGCGTTCATTTCTCGGGCACGCCTTGAACAATCGTTTCAAGGCCTTTCTTGCCGGAATGGGCGTGACTGCCATCCTGCAAAGCAGCACGGCAACGGGTTTGATGGCCTCGGGATTTGCTGCCGGCGGACTGGTCGGCCTTGTTCCGGCATTGGCGGTCATGCTTGGCGCCAATGTCGGCACAACGCTTATCGTTCAAGTCCTTTCCTTCGACATAGCGGCACTGGCGCCGGCCCTGATCCTTGCTGGTGCCCTGATGTTTAGGCAAAGATCCAATCCGACGATCCATGATCTCGGACGTGTTGTGATTGGCCTCGGCTTCATGCTGATGGCGTTGCATCTGCTGCTGGGTCTGATGACTCAGTATGAAGGAACGGCGGCCGTGGCCACCGTGCTTCACGGCATATCGGCAATGCCGGCTCTCAATCTGGTTCTCGGAGCCATCGTGGCCTGGGCGGCGCATTCCAGCGTCGCTGTCCTGCTGGTGATCATGTCGATGGCCAGTCAGGGCTTGGTCACGCCTGAGCAAGCTTTCGTCCTGGTGCTCGGTGCCAACCTTGGAACCGCGTTGAACCCGGTGCTGGAAGGCCATTCTGGCCCGGATCTCGCATCGAGACGATTGCCAATCGGCAACCTTCTCACGCGCATTGTCGGCGTTGCCATCGCCTTGCCCATGCTGTCGCACATGACCGATCTCTTCGTTATGATCGACGGGGACATGGCGCGGATGGTGGCGAACTTCCACACCGCCTTCAATCTCGTGCTGGCGCTTCTTTTCATGCCCTTTCTGGTGCCGTTTGCTGCTGGGCTGAGACGTCTTCTGCCGCGCAAGATCGATGCGACGGATCCGGCGCAGCCACTCTATCTCGATCCCGCCGCCACCCAGACGCCGGTGGTGGCAATAGGGGCCGCGGCGCGCGAAGTCTTGCGTCTGGTGGATGTGCTTGGCGAGATGATTTCCGGTGCCAAGCTGTCGATCACCAGCTCTGACCGCAAGGCGCTCTCGGCGCTCAGACGGAAAGACAATGTGCTTGATAGTCTCAACACAGCGGTGAAAACCTATCTGACCTCGATCGATCCCGAAGAGCTTGGAGATGCAGACAAGCGGCGAGTGCACGAGATCCTGTTGTTTTCGATGAATATCGAACATGCCGGCGATGTCCTCGACCAAAATCTGCTGCCGCATCTTGCCAAGCGTCTGCGCCGCGGACTGACTTTCTCGCCGGAGGGGCAGAGAGAGCTTTTTGTCCTGTTCGACCGGCTCTTGATGAATCTGCAGAAGGCTGCCGCGGTGCTGATGACACAGGATGAACGCACAGCCCGAATGCTGGCAGATGAGAAAGTAATTTTCAGAAAAGCCGAGCGCGACGGTACCTCGGCTCACTTTGACAGATTGCGCAAGGGCGACATCAACACGATGGAGACCAGTTCGCTTCATCTCGATCTCCTGCGAGATCTCAAGCAGATCAATTCTCATCTGGTTGCTGCGGCGGCCTATCCGGTGCTTGAGCACAGAGGCGAGCTTCGGCAAAGCCGGCTTACCAGTCTCGAGCCGACGCCGCCTTGCGAGACATGACGCTGATGACGGACCCGGCATGGAGTCCGCGCGTATAACTTGGCCGGAATGCGGTGCAGTCTCTGCCGCCTGATTGCCGGGCACCGGGAGCGGGAGAAATCGCGAATATCGCCCTTCTGGGTGTCGACAGGCCGACGAAAGCCTCCAAGCCTGCCGGTGAGGGTGACAGCCTCAGGATCAGGTTGGGTGTTGATTATCCGTTGATCGGAATCCCGAGCAATGGAAATCAGCAGAATGCGCTGTTTGCAAGAGCGCTTATCTCTGGGGCGAAGCTGTTGCGTCTGGACAAATCGACCCATGGTGTGGATGTTGGAGCGAAAGCCGAAATCGTCTCGCAGGCCGATGATGTTGCGGTGATAGTGGCCGCTCTCCAAAATACTTGAGGCGATGACCTTGTGCGACCAGGCGGCGGTGCGCTCTCTTGGTGGCTGGTCGGAATCAGTGATAGCAAGTATCTGACCGGACAGCGTCGGTTGTCACTTGCACTTGAAGGATACGTCCAATGACCAGATTTCACCTGCCCGCTGATGGGGTCTACGTCGGACGAATCTGGTCGCCGGAAGCAGGTGGACCCTCCGTCGTGACGATCCGGGATGGGACAGTCATCGATATCACATCAAAAATGGCGCCGACAGTTAGCGACATCTGCGAGATGGATGATCCGACCGGCTATGTGCGTACTGCCCCGGGAGCGTCTCTGGGTACACTTGCAGAGATCGCGAGCAACAGAGCTGGCGACATGAACAGCCTGCATTTTCTGGCGCCGTGCGATCTGCAGGCAGTCAAGGCCTGCGGGGTCACGTTTGCGTCTTCGATGGTTGAGCGCGTGATCGAGGAGCAGGCTGCCGGTGACCCGAGCAAGGCGCTGGAGATCCGGGCGCGGGTCGGGGAGGCAATCGGCGGTTCACTGCGCGCCATCAAGGCGGGCTCGGACGAAGCGGCGCAGGTCAAGGCGGCGCTGATCGCTGAAGGCTTGTGGAGCCAGTATCTGGAAGTCGGCATCGGTCCGGATGCCGAGGTGTTCTCCAAGGCACAGGTGCTGTCATCGGTCGGTCCCGGAGCGGATGTCGGGCTGCACCCGATTTCCAAATGGAACAATCCCGAGCCCGAAATCGTGCTCACGGTATCCTCGAAAGGCAGGATTGTCGGGGCCTCGCTCGGCAATGATGTCAATCTGCGCGACGTCGAGGGGCGCTCGGCACTGCTGCTTGGAAAGGCCAAGGACAACAATGCGAGTTGCGCTATCGGGCCGATGATCCGTCTGTTTGACAGCGACTTCACACTCGATGATGTTCGCCAGGCTGAGCTCGACCTGACCGTCACCGGCGAGGACGGCTATGTGCTCAAGGGCCATTCCTCGATGAAGGAAATCAGCCGCGATCCAGCCGGTCTCGTCGCCCAGACGTTGGGTCGTCATCACCAGTACCCCGACGGGCTCGTGTTGTTCCTCGGGACATTGTTTGCGCCGACCCAGGACCGGGATGCGCCGGGCGAAGGGTTTACCCACAAACTCGGCGATGTCGTCACGATTGCGTCACCGGCTCTTGGCAGTCTCACGAACACGGTGCGGTTTTCGACGGAATGTCCGGAATGGACGTTCGGTGTCGCTTGTTTCATGCGCAACCTCGCCGCGCGAAATCTTATCTGACTCGAAAATGACATGCTGACGGCAAAATACCTGGTTGCCGGAAACTGAGACGCTGGTGACACGCCCCTCAGAATGAACCGGCGCATGGCGAGGCTGATGAATTTTCGGTCGGAACCTTTCTGTGCCGCTTCCTGGGTCCACTCCTTTTTCAAGCCATGCTCGACGAATCGTTGCCAGAAGGTCCGTGATCCGATTTTCGATGGGTCTTACCTGATGCGGGCGGAAACCTTTAGAAAAGCAACGGCTCACGCCTGTCGGGGATAGTCGTGCAATCAGCGCTTCTTATGTGTGTATCCGCATGATTTTCTGCACACTGGGGCGTTCCTGCATGGCGGCAAAATGAGCCGTGATGGCAGGAAAATCATCGAGATTGACGCCATCGGCCTTCATCCAGCGACTGATGACGAACAGATAGGGATCACACATCGAATAGGTGTCGCCCATCACCCAGGGCCCCTTGAGGTAATGCTGCTCAATGATGCGGGCGCATTCGGTCATGTTGGCGGGCACGGTCTCGCGCATTTTCTCCTGCGCGGCTTCGTCCTTGGTCCACCGGCTACCGCGTTGCTTGTGGGCATGGTTCACATGCACAGTGGCGGCGAGATAGAGGTTGAAGGCCTGGGCTTCGGCAAAGTCGAACGCGTCGGATGGCGCCAGATTGGCGTGCGGATAGATTTGCGTGATGAAGGCCAGGATCGCCGGTGTTTCGGTGAGCGTGCCCTTTGGCGTGATCAGCGCAGGAACCCGGCCCTTGGGATTGATAGCCAGGAAATCAGGCGATTGCTGCTCGGTTGCGGAGAAGTCGACCAACCTGGTTTCATACTCGGCGCCCGCGTCTTCGAGCAGGATATGCGGCGCCAGCGCGGCGGTGCCATTGGCATAGCAAAGTGTGATCATGGGTGGGCCTGTTCCTCAACTGGTTCGTAACCTGGCCTCCACATTAGCCAAAACCCGGGTATTGCAAAGCAACTTTTACGTAAGCAAAGATTACATAATTCGTTAGCATTTATTCCTTTGTGTTAGGAAACCTCACAACTATAAAGGCAGACACCCATTCAGAGTCATCGAGGCGGTTTTGTCGGAAAGCATGCAAGATATGGACGTATCGGTCTGGCGCGGTGACGCGGCGGGCGGCGAACTCCAGCATTTCACGGTTCCGGCCCAGGAAAGCCAGACCATTCTCGATGTTGTTGCCTGGATCCAGCAGCATGCCGATCCAACCCTGTCCTACCGCTATGCTTGCCGTGTCGGCATGTGCGGTTCCTGCGCCATGATGGTCAACGGGGTGCCGCGCTGGACCTGCCGTACCCATGTCAAGAAAGTGCTCAAGGACAACGCCATCACCATCGCACCCCTGCGCAATCTGCCGGTGATCAAGGATCTGGCCGCGGACATGGATCCATTCTTCGACAAATGGATCGCGGCAGGTGGAAAGCACCATCCGACGAAGAGCCGTGACGATGCCATCGAGACACTGGACCCGTCGACGCCTGCGCGGGTGGAGGCCGATACCGGCATCGAATGCATCAATTGCTCGGTCTGCTACGCGGCGTGCGACACGGTGGCGAACAACGTCGATTTTCTCGGACCGGCAGCGCTGCAGAGGGCCTGGACCCTCTATCTCGATCCCAAGGACGCCGATCCAAATGCCATCCTCAATGCGGTTTCCGGCAAGGGCGGCTGTCACAACTGTCACAGCCAGGGGAGTTGCACCTTGCATTGCCCCAACGGACTCAATCCGATGAAGGCGATTGCCGGTCTCAAAAGGGCCACGACCGCCTCCTTCTTCAAAGGAGGGCGCTAGATGCTGGGTCTGCGGCTTTACATGGTGCAACGGCTGAGCGCGATGGTGATGATCCCGCTGACGCTCGGCCACATCGCGGTGATGATCTATGCCATACAGGGCGGACTCACCACAGCCGAAATTCTGGGACGAACCAAGGGTAGCGTCGTCTGGTTTGCTTTCTACGGCCTGTTCATTGTGGCGGTGTCGATGCATGCATCCATCGGTTTGCGCGTTATCGTGCACGAGACCCTGGGCCTGAAAGGCAAGGGGCTGGAGATTTTCATGTGGCTTGCAGGCCTGCTGTTGCTGGCAATGGGCTTGCGCGCGCTTTTCGCGGTGACGCTGTCATGATCCGTCCGCACCGCTCGCATCCATTGTGGATCGCCTATCTGCTGCACCGGCTTTCGGGTCTGGGGCTGGCGCTGTTCCTGCCTGCGCATTTCTACATGCTAGCGCTGGCGCTCGACCAGCCTGACGAACTCGACAGGTACTTGCGTTTTGCAGACAATCCCCTTGTGAAACTGGCCGAATTCGGCCTCGTCTTTCTGCTGGCGGTTCACGTCTTCGGTGGGCTGAGGCTGCTGGCGCTGGAATTCCTCCCCTGGTCGCCGCGGCACAAGACAATGGCCGCCTCCGCGGTCGCTGCTGCGTTCCTTGTGGCCGGAACTTTCTTACTGCAGGCGGTATGAGCATGACCAAGATGACAATCGATCGCCACGACACTGACATCCTTATTCTCGGCACAGGAGGCGCCGGTATGTTTGCCGCACTCCACGCCATGCAGACCGCGCCGGCAGGCACCAAGGTGACTGTCGCGGTCAAGGGCCTGATCGGCAAATGCGGCTGCACCCGCATGGTGCAGGGCGGCTACAATGTCGCACTCGGATCGGGCGATACGGTCGAACGTCATTTCATGGACACCATCAATGGCGGCAAATGGCTGCCCAACCAGGACATGGCCTGGAAACTCTGCGAGCAGGCAGTGGTGCGGGTGCGCGAACTCGAAAACGAAATCGGCTGTTTCTTCGACCGCAATGCCGACGGGACGTTGCATCACAAGGCCTTTGCCGGCCAGACTGCGGACCGCACCGTGCACAAGGGCGATCTGACCGGAATCGAGATCATCAACCGGCTGATGGAGCAGGTGCTCTCACGCCCGGTGGAGAAGCTTCAGGAACACCGCGCAATCGGCCTGATTCCGACGAAAGACGGCTCGGCGCTGGCCGGCGTGTTGATGATCGACATGCGAACAGGAAAGTTCCGCTTCGTTCGCGCCAAGACCGTGCTGATGGCCACCGGCGGCGGGCCGACCATGTACAAGTATCACACGCCATCCGGCGACAAGACCATGGACGGGCTGGCGATGGTGCTGCGCGCCGGGTTGCCACTGCGCGACATGGAAATGGTGCAGTTCCATCCCACCGGACTTCTGGCTGGTGACCACACCAAGATGACCGGTACGGTGCTGGAAGAGGGATTGCGAGGGGCGGGAGGCGAGTTGCTCAACGGCTCCGAGCGGCGTTTCATGTTCGATTATGATGACCGTGGCGAGCGCGCCACCCGCGACGTTGTCTCGCGCGGCATCTATGCCGAGATGCGCAAGTCCAACACCTCGACCAATGGGGGAGTTTACATCTCGATGGCCCATCTCGGCCCTGACATGGTGCGCAAGAAATTCTCGGGAATGGTCAAGCGCTGTGCCGATTCCGGCTTTGATCTTGCTGCAGGCAAGGTCGAGGTGGTGCCGACGGCGCATTATTTCATGGGCGGTGTGGTGGTGGACATTGACACCCGCACCGAGATGGAAGGTCTCTATGTCGCGGGCGAGGATGCAGGCGGCGCGCACGGCTCCAACCGGCTGGGTGGCAACGGGGTCGCCAATTCGACCGTCTATGGAGGCGTGGCCGGCGACGCCATGGGCATGGATATCCGTCGTATGGGTGCGTTGCGAGATCCTGACGAGACGGTGCTCGAGGCCGAGGTTGCGCGCGCCTGCCAACCGCTTGGCCGCAAGCCGTCGAACATTCAGGAACTCAGGCATGAATTGCAGGAAGCGATGTGGGAGGACGTCGGCGTCATCCGCAACCGCCGCGGCATGCAGCGCGGCACCGACCGTGTCGCCGCGATCTCCGATGAGTTGATGCATGCGGGCGTTGATGCAGGCAATCTGGCTTTCAATCTGACGTGGCACGACTGGCTCAATGTCCGCTCGCTGTGTGAAGTTTCCGATGTCATTGCCAAGGCAGGGCTGGAGCGGGAGAATTCGCGCGGCGCCCACTTCCGGGAGGACTTTCCCGAGCAGGGCGATCTCGAAAGCTCCTATTTCACCGTGGCGCGGCAGACCGGTGACGGCATCGCTGTCAGCCGCGAGCCGGTGCAGTTTACCATCGTCCGGCCGGGTGAGACGATCCTGCCGGCCGGTGACCCCGAAACCCTGGTGGAGGTGAGCTGATGATCCCTATCGACATCATTCAAAAGACGGCCGAGGTCCTGATGGACAAGGCGGCAATCGAAATCCCGCAGGATTATCTCGACGGGCTCCAGGCAGCAGCCAATGTGGAGGACGGAGATCTGTCATCCTTCGTGCTTGAGGCGATGCTCGAAAACTATACGGCGGCCAAGGAAGATCGCCGCGCCATGTGCGGCGATACCGGCACGCCGCGCTGGTACGTCAAGATGGGCAACGAAACCCAAATCGAGGGCGGCCCGATCGCGCTCGAGGCTGCCTTGCGCAGGGCAACCGCAAACGCAACCAATGGAGTGCCACTGCGGCCGAACCGGGTGCATCCGCTGTGGCGGACAGATCATGACAACAATGTCGGCATCGGCGCACCGGAAATCGAATACGGCTATGAGCCGGGCGGCGAATGGATCGACCTGATCACCGTGCACAAGGGCGGGCTGTTCGGCACTGACTACCGCATGCTGTTTCCATCAGACGGCATCCAGGGCATCAAGCGCTTCTATCTCGATTGCCTGGTCGCCTTCGGCAAGCGCGGGCTGGCCTGTCAGCCGGCGATCATCGGCATCGGGCTGGGCGGCTGCAAAGATACCTGCATGGTGCTGGGCAAGCGCGCCGCCTGCCTGCGCGTTGTCGGCTCCCGCAATTCCGATCCGCGTATCGCCGAACTGGAGCTGGAACTCAAGGAACTGGGCAATTCCATCGGCATGGGCGCGATGGGCTTTGTCGGCAAGTCGATGGTCATTGATGCCAATATCGAGGTTGGCTACTGCCACACTGGCGGCATGCAGATGTCAGTCCATGCATTTTGCCTTTCATCGCGCCGCGCCGTGGCGCGGGTTTTCGCCGACGGACGTGTGGAATACCGCACCGATCCGGACTGGTTCACTGATTATCAACGCCGGGAGACAGTGGAATGGGAAATGCCTCAAAACCACGAAAAATCCGCCTGAGCACCACGCCGACGCCCGAAGCATTGGCCGAGCTGCGGCTGGGCGACGTCGTCTATCTCGACGGACTGATCTATACGGCGCGCGAAGGCGTCTACAAGCGTGCGCTCGAGGACAAGGCCAACATTCCGATGGAGTTGCCGGGTGAAAGTGCAGCCAATTTCCATTGCTCGCCCGCCGCCGCCATCAATGAGGACGGCACATTCCGGCTGGGTGCTGTGACCGCCACGGCGTCATTCCGCTTCACCAAATGGATCGGCGAGTGGATGGCGAAATCCGGCGCCAAGCTGATCATCGGCAAGGGCGGCATGAGTTCGAAGGACTACAGGGAGCATTTCGTCCCCAATGGCGCCATCTACCTGACCACGGTGGGTTATGGAACCGGCGCATTGCTGGGCCGTGGCGTCAAGCGGGTCAAGACTGTGCACTGGAACAAGGAACTCGGCCTCGCCCAGGCCATGTGGGTGCTTGAGGCCGACAATATGGGGCCGTTCATCGTCGAGAGCGATCTGGCCGGCAATTCACTGTTCGAACGCGAGAATGCCAAAATTTCCGCCAATCTCGCGAAAGTCTATGAAGGCACCGTGCCGGCAGTACTCAAGCGTTTTGGCGAAACCGACGACCGCAGCGATGAAGTGATAGGGTAGGGCATGACAACGAATGATAATCCCTTCGCAGGACATAACGGGCCGATAGACACTCAGGACGGGATCTACAGCGAGGACGAGTTGAGGCTCGCCAACCGCAATTCTGGTATTCTGCTGGAGACCCTGGCGCTGGATGTGACACCCACCGGGCTGCATTATTTGCTCAATCATTTCGATGTGCCGCTACTCGATGCCGGCAATCACAAACTGAGTTTTTCGGGCGCGTTCGATACTGCTGCCGAACTGTCGCTCGACGAGATCAAGGCAATGCCACAGGTGACTCTGCCTGTGACAATGGAATGCGCGGGCAATGGGCGCGCTGGCGTATCACCGCGCCTTCATGCCATGCCGTGGATCTATGAGGCGGTCGGCACATCGGAATGGACCGGCACACCGCTAAGACCGTTGATCGAACAGATGGGGCTGCGCTCTGATGCCGTTGAGATCGCCTTCACCGGCGCCGACTACGGTTTTGACAAGGGCGTCGGCCATCCATTTGGCCGCTCGCTGACGCTGGCGCAAATCGCAGAACTCGATGTCATGCTCGTCTATGCCATGAATGGGCAGCCGTTGTTGCCACAGCATGGAGCGCCGCTCCGGCTGATTGTTCCCGGTTGGTACGGGATGGCAAGTGTCAAATGGCTTAAGCGGATTGAGGCGCTGACGGAGCCTTATGACGGTTTTCAGCAACTGCGTACCTATCGCTACCGAGAAACTGCGGAAGATCCGGGTCGGCCGGTATCCGCCATACGGGTGAAATCGTTGATGGTGCCGCCGGGCGTTCCTGACTGGGGGTCGCGCAAGCGCTATCTGGAGCCCGGACCGGTAACGCTCATCGGCCGTGCATGGTCGGGCGCTGGTGTGCCGATCAGCCGAGTTGAGGTGGAGCTTGATGGCGCCTGGCAGGAAGCCCGGCTGGATACTGCTGTTGGCGATTATGCCTGGACCAAATGGACTTGCGACTGGACTGCCAGCCCCGGCGAGCACGTGCTGCGCTGTCGCGCAACCGATGCTGAAGGTCAGGTGCAGCCACTCCAAGCGCCATGGGATGCCGGCGGATTCGGCAACAACGCGGCCCAGAAAGTGGTCGTCTTTGTCGGACAGTAGGCACGTACGTTCTGACTGCAACGCCGCGCACCTCTGATGCGGGGCGTTCCCACCGTCCCCTATCGAAAATGTGAAGAGGTCCATGACCCGATTGACCGAACTTGCGCTGGTCCGAAAGGCCCAACTGCTGTTTCCTGGGCTGCTCACGGCGCTGACTGTAGCGCTGGCGGCCAAGTTCATTTCCGAGCATTATGGCGCGCCGGTGATGCTGATCGCACTGCTGATCGGTATGGCCTTCAATTTTCTGGTTGAGGATGGCGGCACATGCGTGGCCGGCATCGAGTTCTCCTCGAAAGTGCTGTTGCGTTTCGGTGTGGCGTTGCTGGGTCTCGGAATCACCGTTCAGCAGATCGCCTCGACCGGGTCTGAAGTGCTGTTGATCACGCTGGGCGGCGTGGCGCTGACCATCAGTCTGGGTCTGGTCCTGAGCCGGTTCCTCGGCCGCGGCTCGCGTTTCGGTTTGCTGATCGGGGGTGCGGTGGCGATCTGCGGTGCGTCGGCGGCGCTGGCGATCTCCTCGGTACTGCCCAAGAGCGAGACACTGGAACGCGACACCATCTTCACCGTCATAGGGGTCACGGCGCTCAGCACGCTTGCCATGATCCTCTATCCGATCATCGCCGACGTGATGCAATTGTCGGAAGTTGCCACCGGCGTTTTCTTCGGCGCCACCATCCATGATGTTGCGCAGGTTGTCGGTGCCGGCTACTCGGTGTCAGACCTCGCCGGCGAAACCGCTACCTTCGTCAAGCTGCTGCGTGTTGCGCTGCTGGTGCCGATTGTCGTGGTGCTGTCGCTGGTGTTTGCAGGCTCGCGCGAACCCGGCGCCAAGCGGGCACTGCCGATCCCGTTCTTTGTCATTGGTTTTGCCGCGCTGGTTATCGTCGGCTCCTATGACTTCATTCCGGTGCCAGTCAAGGACGGCTTGCTGTCGTTCTCGCGCTGGTGCCTGGTCGTGGCGATTGCAGCGCTTGGCATGAAGACTTCGCTGAAAAAACTCGGCGATGTCGGTGGCAGTGCCATCGTGCTGATTTGCGCGCTCACCGGGATTCTCGCCGTCTTCGCACTGACCGCGATCAAGATTTACATGAACTGAGGCTTTCGGAAGGGATTTCACATGAGCAAGTTTGTTGATGAACGCATCTATACGCTGCAGGCCGGAAAGGTGCCGGTTTTCCTCAAGCTTTATGAGGAGGAGGGAATGGAGGTGCAGGTGCGAATCCTCGGCAAGATGGTCGGGTACTACTTCACCGATATCGGTCCGCTCAACCAGATTGTCCACATGTGGGGCTATGACAGTCTTGATGACCGCTTCGTGCGTCGCAAGCTGTTGCAGGCCGCGCCCGAATGGCAGAGCTACGCCGCCAAGATGCGGCCGTTGGTCACCCATGTCGAAAACAAGATCCTGGTACCCGCACCGTTTTTTCAGGTGAAGTGAGAACCGGGCCTAACTGCGGACCAGGTCCAATGTCCGATACTGCAGCAGGCTTTCCGGTAGTGCTTCGAATCCCATTCCCGGCGCGTCGGAAAGTTCGAAGCGCCCGCCTTTGCACATGCCTTCGGGGAAAAAGGCATCGCGCAGCGGATTGGCGTTGACGTCGACTTCCAGCAGGCCGTTGCCGCCGGCTGCCGCCAACAGATGGCCCGAAGCGATCAACCCGATCCCGCCGCCGAGGAAATGCGGACAATAGGTCCGGCTGCCCGCCAGAATGGCCTTGCCGATCCGGTAGCATCCGGTCACGCCGCCCCACTTGGCCACGTCCGGCTGGATGAAGCCGAAATTGCCCGAGGCGATGGCTGTATCGAAACTGTCAAAACCGGTGATGTTCTCGCCGGCGGCCAGCGGTATGCAACTCGCCTTGGCCAGTTCCGTCCATTGCTCACCCGGCATGTCGGCACGGATCGGTTCTTCCAGCCAGTCCAACCCGAGTTCGCCGGCCCGGTCGACAAAAGCAAGCGCCTCTTCAAGCGTCCAGGCCTGGTTGGCGTCCGTGAACAGCCTTTCCCCTTGGGGCCGGGTAGCGCAGAGGTCTCTTAACAGTTTGATATCCGCGCCAGCGTCGAAACCGATCTTCACCTTCATAGCCTGGTAGCCCAGTTTGCGAACCATGGGGACCATCGTGCTGGCCGCTCCGATGTGGATGCCACTGGCATAGGCAGGCACGGATGTGGCCGCCTCGCGATTGAGATGGCGGGCCAACGAGACGCCGTCGCGGCGTGCGAAAAGATCGTGCAGGGCGGTGTCGAGCCCGGCGATGACCTGCGCGAAGGGTCCCCATTCGCCGCATTGCAGTGCGCGGATATGGGTTTTCGTCATCAGATGATGGAACAGGTCGCTCGCGGTTTCGGCCTGAAATCCGATCACAAGGTCGGCAATGTCTTCCATCAACAGCCTGGCGCGGTGTTCTGCACCGGCCGCAGGCCAGTTGGCGAAGATTTCACCCCAGCCGAATGCACCATCGGAATCGATGAGCCGGACGAACACGGCCGGGCGGTTGGCCATGGCGCCGAAGGAGGTCATCACCGGTGTGGTGATGGGCACCCGGTAGGTCGAGACCTCGATGCGGGCAATGACTGAAATGGTCACCAGAGAACCTCCCTTGCAAGCAGGACTGCGCCGGAAATGAACATCAAGGCGATGATCAGCCGGCGGAATTGATCGTCATTGAGCCGTTTGAAGGTGATGATGCCGATCTGCGCCGATATCAGCGTCACCGGCAGGGTCACGGCGATCAGTTTCAGGGTATCAAGATCATAGACGCCCTTGACCGCGAAACCGACTGCAGTGAGCCCCAGCACAATGACGTTGAAGGGTTGCAGTACAGCGCGGATTTCGGCTTTCGGCCATGGCCGCATGGAGCACCACATCGTCGGCAGGGCGCCAGATAGCGAGGCGGCGCCACCCAGCACGCCGCCGAAAAAGCCGATCATGCTGTCAATCACCGGTGTCGGCCGCTCGAACCGGGGCAGCGCGCTGCGGAGCGAGAAGAAACCGCCATAGAGAATCATGAATGCGGCGATCACCAGTTTGATAACCAGCGGCGGAAAGATCGACAACGCGGCAATGCCTGCCGGTATGCCAAAGACCGCAGGTATTAAAAACCGTGCGAGACGGCGCGGATTGTCGAGCACCGAGCGTCTTACAACCCACACGCCCTGCAAACCGCTGATGACGGACATCAAGGCGATCAGTGACACGGCTTCCAGCGGTGGCAGGATCTGCAGCCAGAAACCGAGCGCGAACAAGGCGGTGCCGAAACCCGCCAGACCGTTGACAAAACCACCCAGGGCGGCGCCGGCGGCCAGGATTGCGATGAACTCAATTGTCACTTGGGGGAGGTGTCCTCAATGTCCTGGGCGGGAACGAGCCGATTTCGACGGCTTCCAGCAGCTTGGAGTGAATTTCCTCGATCACCCGCACCTTGGTGGTGTCTGCGCGACTGATGAGACCGAGATGGCGTACCGGGCCGTTGTGAAGTGGCAGGCGCTTCAGGTTCAGCGGATTGGCACTCTGGAAGCAGCGGCGCGGCGCTATGGAGACACCGAGATTGCACAGCACCATGGTGGAAATCGCCTCAAGCCCCTCCAGCTCCATGCTGTCACGCACATCGATCTTCTGCTCTTGCAGCCAAATTTCAATCAGATCGCCAACCACCGCTTCGCGGGTAAAGCGTATAAAGGGGTTGGTGTTGAGCAGGTGTACCGGGTCGTCGCTATCGGTCTCCAGAGAGGCCAGCAGTTGCAGCGGCTCGATGGCTATCTGGTGCCAGTTGAGGCCGCGCGGAACGAGTTTCGGTTTGGAGATGACTGCGACATCGAGATAGCCGCGCTCGACCTGGTGCAGCAATTCATTGG
The DNA here is from genome assembly GCF_039975035.1 of Hoeflea sp. GTDB lineage: Bacteria > Pseudomonadota > Alphaproteobacteria > Rhizobiales > Rhizobiaceae > Hoeflea. The sequence goes on along the minus strand of NZ_JBDWHW010000021.1, from coordinate 17,834 downwards.
TCAGTCCGGGCTGGACGGCGACGTGCAGATCGGGGTAGGCGGATTTGAGCAGCGAGATTGCCATCGGCGCGAGACCTGCCAGGGTCGTGGGCACCGCGCCGAGCATCAGATCGCCTTTGAGTCCGTCATCCCCAAGGACCGATGGCACCAGATTGTCATAGGCCCGCACCACCTCGCGTGCCTTTTCCACCAGACTGCGGCCGATGGGTGTAAGTTCCGGAGTTCGCTTGGACCGTTCGAAAATGGCGATTTTCCATTCCTGTTCCAAGGCTTTCATCTGCTGGCTGACAGCGGCATGAGTGATAAAAACCGCGTCGGCCGCCGCACTGAAAGTCCCGTGTTCCGCCACCGCCAGAAGCGTTTTGAGCAATCGTATCGACATCAGTTTTCCGCGATATAGTGTAAGCAATTATTACATAATATGTAAACAATTGTGACTTTATACAAATGTGACTTACCAATATGGTTTTTGCAATGGCCTAGTTGCCCGGAAAGAGGAAATATGGTTCCGGACAATCTGCAAGCCATGTAACCGGGAGGAAATTATGAATTTCAAGAAAATCGGCTTGGCGTGTGCGCTCACGCTCGGAATGACGGCGACGGCGGCTTTGGCCGAATACCCGGATCGCCCGATCAATATGATTATTCCTTATGGTGCGGGCGGCGCCACGGACATTTCCGCACGCGCAATCGCCGAGGCTCTGACTGCCGCCGCCGGCACGCCGATGGTAATGTCCAACGTCACAGGCGCGGGCGGCGCCACTGGTTCCGTGGCTGTGCAGAATGCCAAGGGCGATGGCTACACCATGCTGTTTGCCCGCGTCGGCTCGCACACCGTCAATCCGGCGATGAAGGCAACACTGCCCTACACGCTTGATGATTTCCGTTTTGTCACCGTCTATGAAATCAACCCGGTCGTATGTGCGGTAACGCCAGCCTCCGGCATTGCCTCGATGGACGACCTGATAGCCAAGGTCCAGGAAGGCGGTGTCTCCTATTCCTCCTCCGGCGTTGGATCACTGTTGCAATTGGCAGCGGTGATGGTGCTGAAGGAGTTCGGCATCGAAGATCCGCTCAAGTCGACGGTCCATATCCCGCAGAAGGGTGGTGGCGAGGCCGCAACTGCGGTGCTCAACGGCACCGTGACCTTCATCTGCACCAACTCCTCGGCGCTGGCGGGTTTTGTGGCCAACGGGCAGCTCAAGCCGCTGCTGGTAACTACCCCCGAGCGGCTCAACGGTTTTGATGCCCCGACCGCCACAGAACTCGGCAAGCCGTCCCTTGAACAACTTGTCGGATGGACCGGCATTGCCGGCCCGGCTTCGCTGGGCGATGATGTTGCGGCAAAATGGGGCGAGTGGATGGCTACGGCAGTCCAGGATGAGAAGTTTCTTGCCGTCATGGAAAAGGCGGGCTCGGTCATCAATCTGATGAACCCGGAGGAAGCCAAGGCCTTTATTCAAGGGCAGTACGAGACCTTCCGCAAATTGGTTGATGAACTTGGCATGCGTGTCGAAGGCTAGTTCGATCAACGACTAGTGGTGCGATCCTGACAGATGGTTCCCATCTGTCAGGACAAATCGCCCCACCAGATCAATAGCTTGTGGGCTGACCATCCGAAACAGATGGGTATCATCTGTTTCGGTCAGACCACTAGGATTGTAGAATGCGCCGGATCGGGTCAAAATCCGGCGCATTTTAACAAGGGGAGGGGTTTTGGGTGCACGATCGGACAATTCAACTTCAATTGGGCGTAGGGGCAATATTAGCAGCTGCTTTTCTTTTGCTTGTCGCCATTCCTGTCTGGGTATCGTCTCCCAGCAATGTTCCAAATATCATCCTGTCGCCGCTTTTCTGGCCATGGGCGCTTGCCGGCCTGACTGGAATCACGGGTCTGGGTATGGTGGTGCTGGCGCTCCGCGAGCCCGTATCCTCCGAGCCTGTAATCTCCGATGTGGACGACAGGACGAATGCCTGGCGCCGACTGGCAAGCATTGCCGCAGTGATGATCGCCACCATGCTGCTGATGCCCCGCATCGGTATGGTCTGGACCTCGATGCTGGTGTTTATCGTAACCGCCTTTCTTGTCGGCACCAGTCATCCGAAAACCGCACTGATCAGTGCGGTACTGGTTCCGCTGGTGCTCTATGCTTTCTTTGCCCATGTCGCCGGTGTCGCGATACCGCAGGGTGATTTCGTGAGGCTTCCATGAGTTTTGCAGACAATCTGATGATGGGACTGTCGCTGGTCGCCAACATCGAAAGCTTCGCTGCTCTTGGCATGGGTGTTGCTGTTGGTGTCATTGCCGGGGCGATTCCGGGCATGTCGGCCACCATGGCGGTGGCGCTGACCCTACCGTTTACCTTTGCGTTGCAGCCGATAACCGGAATCCTGCTGCTGCTCGGCGTTTACAAGGGCGGCATTTTCGGTGGCTCCATTCCAGCCATCCTGATCAAGACACCAGGCACACCGGCTTCGTCGGCCACCGTGCTTGACGGTTATCCGCTGGCGGAGATGGGTCAGGCCGGAAAGGCGCTCGGCATGGCGTTGTGGGCATCGTGCACCGCCGACCTGATTTCCAATCTGGCGCTGATCCTGTTTGCCGGTTACCTGGCGACGTTTGCACTGAGTTTCGGTCCGCCGGAATTTTTCACCCTGATGTTGTTTTCGCTGACCATCATTGCCGGCGTCTCGGGCGAGAGCCTGTTGCGCGGCGCGCTGTCGGCAATGCTGGGACTGTTGCTGGCCACGGTCGGGCTCGATCTCATCTATGGCACCAACCGTTTTACTTTCGGCAACGCCAATCTGATGGGGGGGCTCAATTTCATCGCGGTTCTCATCGGACTGTTCGCCATTCCCGAAATCATCGCCATGGTCTGGAATCCCAGGGCCTTTGATGGTCAGAAGCGCTCGATGGGTAAAAGCTGGGTATCATTTGCTGACTACAAGCGGTGCTTCAAATCGATCGTCCGCGGTAGTTTCATAGGCGTCATTCTGGGCGCCATTCCCGGCATCGGCGCGGCTCCCTCCGCCTTTCTGTCCTATTCGGAAGCCCGGCGAACCTCGCCCAACAAGGACAATTTCGGCAAGGGCGAGCTTGAAGGCGTCGCCGCCGCCGAAGCCGGCAACAACGGCGTTGCCGGCGCGACCCTGATTCCGCTGCTGGCGCTGGGTATTCCGGGTGACGTTATCACCGCCATCATCATCGGCGCATTCATGATCCACGGCCTGCAGCCGGGCCCGATGATGTTCGTGCTCAACGCCGACATTATCTATGCGCTATTCATCGGCCTCATCGTAAGTTCGGTGTTCCTTTTCTTCATCGGTTCGGTGGCCATTCGCGGCTTCAAATATGTCGCCGACATTCCGCGCGGCGTTCTGTTTCCCGCCGTTCTGGTGCTGTGCATCTTCGGCGTGTTCGCGGTCAACAATTCGATCTTCGATGTCGGGGTGATGTTCGCCATGGGTTGGGTCGGCTATTTCATGCTGCGTTACAAAATTCCGGCGGCCCCGTTTCTGATTGCCTTCATTCTCGGGCCGTTGCTTGAAGACAATTTCCGCCAGGCAATGCTGATGTCAGGCAGTTCGCCGACGATCTTGTTCCGTGGACCGATCACCTGGTTCTTCTGGGCACTGACGGTAATTACAGTGTTTGCCATCGTTCGTGCCGGCATCAAGGCGACGCGGAGACACGTTCCGATGCAGACGGCAAACCAGGAATAGACCGGCCAAGAATAGACCGGGCTGTCGGGCAGACCACGGCGACGACCTGCAATACCCACAAACGAGACAGGCCTGCCCTCCAGATCATGGCCGAACAAGGATGAAAATTATGCGCGGTGCAGACCTTTTGGTTGAGACCCTGGCTTTGGCCGGGGTGACAAAAATCTTCTCGTTGTCGGGCAACCAGATCATGCCGGTCTATGATGCCTGTCTGGGCGCCGGCATCGAGATCATTCATACCCGTCATGAAGGAGCAGCCGTGTTCATGGCCGATGCCTGGGCCCAATTAACCGGCGAGATCGGCATTGCGCTGGTGACCGCGGCTCCGGGCGCTGCCAATGCCATTGGGCCGCTTTTTTCGGCGCGACAATCTGAGAGCCCGGTTTTGCTGTTGACCGGAGATTCTCCGCGCGGCCAGGATGGCAAAGGAGCCTTCCAGGAATTCGACCAGGTGCCGATGACCGCGCCGCTGACAAAGTTGTCAACGCGCGCAAAATCCGCCGCCACCTTGGGCGAGACGGTGGCGCTCGCCATTCGCACCGCGCTGTCGGGCAGGCCCGGGCCGGTGCATGTGGCGCTTCCTTTCGATGTCGTCGAAGCCGATACCGGCGGCGTAGACCTGCCCACAGCCGCGTCAATGACGCGCGATCAGGTATGCATCGGTAACGAGGAATTGGCGCTGGTGCTTGCGTCGCTGTCGCAGGCCAAGGCACCGCTCGTGCTGTGCGGCCCGGCGATGAACGCCACCCGGCAAGGCACGGTGTTGACGGCCCTGCAGGATGCGCTTGATGCGCCGGTGCTGGCGATGGAAAGCCCGCGCGGCCTCAAGGATCCGTCACTCGGTGATTTCGCGAATGCGCTCAAACAGAGTGACCTTGTTATCTCGCTTGGCAAGCCGGTGAACTTCACGCTGGGCTTTGGTTCTGCGGCGGTGGCTGAACCGGCTTGCCGCTGGATCGTTATCGACAGCGACGTCACCGAGCGCGACCGCGCCGGTCTCAATCTCGGCGACCGGCTTGCGCACCTGATCGACGCCAATCCGCTGGAGGCCGCCGGTCAGTTGATGGAAGCGGGACAGGGCGGCACTGCACGCCGCGCCTGGCGCCATCAGGTGGCGGATCTGGTCAAGGCGCGCAGCTATGATGCGACAACGCCAGGCGCCGACGGCAAGATCAGTCCGGCACAACTGGTTGCAGCCGTGCAGAGCCAGATCGAAGCCGCCGATGAGGCTGTGCTGATCTGCGACGGCGGTGAGTTCGGTCAATGGGCCCAGGCCGGCAGCCATGCCGCCGAACGGATCATCAATGGCCCTTCCGGCGCCATTGGCGGCGGTCTCTGCTATGCTCTGGCTGCATGCGCTGCCCGGCCCGCTGCAACCGTTTTCGCGCTGATGGGCGACGGTACCGTAGGTTTCCATTTTGCTGAATTCGAAACTGCGGCGCGGGAGAACCTTCCCTTTGTCGTCGTCATCGGCAACGATTCGTGCTGGAATGCCGAACACCAGATCCAGTTGCGCGAATACGGCAAGGACAGGCTGATTGGCTGCCAGTTGAGCGATGCCCGATACGACAAAGCTGTGGAAGCCCTTGGCGGTCACGGTGAATATGTCACCGACTTCGCGGATCTCGATGCTGCACTCAACCGTGCGGTGGCATCAGGCAAGGTGGCTTGCGTCAATGTCGTCATTGATGGTCAGCCGGCGCCCAGCGGCTCGGTACACTGAGGAGGGCAAGGGTTTTAATCCTTGCGGCCACCATCCGCGTCCGGGCGGCGCACGATACCGGATATCTCGATAAGCTGTTTGGACAGCGGACTGGTCTTGCGCCAGATCATGCCGATGGTTCGCGCCGGCTGTGGTGCGGCGAAGCGTGATATGGAGACAGCGGCAGAGCGCGTTTCGACTGCAATCGCCATTTCCGGAATCAAGGTGACACCCAGTCCGGCGCCAACCATCTGGACCAGGGTGGCCAGCGAACTTGCATCAAGGATTTCCCGTGGTCGAGATGACTGAATGTTGCAGAACGACAATGCCTGATCACGAAAGCAGTGGCCTTCCTCGAGAAGCAGCAGTTTCATCTCGCGCAGGTCCTCATGATCGGGCACCGGCTTGCCGGCATCTCCTTGCGGCCTGACCAGCACGAAGTTCTCTTCAAATAGCGCAATTTCGGTCAGCGATGGTTCTGAGACCGGAAGCGCGACGATGGCCGCATCCAGGCGCCCCTCGAGAAGTTCCTCGACCAGCCTGGGCGTCAGGGTTTCGCGCACCTGGATATCAATGTTGTCATTTATACGGGTCAGATTGCCGATGATCGCCGGAAGAAGGTAAGGGGCAATCGTCGGGATGATGCCAATGCGAAGACGGCCGACCAGATGCTCCGTTGACGCCCGCGCCAATTCCCCCAGTTCCTCCACCGATTGCAAGATTGTGCGGACGCGCACTGCGAACTCCTCGCCGAAGCTGGTCAAGCGAACCTGACGCCGGCCACGTTCAAACAGATCCGTGCCGAGCGATTTCTCCAGTTCCATGATCTGCACGGACAGGGCTGGCTGGGAGATCGCGCAGGCCTCGGCGGCGCGTCCGAAGTGGCCGTGCTGTGCCAGGGCTTCGAAGTAGCGCAATTGTCTGAGCGTCATGTTTCTCATAACCAAATATTATCATGATGATCAATAAAAACAACTTAATCCAATGACACGGCTTTGCTATGTTTGTCTTCTATATGGGAGAGCATTCAATTTTATCATTTCGTCGCAAGCGGACGAAGGCGCGGAACCTGGGGTTTCTGGAGTGAGGTCGAGACAGGTGTTTTTCTGTTACGGACCTTCGCCATCGCGGATGAAAAATTGGCTTTGGCCATGAGAGCAACACGACGACACAGGCAGGATCGGAGAACAATATGAATGTAGACCCGAAAGCGGGAAAATGCCCGGTGGTGCACGGTGCCACGAACATGAGCATACGGCAGAATCGCGACTGGTGGCCGAACCAGCTCAATGTGAGCATGCTCCATCAGAACTCGCCTGCCGCAAGCCCGATGGATGCGGATTTCAATTATATCGAGGAGTTCAAGAAGCTCGACCTCGCCGCAGTCAAGCAGGATCTGCACGCCTTGATGACCGACTCGAAAGAGTGGTGGCCGGCTGATTTTGGACATTACGGTCCGTTCTTCATCCGTATGGCCTGGCACAGCGCCGGCACCTACCGTACCGCCGACGGCCGTGGTGGTTCGACCTCCGGCGCGCAGCGGTTCGCGCCGCTTAATAGCTGGCCCGACAATGTCAATCTCGACAAGGCACGGCGGCTGATCTGGCCGATCAAGCAGAAATACGGCAACAAGATTTCCTGGGCGGATCTGTTGATCCTGACCGGCAACGTCGCGCTGGAATCAATGGGTTTCAAGACCTTCGGCTTTGCTGGCGGGCGCAAGGATATATGGGAGCCGGAACAGGATATCTACTGGGGTTCGGAAGACACCTGGCTTGACGACAAGACCCGCTATGACCCCGAACGCCCCGAACGCGAGCTGGAAAACCCGCTCGCCGCGGTGCAAATGGGTCTGATCTATGTGAACCCGGAAGGTCCCGGCGGCAAGCCCGATCCGCTGGCTTCGGCTCGCGACATTCGCGACACGTTCGGCCGCATGGCCATGGACGATGAGGAAACCGTCGCGCTGATTGCTGGAGGTCATACGTTCGGCAAGACCCACGGTGCCGGTGATGCCGGTCTCGTTGGCGCGGACCCGGAAGCCGCGGGCATTGCCGAGCAGGGTCTGGGCTGGACCAGCAAGCATGGCACGGGTTTTGGCGCGGACGCCATTGGCAGCGGTCTGGAAGTGACCTGGACACAGGCTCCGACGCAGTGGAGCAACCTTTTCTTTGACAATTTGTTCGGTTTCGAATGGGAACTGACCAAGAGCCCGGCTGGCGCATGGCAGTGGCAGCCCAAGGATGGCGGTGGCGAAGGCACGGTTCCTGCTGCGCATGATTCATCTAAACGTATAGCTCCAGGGATGCTGACGTCTGATCTGGCGCTGCGTTTCGATCCGATCTATGCGCCGATATCCAAGCGGTTCCATGAGAACCCCGACCAGTTCGCCGATGCCTTTGCGCGGGCCTGGTTCAAGCTCACCCACCGCGATATGGGTCCGAAGACCTGCTATTTCGGTCCGGAAGTGCCTGCAGAAGATCTGTTGTGGCAGGATCCAATTCCTGCCGTTGATCATCCGCTGGTTGACGCTTCGGACATTGCCGAGCTGAAGGACAAGATCGCAGCTTCCGGACTTTCGGTCGCCCAGATGGTGTCGACCGCATGGTCTGCGGCTTCAAGCTTCCGCGGTTCGGACAAGCGCGGTGGCGCCAATGGTGCCCGCATTCGGCTTGAGCCCGCCAAGAACTGGGAATCCAACGAGCCTGAAAAGCTGGCCAAGGCACTTGCTGTTCTTGAAGGCGTCCAGAAAGCCTTCAACGACAGCCGCACCGACGGCAAGAAGGTGTCAATGGCCGATCTGATCGTTCTGGCCGGGTCTGTCGGCATCGAGCAGGCTGCCAAGGCTGCGGGCAAGACCGTTGAGGTTCCGTTCACGCCGGGCCGCATGGATGCGTCGCAGGAGCAGACAGATGTTGAATCCTATAACGTGCTTGAGCCAGCTGCTGACGGGTTCCGCAACTACCTCAAGACCCGCTACACCACGGCTGCAGAAGAACTTCTGATCGACAAGGCTCAGCTGTTGACGCTGACCGCGCCGCAGATGACGGCCCTTCTTGGTGGGTTGCGCGTTCTCGGCGTCAACCATAGTGAGGTCAAGCACGGTGTGCTGACCGACAAGCCGGGCACGCTGACCAACGATTTCTTCGTCAACCTGATGAGCATGGACACCAAATGGTCGGCCGTTGATGAGGACGAGGAAGAGTTTGAAGGCCGTGATCGCGTGACCGGCGAATTGAAGTGGACCGCCACGCGGGTTGATCTGGTGTTCGGATCGAACTCGCAGCTGCGCGCCATTGCCGAGGTTTATGCGCAGAGCGATGCCAAGGACAAGTTCGTCAGGGACTTCGTGGCGGCCTGGACCAAGGTCATGAACGCCGATCGTTTCGATCTCGCCGTGTCCTGAATACGCTTTGTCCGGGCGCGGCTGGGTTTCCAGTCGCGTCCGGATCACTAACAGGCAATAGCAGGATGGCGCGCTTATGCCGCCGCAGTGTCGGCGGCGACCGCTTCATGCAAATTGCGCATCAGATCCGGGTCTGCTGACTGAATTCGGCTCCAGTTCGGGATGAATGGCGTTTCCATCGGGTTCTCCAGAAAAATCTGACCGGCGATGACGATGTTGGCTGCGAACAGTTCCACAGCCTCTTCTTCCTGATGGCGATCGGTGTGGAGCCCGTTCATCAGCGCGTCGTTGTGATACATCTCGATCAGATCGAGTGCGGTGCGATAGTAGGTGGCCTTGATCGTGCGGAAGGTTTCCTGCGAGAAGACCACGCCGTCTGTCGCCAGTTTTCGAAACAAAGCCTTGGAGATGTCGACAGACATGCGCGACAGCCCCTGGGTGGCGTCGGCCTTTGAAAGATCCTGATGCTTGTGGTCATAGGCATCGGATATATCCACCTGGCAGACCGAGCGGTTTGACAGGTTGCGCCAGACCTCCGACAGGACTCCGATCTCCAAACCCCAATCCGACGGGATTCGCATGTCGGGAAGCATGCTGACCCGCATGGCGAATTCGCCTGCCAGCGGATAGCGGAATCCCTTGAGATATTCGATATAATCGAGATGACCGCAAACCTTCTGGATCGACAGAAGCAAGGGAGAAACAAGCAGTCTGGAGACCCGCCCGTTCAGTTTCCCATCTGCTATGCGCGGATAATAGCCCTTGCAGAACTGGTAGGGAAATACCGGATTGGCGACCGGGTAGACCAGCCGCGCCAGCATTTCGCGGGAGTAGGTGGTGATGTCGCAGTCATGCAGGGCGATGACATCGGAGTTCTGGGATGCAAGCGCATAGCCGATGCAGTACCAGACATTGCGGCCCTTGCCCGGTTCGGCCGGCGCTAGCCCGGCCTCGGCAAGTTTAGTGTGGATCGCCTGCAGTCTCGGACCGTCATTCCACAAAATGTCGTGTTTTTGCGGCAGGCGTGAAAAATACTCACGGGCAAAGCGGTACTGTTCCTCGGTTGCCTGATCAAGCCCGATGATGACGTTGTTGATATAAGTAGCACCGCTCAATTCATCGATAATGTTGGACAGCGCAACGCGCCCCAGTTCGGAAAACAGCGACGGCAAGATCAGGGTAATCTTGCGTGAGGCGGAAAATTGCCGAAGCTGGCCCTCCATCACCTCCAGGGGCATTCGCGAGAGATTGTGAAGCGTCGCCACGCTGCCATTCTGATGAAAATCGGCCAATTGTTCTCTCCTGAATTTCTCACTGCTGCTTGAGTAGCGACATGATTACCTGGTTCCATCCCTTGGGTCCGGCGGATGGAGCCCGGATTATCTGGCCTGTGGTCTCGCCATGTAACGGCGGGATGCCATCATGGGCGGGATTGGGGATGATGACGCCCAACCTGGCATGCTCAATCATTGCAATGTCATTTTCCGCATCACCGAGTGCCACGGTGAAAGGCTGTTCCCCACCGGATGCGTATCGCTTTGCAATTTCCATCATGCGTTCAGCCTTGTTGCCACCGAATGACAGCGTCATGAAGCGTCCGCCTTGCAGGACGCTCAGGCCTTGTGAACTGATGGTTGTCACGAACTCCTCGCGATCCGCTTCATCTCCGAGCCACAGTCCCGGTTCGGAGAACCGGCGCTGCTTGGCTCTTGCAGCCTCGACTGGTGTCAATCCTGTCTGCGCGGAAACCTCCTGAGCACTCCAGTCCGAAAATCCTTGATACTGGCGTCTCAGGCTTTGCGGCAATCGGTTCAGAATCAAGCGGATTTGGTGATAGCCATCTCCGGAACCCTGATCGTCATTGCCGGCTTCAAGAATGCCGCATCCGTTCTCGACAATGGCTTCGCAGTGGCAAAAGCCCAGCGATTTGCGCAAGGGAATGATTTCAGCCGCTGTTTTGCTCGACGCCAGAACGAGCGGAATTTTCTGCTGTCGCAGGAGACTGAGCGCCGGCAGGGCCTCGGTATGGGAGTAGGTTTCGTGATCGAGAAGCGTACCGTCGAGATCGGTGAAAACAATCAGGTTGTTGATGGGGCGAGCGGTCACGATTTCATCTGTCAGTTGGTGATCCAGCGGCATTGATAAGGTGTGAATTCGATTTCGCCGCCAGGTCCGGGTATGTCCTCATCCGACAGCAAGTCCCGCCAGCTTTCTCCGCCAATCAGATTGAGGGACATGACCGGAATTGATGCAGGTTCATTGCTGAGGTTGTGGATCGCGAATATGCTCTGCGCCCGGTCCATGCTCTGCCGCCAGAAACCGAAAAACCGCTCGCCCAACTGAAGTGTAAACTGGGTGGCGTTCGGGTGAAACGCAGCCTGCCTGGTCCGCTTCTTCAAAATTCCCGTCAGTGCCGTGAAGACTTGGGAATGGGTGCTGGCCGGGTTGTCCAGATGTTCGATCAAATCGGGGTAATGCCAGCGGTGCCGGTTGATCGCCCGGTTGTGCCCGGATTTTTCAACACCATCGTGATCATTGCCGGTGGCCAGCAGCGAATGGATATAAAATCCGGGAATGCCTTCGAGCCCCATGGCAATGATCTGGCTGCACAGAAAGCGCTCGATATTCCATTCGTCCTCGCCGTCTATCGTTCCCTTCAACGCATCAAACAGGGCGATGTTGATTTCATAGGGCCGGGTGCCGCCATCCGGCATCTGGCGCATGGAGAGCAAGCCGCCAAACTTCTGTGTGGTCTCAATTACCCGGGCGATGTCTTCTTCGCTCAACAAGCCTTCCGCGGGTCTCATGCCGATCCCGTCATGCGACGCTGTGAAATTGAAATAGCTACACCCGAGTTGCGCCGGCGGCATGGTCATCTGCCAGGCGTTGAGATGCTTCGAGGTGCCGTGCAGCAGGGCATGGAGCAGCAGTGGCGGCAATGAAAAATTGTAAATCATGTGAGCTTCATTGCGATTGCCGAAATAGCTCAGGTTCTCCGTGTTGGGCACATTGGTCTCGGTCAGCAGAACCAGAGGCTCTCTTGCATAGTCGGCCAGCAACCTGATCAAGCGGACGATCTCATGGGTCTGGCGCAAATGGATCGATGGCGAGCCGAGTTCCTTCCAGAGGAACGCTATCGCATCCAGCCGCAAGGTTCTAACGCCCTTGGACATGTGAAAGCGCAGGATGCGCAGGAATTCGAACAGCACTTCGGGATTGGAGAAATCGAAATCCACCTGGTCGTGGCTGAAGGTGCACCAGACATGCTTGATTCCGCTGGCCGTCTCAACCTGTCTGAGCAGCGGATGCGCGCGGGGTCTGACCACCATCGAGAGGTCGTCTTCCGGTGAGGCTTCAAAGAAGAACCTGTCGTAAGGGGCGTGCCCCCGGAGGTATTCGGTGAAGAAGGTGCTCTGGCTTGAACAGTGATTGATCACCAGATCCGACATCAGCCGGAAATTCTCCCCGATGCGCCCGATGTCTTCCCAGGCACCAAGCCCGCTGTCGACCGCGTAATAGTCTGTAATGGCAAACCCGTCGTCTGACGTGTAGGGAAAAAACGGCAGGATATGCACGCCGGTCGTGATGTTTCTCAATCGGGTGTCAAGGAAATCCGACAGCAGATCCAGAGGCTTGTGCTCGCCATTAACAAACGTATTCCCATAGGTGATGACATAGCTGTCCTTTTCGCTCCAAAGCGTATTTGCCGGAGCCCTGCCGCGTCGCTTGGGGCTCTCATCGCCGGGCCAAAACGCTTCAACAGTTCCCGCCAGCAGTGCCTGGGGATCATGGTCCGGATAGACTGACTGCAACAGCATCTGCAGCCCCTCGCGCAAACGCTTTGGAATCTGCTTCGGAGTTACGGTTACAGTTGCGGTTGAATCTGCACAAAAATTCTCCATGGCTAAATTTTTAGCACTATTGGGATTGAAGGCAAGCCGGATAATCCGGATTTTCCATCCCGGCTCGTTTCAGGCCGACCGGTTGAGGTGATCAGCAATAGGTTTCAGTGCCGATTGCCTGATCTCTTGAATAGCGCGCGCCATGGGCGAAGCCGGCAGGAAGGATGCGCTCGATTTCGGCGAGATGGTCCGAGGTCAGGTCCAGGGAGACGCCATTGGCGCAGTCCGTCAGATGGGTGGCTGACCGGGTTCCTGGAATAGGGATGACGTGCGGTCCACGCGCCAGAAGCCAGGCAATGGCCAGAGCGATTGGCGTGGCGCCGATATCGCGGGCGTATTTCTTGAACGGGGTGATTGCCGCGATGTTGCGGGACAGGTTGGGTTCGACAAAGCGCGGGTTCGCCTTGCGGAAATCGCCATCTCCAAACGTTGATGGATCCGGTGCTTGTTCGGCGAAAATACCGCGTCCAAGTGGGGAGAAGGCGACGAAAGCGACGTCGAGATCCCCGCAGGTCTGCACCATTCCCAGATCCGGCTGTCGGGTCCACAGTGAATACTCGCTTTGCACCGCTGTTACCGGGGAAACTGCATGCGCAAGCCGCAGTGAAGCAGGCGAGATCTCGGAAAAGCCGAAGCCGCCGATTTTGCCGTCCTGCCTGAACCGCTGCAGGGTTTCGACAACCTCTTCGATTGGCCGTTCAGCTTCACGCCGGTGAACATAGAACAGATCGACATGATCGACGCCGAGTCTGCGAAGCGAGTTTTCAAGTTCGCTTCTGAGATGATCGGGTGAGTTGTCGAAGTGCCGGACGCCGGTCGACGGATCGCGGCGGATCCCGGCTTTTGTTGCGATCTTGAAGTAGCCCGGGTGTTGCTTCAGGTATGTCCCGATAACGTTCTCGGACACCCCCATGCCATAGACATTGGCGGTGTCGAGCAGGTTGATCCCCAGATCCTTTGCCGCAGCCAAGGTCTCGTGGCTCTCTTTCTCAGAGGTAGGCCCGTAGGGCCCGGCGAAATTCCAGCATCCGAGCCCGATCGCGGAAACGCTAGGCCCGGATTTTCCCAATTGACGATGTTTCATCCGGTCTTTCTAGCCGCAGAAACACGGCTGGACAATTGGCCGCCGCATTCTTGTTGAAATCCGAAAGGCTGCCGGTTGCCGACTGTGGGTCAGGCCCCGACAGAACTGATCTGATGGCTGGATTTTTCAAGCCAGACCGGATTGATTTCCACGCCCCAGCCGGGTGCGTTGGTAACTGTCGCCTTGCCGTCAACAATGTCATAGGGAGATTTGACAAACAGACCGTCCTGCCACGGATAATAGTCGTCGCCCTCGATGGAGAATTCGAGATATTTTCCCGCATTCGGGATAGCGCGCAGAAGATGCATGGTGAACAGCGTCACCATCGACCAGTTGGCGCAATGGGGTGTGCATGGCAGCCCTGCCTTGTGCGCCATCTCCGCCACGCGCAATGTGCGGGTGAGACCGCCCAGATAACAGATGTCGGGCTGTACGATGTCGACGGCTTTCATGTCGATCATCCAGCGCCAGTTCGGCAGTTCGCAATCCTGCTCGCCGCCGGTGACATCGATAGGCAGTGCCGACAGCGCTTCGGTGACCTGCCTGGTCTGCTCGTATTCCCAGTAGGGACAAGGTTCCTCGAAATGGCTGATCCCGTTTTGCTCGAGCATCTTGCCGATCTCGATTGCCTGGGCCGGGGCATAGCACGAATTGGCGTCGACCAGCAGCGCGACGGTGTCGTCCATGGCCTTGCGCACAGTCGGCACGATTTCCTCGGTCCGGCCCGGCCATTCATCCTTGCCGCGGCCGCATTCGGCTCCGATGCGGAACTTGAAGGCATCAAATCCGAACTGGTCGCGCAGGCGGCTCAATCGCGCCGCTTCGTCCTTGGGCGTGATGTCGCGCTTCATCGAGGAACCATAGGCGCGAATGGTGCCCGGCGTTCCGCCGATCAGTTCGCACACGGGCTTGCCTTCCAGGCGTCCGCGCAAATCCCAGAGCGCCGTTTCCAAGCCTCCAATGGCCCGCTTCAGGTAGGAGCCGGGGAATTTGTGTTCTTTCTCGGGGATCAGATCCACCAGGTAATCAATGTCGAGCGCGGTCTGACCAAGCGCGTAGGGGGCGACCTGCCGGTGCACGATCTGGGCGGTGATATCGGCGTAATAGGGCGCCACCTGGCCCCATCCGATATCGCCTGTATCCGTGGTTACCTTGACGAAGCAGACAAACTCGTTGGTGAAGGTTTCGATGTGAGAAATTTTCATGATGTTCGATTCCGTGCTGACATTTGGTGAGACCGTAGCGGCTCGATTGGACTTACGATAAGGTCCAATCTGGCAAAGCTTGCAAACCAATTTTGACCGGCGACGGATGGAGAATTATGAAAACCAAGGCGGGCGCGATCCTTTCCTCGATCCGGATCGACAGATTGCAGGATCGGAAAATAAGTGTGCAGCTTTATATGGGACTGCGTGACATCATCCTTTCTGGCGGACTGAGCGGAGGGGAGCGTCTTCCTGCGACACGCACCCTTGCGAGTGAAGTCGGCGTCTCGCGCACAACCGCGCTCGATGCGGTCAGCCGTCTGATCTCGGAGGGACTGCTGGAATCGCGGATCGGTGCGGGGACATTTGTCAGCCACACAATGACGGGCAGGGTGCGGGTCAGGCCGGAGACGGCCAAAAACGGTGCCGAGATACAGCCGCGCCTGTCTCAATCAACGCTCAAGGCCTGCGGCCTGTTTGCCGAGCGACGACGACTGCCGAACAAATCCCAGGCTTTCGTCACCGCGCTCCCGGCGTTGAACTCGTTTCCGATGGCGCAATGGGCGCGGCTTTCGGCCAGACACCTGCGGACGGACCGGGATGCAGTTATGGGATATGGCAACCCTTTTGGACTGCCTCGGCTGCGTGCGGCAATCGCGGCGCATCTCAATGCAAGTCGCGGTATCCAGTGCGATCCCGAGCAAGTGTTCATTGTGGGAGGAGCCCAGCAGGCATTTTCCCTGATCGGTGGCATGCTGCTCAACCAGGGCGATAAGGTCTGGTTCGAAAATCCCGGCGCCATTGGAGCCCGCAACGCGTTTGTTTCACAAGGCGGGGAGCTTGTTCCGGTTGCGGTGGATGAGGAAGGCATTGTCGTTGATGACGGGCTCGCAAAAGCGCCGGATTTCAGGCTGGCGTTTGTCACGCCATCGCATCAGCAGCCCTTGAGCAAGGTCTTGAGCCTGTCACGCCGTCTGGCGCTGCTGGATGCTGCGGACCGGGCCGACGCTTTTATCGTGGAAGATGATTATGACGGTGATTTCTATTTCGGCGATCAACCGCTTCCGACGCTCAAGAGCATCGATACCCATGGCCGTGTGATCTATGTGGGCACCTTTTCCAAGACGCTATTTCCCTCGCTGCGGCTGGGTTTTCTGATTGCACCCGCCAGCATGGTCGGAGCCATGATGACGGTTTTTTCGGCCGCGTTGAGCGGCGTGCCGACCTGGCCGCAGGCAGTCGTTGCGGATTTTATCGATGAGGGGCATTTTTCCACCCATATCCGGACCATGCGGCAACACTACAAGAAGAAGCACGAAGTTCTTCACCAGAACGCCAGACGGCTTGAACCGCATATGCTTGTGCAGCGCGCATCGGCGGGGTTTCACACGGTGGGCTATTTTTCGGATCCGGACCGGAGCGAAGATGATTTCATAGAGGCGGCGAACGCCGCAGGGCTTACCCTGTCGGGGATCGGCCGCTACTGCCTTGCCCCGATAGATCGCAAGGGGGTGGTGATTGGCTACGGGGCGGCGAGTGAAAGCGAGATCAGGCAGGGCATGGATGTCATGGCGCAGCTGTTTGCCTGACATGCTGTGTTCATGCCAAAACTGGCCTTGCACCGGCACTCAATCGCTCGCCCGTATTGCGCTCAATTGACTCCGGTGCAATGCTCTGTACAGAAGTGGCTGAATGTCACAAATTGGTATGGAAAAATATCTATAATGGATATGAGGTGCAGTCCAATGAGGGACTACGCTTCTTGTCATCTGCGCGGGTTATAAGCAATAATGCGCTGATATTCAGAGGGTTCAAAGGGAGTAGAAAATGATCATAAGAATAGCAATGGCCGGGCTTCTGGCCACAACCGTCATGGCAGCCGTTCCGGCGCAGGCAGAAACCTTGCGCCTTTTGACGTGGGGCTCTTACGCTCCTGACGAGCTGGTCAAGAAATTTGAAGCGGAAAATCCCGACATCACTGTCGAGGTGACTTTTTCCAACAACGAGGAAATGATCGCCAAGCTGCGGGCAACCGGCGGTGCCGGTTTCGACCTGGCGCAACCGAGCCATGACCGCATTTATGCGGTGCAACAGGAATACAACATCTACAAGCCGCTGGATCTTTCCAAGATCAACACCTCCGCCATGCAGGCCAAGCTGCTGGATGGGGTCAAGGCCAACACGACAATCGATGGCGAAGTTTATGCCGTGCCGCATCAATGGGGCACCTCGGGCCTGATGGCAAACACGTCAATGGCGCCTGACGTCAAGGCATGGGGCGATCTGTGCGACCCGCAATACAAGGGAAAGACCTCGATGCGCCTGAAGCGCACGATCCTTCTCGGGATGGCATTCGACATGGGCGAGGATCCGTTTGCAGCCTATGCCGACCTCGACAAGTACCAGACCATTCTCGACAAGGTCGCGGACAAGCTGATTTCCTGCAAGGACAATCTCAAGGCCTACTGGAAGGGCGGCGACGACCTTTCGGCGATGATGATGTCGGGCGAGATCGTTGCGTCCGAAACCTGGGATTCGACCGCCTACAAGCTCTATGGCGAAAACAAGGATATCGTGTTCGTGCCGCCGAAAACCGGCGCACTTGCCTGGATCGACACCTTCGCAATCCCGCGCAAGGGTGAAGCCGATGATGCCGCCTACAAGTGGATCAACTTCGTGCTCGAGCCGGAAAACGTGAAGATCATGTCTGCCAGCACTGGCGCCATTGCTGCGGTCAATGGTGGCAAGGATCTGCTTCCCGATGACAAGAAGGCCGCCGTCAATGCAGCCTTCACCGACGAAGACATCGACA
>NZ_JBDWHW010000020.1:0-13785 GCF_039975035.1 Hoeflea sp. | reverse complement strand
TGGAACAGCCGCATATTCCCCGATATCGATCCGCTGGTTGTGTCGAAAAATGATCGCGTAAGGGTGCGCGTCGGCAACCTGACCATGACGAACCACCCGATCCACATGCACGGCTATGATTTCGAGGTAACCTGCACGGATGGTGGATGGGTGCGGCCTGAAGCGCGCTGGCCGGAAGTGTCGGTTGATATTCCGGTCGGGGCAATGCGGGCTTATGAATTTGACGCCAAGCATCTGGGTGACTGGGCAATACACTGCCACAAGTCTCACCATACGATGAACGCCATGGGGCACGATGTGCCGACCTTCATCGGTGTCGACAAGTCCAAGGTCACCAAGAAGATCCGGATGGTGCAGCCCGAATACATGCCGATGGGTACGAACGGCATGGCTGATATGGCAGAAATGTCGATGGAGTTGCCCGCTAATACCATTCCGATGATGGCCGGATGGGGGCCTTACGGACCCTTGGAAATGGGCGGCATGTTCTCCGTCGTCAAGGTCCGCGAAGGCATTTCTGCCGGCGATTACAGTGATCCCGGCTGGTACGAAAACCCTCCCGGAACCCAGGCCTATGAGTGGACCGGCGAATTGCCGGAGTTCGCCAAGGCCGCAGACGCATCAACATCGATCACCCTAAAGCCGCATAGCGGCAAAACCTAAGCACAAGCTCACCAACCAACCTGAAGGAAACACAATGAAATTTGTTACAAGCAGTGCACTTTCGCTCCTCCTACTCGGCACAACCGCATTTGCGGCAGGAACCCATGGTGGTGGACATGACGACAGCCAGATGGCTGTCGGTCAGCCCGGCAAAGCATCCGAGGTCGGGCGGACAATCGAAGTGGTCATGAAGGAAACCGACGACGGTGAGATGCTGTTCGAACCCAAAGAAATCAAGGTTGAGAAGGGCGAGACAATCCGTTTCACCGTGATGAACAAGGGTGAACTCGAGCATGAGTTTGTTCTCGACAATCATGAAAATGTGATGACGCACAAAGCTGCGATGTCGAAGATGCCCGAGATGGAACATGACGATCCCAATTCAGTACGTCTCGACTCAGGCATGGATGGCGAAGTGATCTGGACATTCTCGAATGCAGGTCCCTTTGAGTTCGCCTGTCTGATTCCTGGTCACTATGAATCTGGAATGAAGGGCGACATCACCGTCGCCGGCCACTGATCCAACGAACCGTTTCCGACACAAACAAAGGTAAAACAAATGCGAAAACTCACAACACTCATGATTGCTGCCATGATTGCCGTTACCGGCAGCGCTGCAGCTTTTGCAACCGAATACACCAAAGGCACCGTCAAGAAGGTCGACATGAAGGCCGGCAAGGTCACCATCATTCATGAGGAACTGACCAATCTCGATATGCCTGCCATGACCATGGTGTTTCGCACCGCCGACCCGGCCATGCTGGAGAAAATCAAGGAAGGCGACGCAATCGAATTCGTTGCCGACCGGGTGAAGGGCAAACTGACCGTCGTTGAGCTGAAATAACGGCCAATAAACAAGTTGCGGGGAGTTGGCGCTTCCCGCAACTCCTTATCTGCGGTCGCGCTGTTCACAACCATGTTCGGTCAATTGGGATAAATGATCTCACATGAAAATCTCCCGTCGTCGCCTGCTCGCCGGTTTCTCTTGCGGTGTTTTGACCTCTCAACTGCCGAGCCTGTCACTCGCGGAGTCTGAAGATGATATGTTTGATCTCGTTGCCGGACCATCCAGGCAGCGGCTTTACCTGCCCGATGCGCCTTCATCGGAGCTTTGGACCTACAACGGTTACGCACCCGGGCCAGAAATCCGGGTGAAAAAGGGCGAGCGTGTCCAGGTTCGCTTTACCAACAAGCTTGAGGAACCGACATCTGTCCACTGGCACGGCATTCGAATTGAGAATTCCATGGATGGCGTTTCCGGGCTCACCCAGAAACCGGTCGAGCCCGGCGATTCATTTTTGTATGACTTTGTTGCGCCCGATGCAGGCACCTTCTGGTACCACGCCCATAACAAAAGCTGGAACCAGGTCGCGCGCGGCCTTTATGGACCACTTATTGTTGATGAGGTTGAGCCCGTTTTCGAGCGTTCAACCGACATTACGCTTGTTCTTGATGATTGGCGGCTGGCGGGCGAAGGTGTGCTGGACGTTGCGAGCCTTGGATCGATGATGGAATGGGCGCATGGTGGGCGTCTGGGCAACTGGCTGACCGCGAACGGCCAGAGCCGTCCGGTGACTGACATTGTCCGCGGCCAGACCTATCGCCTCCGGCTCATCAATGCGGCCAATGCACGTGTCTTCGAAATTGATCCAAACCGTTTCGGCGCAACCCTCATCGGCTTTGATGGCCAATCATTCACCGAGCCTGCCAAGCTTGATTATGCGCCACTCATGCTGGGGCCAGCCCAGCGCGTGGATTTGATGGTCGTGGCCAAAAGCGATTTCACCATTGAGGAAGTCTCGGGGGACACGCCTTACCCTATCGCGGGATTCTCGGTCAGTGATTCTGAGACCACGGAAGCGTCGAGATCCGACATAAAGCTGCAGCCCAATGTTCTGCCCTCAGCTGACCTCGCCAAGGCCCGACGCATCCGCCTGCAAATGACAGGCGGTGCGATGGGAGGCATGATTGACATCATCTACAAGGGAAAAAAGCTTCAGGGAGATGATTTCCGCACCGCAAGACAGGCCTGGGCCTTTAACGGAGTGGCCAATCTCGCCGAGGAACCGTTTTTCGAGGCCCGTCGGGGCGAAACCATTCTTATTGAAACCGTAAACCGGACCGCCTGGGTTCATGCCATGCATGTCCATGGTCATCATTTCCAGATTCTCGACAGATCCGGATCTGATGTCGATGAGGGCAAACCATGGCGGGATACGTTTCTGATCGGGCCAGATCAGACGACCGAGATAGCATTCGTGGCAGACAATCCCGGCAAATGGCTGTTCCATTGTCATATGCTCGAACATGCGGCGGCCGGCATGAACACTTGGTTTCAGGTAACCTGATCCGAAATCCGCCGTTTCGGAGAAGGCAGTGCCGTTGGTCTTTGTCTTCTTCGCTTGCCGCTGGTTCAATCACACGTTGGCGAGATGGACGAAGATCCGCTTCAACAACGAACTAGGTCCTGTCGTTCTTGGTTGTAATGGGGCAACAACGCGAGCGTCTGTAGTTTTGACCGCTATCCAAATGTGCGGATAGCCGCGTATTTAGACCACAACTAGAACCCAACGGAGAAACATCATGGCCACATCAACCAAAACACGTGTCGCCGTCAATGGATATGGGGTCATCGGCAAACGGGTTGCCGAAGCTGTGACGCGTCAGGATGACATGATATTGGCGGGTGTGTGCGATGTCACCACCGACTGGCGCCTGCATATAGCCGCAGAACGGGGCTATCGCCTGTTCGGTGCCACTCCCGACAGCGCGGCGGCCATGCGCACGGCTGGACTGGCCATCCGGGGCGGACTTGACGACCTCCTGGCGGTATCGGATATCATAGTTGATTGTACACCCAAGAAAATCGCGGCGCAAAATATCACGACCTATCGGCGGCAAGGCGTCAAGTTCATCCTTCAGGGTGGCGAAAAGCACGAGGTAACGGGGCATTCTTTCGTGGCGGAAGCCAATTTTGCCAGCGCGGTAGGGCGCGATGCCACACGCGTGGTCTCGTGCAATACAACCTCGATGGTGCGCACGCTCACCGCCCTCAAGCAGGCAGGGTTGCTCCGCAAGGCGCGCGGCACACTCCTGCGCCGCGCGACCGATCCCTGGGAAAGCCATTTGGGCGGCATCATGAACACTCTGGTGCCCGAGCCAAACATACCAAGTCACCAAGGGCCGGACGCGCAAAGCGTCGATCCGGAGCTTGACGTTGTGACCATGGCGGTCAAGGTGCCTGAGACCTTGGGCCATCTACACTACTGGTCGGTCGAACTCACCAGGCCGGTCGGCAAGGACGACATCCTAGACGCCTTCAGGACCTCCTCGCGCATCGCGCTTATCCGAATGGATTCCGGCCTTTCTGCACTCAACGCCGTCAAGGAGTGGATGGCCGACCTTGGACGGCCGCATGGTGACCTCTATGAAGTGGCGTTGTGGGAGGACATGCTCACGGTGCAGGGCAATGAGCTGTTCTATGCGTATATGGTTGACAATCAGGCGATTGTCATTCCCGAAACGATTGACGCCATCCGTGCGCTTACGGGAATGGAGAAAAACGCGTCGGCATCGATTGAAAAAACCAACAAAGCCTTGGGAATCGGCATATCTCTGACAGGGCGCGGTGCGGGAGGAAATGCACACCTGTAGCGATGGCAGTGGCCTCGGTATTTTCGCCGGGAACACCGCGTTGTTTGGATTGCTACAGCGCTTTGGACGCCCTCTACCCAATGCTTGAGTCAGTGGGGTGACATTTTCAAGCCATGCTTTGACTTGCGATGCAGGAACTGACGGTTTTTTGTCGAAGACTTGCCAATTTTGAATATGCATTGGTCGAAGAAAGCCGCCAGAATTTTGTAGCGGCGACGTCCAGGTTCAAACTCATCCAAAGAGCTCCGGACATTCGCGCGCGCATTTGTTGGTTAGGATAATGTAGACAAGATGCAGTGTTGCCAATCCTGCCAGAAGGCAGAAGAACGAGATGTATGCGAATTGCAGGAACGCGAAATCGACAACAACAACAGCTATCAGTGTCAGCGCAAAGTGGCGCACATGCTTGTAGTACGACAGAGCTGGTGGCAAAATGATCAGGGTCACGTAGATCATGTTGGTCAGCCAGCGCGGCATCATGAAGTCGAGCCACATCGACTTTTCATAGGCTAGGGACTGGTTGTTGATTTCGACCACGACCATGCTGCTGTTCAGCCCGTGGGGGATATAGAGCAAGAGGCCAAAGCCCAGCCCGATCAGAGACATGATTAGAAACATGCGCTTGCGGGGGCTATCGTTCGGTTCCAGAGCATAGACTGAAAAGGGAATCCAGACCGGCCACATGAACCATGTGAAAAAGATGAACCCCATCGCGCCCCATAGGACTGTGAACGGATCGTCTCCAGTCATGCCCAACCAAACGCTTCCCTCCATAAACTGCTGCAATCCGGCAAAAAGCGGCATCAAGGCGATCGGAAAATATCGTTTATTGCGGCGCCAGGCGACGACGGAAATTGCTGTGCCTCCCCCGACAAGAAAGACGCTGGCGGCAAAGCTTACCGGAGCGGACAGACACATCAAATGGCCTTTCTGAGTGAAATTGTTACCCGACTAAAGCCGGTGCAAGCCGGCGATCTCAAATCAGCGTGCTTAAATGCCCCAAGCATAATTGGGAAGCCGCCCAATATTGACCGAAACTTGACCTAAACCCTCGATGTTCGCCAAAGCAACTCTGACTGCGGCCTCTTCGGCGTCGGATGCGGCAACACCCCAAACATCTACACGTCCACCTTCGACCACCACATTCAGTTGGGCAATGCTCAGCCTCGGCGCTTCGGCTAGCGCGCCCAATATTATATCGCGTTTTTCCTGATCATCAGAACTGGACTCAAGTCTGATCACCGGTACTGCTGCCATCGCGTGCAACAGGTTTGCCCGACTTACGATACCGACCAGTTTACCATCATCCAAGACTGGAACCCGCTTAAAATGCTTTTTCTCCAGTAGTCTCGAGATCTCTCCGACCGGCATATCGGAAGGTATGGTCACTACATTTGTGGTCATAATATCTTTGGCACGGCGACCATGAAGGGCAACATATTCAGATGCCTCCAAGTCCGGGTTGGCAAAAACGGATAGCCACCAGGATCTGTGTTTTTCGACGGCACCTTCTACCCTTCGCATCAGATCACCTTCACTGACCAGCCCTACGACCCTACCTTTTTCAACGATGGGAACTGCACTGATGTGATGCTTCATCATCAGGGTAGCGATCTGTTCCACGGACGTATCTCGCTCGGCAGTAATTACTTTGTTTGTCATAATATCATGCGCTTGCATATCGTCTTCCTTTTCATGCTGCGGTCACTATCGCCTACATCCCGCCTGTATGGGCGGCGTTTCCGTGTTGTAATATTGGTGTCATCTCGCATGAAGTCTGCCTGTTCGCAGCTGGATTGCATCATGCGGAGGGCCATAGCGTCATAGGGCAATTCGTGTTCCCGCACCTCCGTTGAGCAATTGGACTGCGTCTTGCAATCGTCCAATGGCGGCGATTTTTTTGCCTGTAACAAAACCGGCCGCGGCCGAGAGTTTGGGCGCCATGGACCCAGCCGGTGCATCGAGAAGTCGCGCTTCATCCGGTGTAACAACCGGAATAGCGCGTGCGGTATCCGTGCCGAAGTCGCGGTATACCGCATCGACATCGGTCAAGAGCAATAGGGCATCTGCACCAAGCGATGTTGCAAGAAGAGCACTGGACGCATCCTTGTCTACCACTGCCTCGACGCCCATCAGGCTTCCGTCGGCCCGACGCAGCACCGGGATGCCGCCGCCGCCGGTGCAGATGACAATGACGCCTGCCTCCAATAGAAGCTGGATGACTCGCGTATCCGGGATTTCGAGTGGCTTGGGTGAAGCAACGACGCGCCGCCACCGATCACCGTCTGGCGCAATTGCCCAACCGCCGGCCTTTGCCAACGCCTCAGCCTGCATCTGTTCGTATACCGGCCCCACAAACTTGGTTGGTTTGCCAAAAGCCGGGTCATCGCCATCCACGATCACCTGCGTCAACAAAGTTGCCACTGGCCTGTCATGATTCAGAGCGTTTTCCAGTTCCTGTTCGATCAGATAGCCGATCATCCCAGCAGTTTCTGCCCCCAGAACGTCCAGTGGATAGGCTTCGTCGGGCTTGTAGGCCGCACCCTGCAAAGCCAGCAATCCAACCTGCGGGCCGTTGCCATGGGTGATGACCAACCGGTGTCCGGCGCGCACGATACCGGCCAGCGCCACAGCGGCGGTTGCCACATTGGTACGCTGCATGTCCGCAGTCAACGGCTCGCCCCGGCGTAAAAGGGCATTGCCCCCCAAAGCTGCGACAACCAGCATCTCTAGCTCCCCAATGTGGCGACAAGAACGGCCTTAATCGTGTGCATCCGGTTCTCAGCCTGGTCAAAGACAATCGATGCGGAGCTCTCAAACACTTCGTCCGTCACCTCCATCGCAGAGATGCCGAATTTTGCCTCGATGTCCTTGCCGACAGCGGTTTCGGTGTTGTGGAACGCAGGCAGGCAATGCATGAATTTGGCGCGCGGATTGCCGGTCTTCTGCATCACGTCGGCGTTGACCTGATAGGGCATCAGCAACTCAATCCGCTCGGCCCATTTTTCCTTGGCCTCGCCCATGGACAGCCAGACATCGGTATAGACAAAATCGACGCCCTGGACGGCCTTGTCCACATCATCGGTGAGTGTGATCCGAGCGCCGGTCTCAGAGGCAATAGCCTGCGCTTCCGCTTGGATCTCTTTTGTGGGCCAGCAGGCCTTGGGCGCACAAAGCCGCACATCCATACCCATCTTGGCCCCACCAATAAGCAGACTGTCGCCCATGTTGTTCTTTGCGTCACCCAGAAACGCGTAGGATATTTCGCGCATCGGCTTGTCACTGTGTTCCGACATGGTCAGAAAATCAGCCAGGATCTGCGTTGGGTGAAATTCGTCCGTAAGGCCATTGTAAACCGGTACACCTGAAAACTCGGCCAGCTGCTCGACGATCTGCTGACCGAAACCTCGATATTCGATGGCATCATAGACCCGGCCCAGCACGCGGGCGGTGTCCTTGACGCTCTCCTTGTGGCCGATATGGCTGCCCGATGGTCCGAGATAGGTGACGGTCGCACCCTGATCGTGCGCCGCCACTTCGAACCCGACGCGGGTTCGGGTGCTGTCCTTTTCGAAGATTAGCGCAATCTCCTTGCCCTTCAGCCCCGGCTGTTCGGTGCCTGTGTATTTAGCGGATTTCAGATCGGCAGAAAGTTTCAGCAGAAACCCGATCTCGGCGGGGCTGAAATTACGCAAAGTCAGGAAACTGCGGTTCTTGAGGTTAAAGCTCATTGTGTAATCCTTTCACGTGGTCATTCGGCATCGCGGATGGTAGGGCAGCTCATGCAATGGCTGCCGCCCCGGCCACGACCAAGTTCGGCGCCGGGGATCGCCAGAACCTCGATCCCGGCGGCCTTCAACGCTGCATTGGTATCGTCGTTGCGGTCATAGCCGACGACGACGCCTGGCCGCAGCGCCAGCACATTATTGCCGTCGTTCCACTGTTCGCGTGACCGCTCGGCCTGGTCATGGCCGCCGGTGGGAACAACTGTCAGTTTCGGCAGATGCAAAACCTCCGCAACCACCTCGAACAGGGGCCGGTTGTCACGTCGGAATTGAAGCGGCGCCTTGCCCTCGGCTGGACGCAGATCGAAACAGGTTATTTCGTCGGCGACCTCTTTGAAACTTGTCACCACATCGCCGCCGCAAAGCGTGAACACAGTGTCCAGATGCATGGCCGAGCGGCTCTTTGGCAACTGACAGGCAATCACACGCTCTGCTACGCCTTTGGCAAACAGCGCCGTGGCCAAAAGGCCGATGCCCTGTGGCGAGGATCGCTCGCCCATGCCGATCAGCACAGTTCCATTGCCCACCGGCATCACGTCGCCGCCTTCGACGGTGGCAAGCCCGTGATCCACCGTCGGATTGCCCCAATGCACTGTGGTCTTGTCTGCAAATTTAGGGTGGAATCGGTAGACTGCGGCGGTCAGCAATGTTTCGGGCTTGCGCGCGGGCCAAAACATTGGGTTCAAAGACACGCCGCCATAGATCCAGGCGCTGTTGTCGCGGGTAAACAGAAAGTTGGGTAGCGGTGGCAA
The DNA here is from genome assembly GCF_039975035.1 of Hoeflea sp. Lineage (GTDB taxonomy): Bacteria > Pseudomonadota > Alphaproteobacteria > Rhizobiales > Rhizobiaceae > Hoeflea. The sequence continues at coordinate 4,931 of NZ_JBDWHW010000020.1, read as the reverse complement.
AATGAAGCCGTGCGCCCCCAAATAGCTGCCGAACAGACCGGACGGTTCAAACGGCAGGTCGCCAACTTCAAGCCCGCCGATTAGATGCTCGGCCAGCTTTGAGCCCGGCAACTCGTTCATCCAGGCCCGAAGTTCGTCTAGCATCCCGGTGCCAACATCATTAGTGCTGATCCGGTGGTCCAGCACCCAGGCCCGAGCTTCCGGAATATCCAGAACCTCGGCAAGCAAGACGTTCACATCCAGAACCTCGATGCCTTCGCTGCGCATTGTTGTTGAGAAGACATCGTGGTCCTTCTGCGCCTGCTTGACCCAGAAGACATCGTCAAACAGCAGCGATTGTGCATTCGAAGGCGTCAAACGGCGATGCGCAAGGCCGGGGCGGCAGACAATAACCTGCCGCAACCTGCCGGTTTCGGAATGAACGCCAAGAGCGTGGGTTGTCATGTCGAAAACTCCAATTATATCATAGGATTGCGGCGATGCTGAGCACAGCCGAGATAAAGATCGTCAGGATCAGCAGAAGCGGCCACACAAAAACAATCCAGCGGTCATAAGGAACGCGTCCGATAGCCAGCCCGCCGATGACCACGGCCGACGTCGGCGTGATCAGGTTCACCAGGCCGCTGGCCGATTGATAGGCGGTGACCACCAGATCGCGGGAAACTCCGGCGAAGTCTGCAAGCGGTGCCATGATCGGCATCGACAGAACTGCGAGGCCCGACGAGGATGGGACCAGAAAGCTCATCGCGACCTCGATCCAGAACATCAGGTTGATGAAGGCCAGTTCCGGCAACCCACCTACGGTTTGCGCCGCGCTGTTCAAAATCGTGTCGGCAATCAGGCCCTGTTCCATTATAACGACGATGCCGCGGGCTAGACCGATGATCAGTGCCACACCCAGAAGGTCGCGTGCGCCATCGACAAAGTTCGCGGTCAGGCGCTTCTCGCCCATCCGCGCAATCAGCCCAATTAGAATGGCCATGCCCAGGAATAGCGCACCCATCTGCGCCATCCACCAGCCTTGCGAGGAAACCCCCCAGATCAACGCTACAAAAGTCGCCGCGAACAGGATCAGGATCACCGATTGCGTGCCGCTGAGCCGGTCCGCCTCGGTCTCATTACCGCCGGACAGAAAGGCCTGTTTGTTACCGTCGGCCTGGGCTGCAACGACAGAACGGGCCGGATCAGCCTTCACCCGCATCGCGTAGCGCATGACGTAGGCCACACAGATCGCAAGCCCGCCGAGCAGCAATACCAAGCGCACAACCAGACCATCTGTAAATGCCACACCCGCCGCGTTTGACGCGATCACGGTGGCGAAGGGATTGATCGTGGAACCCAGCGTGCCTATCCCTGCGCCAATCAGGATGATCGAAACCCCGGTCAGCGCGTCGAACCCTGCAACCATCATTACCGGGATCAACAGCGCATAGAAGGCCAGCGTTTCCTCGGCCATGCCATAAGTGGTGCCGCCAAGGGCAAAGAGCGACATCAGGATCGGGATCATCCAGACCTCGCGCCCTGTCATTTTTCGCATTGCAGCCCTGATCCCGACATCAATTGATCCGGTGGCGTTAACGACTCCCAGAAAGCCACCCAGAAACAAAACGAATAGCGCCACATCGATGGCGTTGGCGGCATAGCTGTCCGGGTTGTAGAACCCTGCCGTCGGGGCGAGCAGGACATCAAAGAAGCCTTGAGGATTGGCCTCGACAGTTTTGTAGGTTCCTGCCACGGCGACTTCACGCCCCACGGCATCGTTCATCAGGCGGTCATATTTGCCCGCCGGAATGATCCAGGTCAGAGCAGCCATCAAAATGATCAACAGAAACAAAATCGTATAGGCGGTCGGGAACCGTGTCTCGTGACTTTTATCCAGTGGTTCTGTTTTGGCTGGTTCGGTTGCCATTTCTCTATCCTTTGTGATCAATGCGTTTGCTCGGGCCCGACCGTAACGCCGGAAAAAAGGCCGGGACGCGCCGGGCATAGTCCTCGAAGACCGTGCCAAACCGCTCGCGGGTTTCCTGCTCCTCCGTGCGGGCCAGGCGGGCGTACATCCAGATCAAGAAGGGATACATCGCCAGTGTCAGGAGCGTCGGCCACTGCACCAAGAATCCGGTCAAGACCAAGACAAAGCCCGCATATTGTGGATGGCGCATGCGGGCATAAAGCCCAGTCGTGGCGAGTTCGCCTTTGCGCTGAGCGGCATACAGTACTGGCCATGCGGCGGAAATCAGCCAGAAGCCGCCGCCGATCAGCACAAAACTGAGAAAATGGAACGGTCCGAAATGCGGATTTGCCTGCCAGCCGAACATCATCTCTGGCAGATGTCCTGCATCGTGCGAGAACCAGTCGACGCCAGGATAGCTGGTCTGCAACCAGCCCGACAGCAAATAAATGGTCAGAGGGAAGCCATACATTTCGGAGAACAACGCCACCAGGAAGGCGCTGAACGCACCAAAGCTGCGCCAGTCGCGGGTGGTCTGCGGCTTGAAGAAGCTGAAGGCAAAAATGATGAATATGGCAGCGTTGAGGAAGGCAAAGAACCATAGACCGTATGAGGAGGAGACATCGCTCATGACTTATCGCCACCGTGCTTGCCGCCATGCCCGCCTCCCCCGTGGCCACCATGCATGAAGAAGTGCATCACGATAGAGCCAAGCAACAAGGCGACAATCAGGCCATTACCCGTAAAGATATGGAGGCGGTGTTCAAAACCGAGCAGTACTGCCGCGATCGCCAGAAATACGATCAATGTGGCGCCAACGCGTGACTTCCAGAAGCTTGGCGCCGGCGCTGGTTTGTGCTTTGAATGGTCAGGGTCGGTCATCCCAAATTACCTCCCCATACAGAGGATGCGCTCTGTTCATGTTCGAAATCCGTACTCCCGTGCGGGCAAGATGACCAACTACTAGCACTGAAATTCATCCTCAATTTCTCCATTTGCGTGGCACAACAAATCCGATTCAACGGTTCCTGTATCAGATAGACGCCGACAGCAGCCGAACCTTACAGATAGTCCGACAGGCAAAGCCACGCGGTGACGGTGACCTGTTCTCTGAGATGTTCTCATCCTTAGGGTAGCCGGTACCTAAAGAAAGGAGTCAGGCAATGAAGCGATCACGGTTCACCGAAGAACAGATCATCGGCATGACGCGAAATGGAGGAGGAGGGCTGCCAACCTCCATGCCGCTTGCGTACGTCGGCCGGCAAGGGAAGCTGGCGCCGCGCCTGGCTGTATCTGACGATCCCGGCACAAATGCCAGCTTGCCAGCCGCGCCCTTGTCCTGCCTTGCTCTTCGCGGCCTCCGGGTCCCGCCCCCAAAACTGAGGGCACGGAAACCTGAACAGAGGACCGCACGAGACGCGGAGAGTGAATGGAAAAAGCTGAACTTGAAGAGCTGAGGGGAAAAGTTGCCTGCGGGGCCGTGCTGGAAACCGCCGGCTTTGCCGTCGATCTGAAGGAGAGCACTCGAAACGCGGTCAAGTACCGCCGCAGCGACGACATTATCATCGTCATTCATGACGGCAAGGGCTGGTTCGATCCTCTGTCGGACGCCAAGGGTGACGTGTTCCGCCTTGTTGAACATCTCGACGGACTCCCGTTTGCCGCCGCCCTCTATGTCGTCGCCGATCTCATCGGCTTCACGCCGTCCGTGCCCGCCTGGACCCGTCATGCGAAGGAGCGGGCGCCGGACCAGACGGTCGCGGAACTCTGGCAGAACCGCCGCAAGCCGTGGCGTGGGTCGGCAACATGGCGCTATCTGCGCGACCAGCGCGGCATACCCGAACCGGTTCTAAGGCAAGCCATCGCGCTGGATATCCTTCGCGAAGGCCCGAGAGGCAGCATGTGGGCTGGTCATATCGACGAGGCCGGTCGCATCACCGGCTGGGAGGAACGGGGTCCGGAGTGGCGCGGTTTCGCGACCGGCGGCGCCAAGGTCCTCTTCCGGTTCGGGCCCGCCGATGCGCAGCGGCTTTGCGTGACCGAGGCGGCGATCGACGCCATGAGCCTTGCCGCGATCGAACGCCTGTCGCCCGGAACGCTCTATCTCAGCACCGGTGGCGGCTGGTCGCCATCGACCGAGGCTGCGCTACGTGGGCTTGCCGCTCGCTCCGATGTCCTGCTGGTCGCGGCCACCGACGCCAACAGCCAGGGCGAGACATTTGCCGAACGCCTGCGGGTCCTCACTGAGGAGGAAGGCTGCAACTGGCAGCGGCTCAGGCCGCACTCCGATGATTGGAACGCCAGTCTAACAAAGGAAGGATGAGAAAGAAGAGAGAGGAGGAAGAGGGCTGCCGCATGCCCGCCATCCGCCTCAAGGGTGACGCTTCGCCCGGCTGACGCCGGCCCTTGACCCGGCCGGACGGGGAGGCGGCCGCGGGAAGGGGTCCGGAAGGGCTGAAGAAGACGGTGATGCCGAAAGGGTGCGCCGCGCTCCAGCCCGTGACAGGCCTCGAAGGAGCCCGCCATGACCTCTCCCATCCGCAAGATCTATTTTGGCGTCACCGACCGCCACCAGATGTTCCGTCTCTTCGATCGGCACGCCCAGCGGCCCAATCGCTGGCGGTCCGACGGCAGCGCGCTTTATACCGGCGAATGGTTCGAAATCGCCCGCCCCGAACACGACTACATGCTCGAAATCCTGCCCCCGTTGTGGATGCGCGGCGAGATGTTCGCCATGCGCGAATTCCTGACCGGCAGCATCACCAGCGTCTTCTACACGCTCAGCATCAATAGAGTGACGCGGTTCTTTCACGCCTATTGCGATCTTGCAGATCCACGCTCGCCGTACGAGATGCGCGACGCGATTGTCGAGCGCGAACGCTGGCCGGTCAAGGCGATGACCCGCGAAGAACGGATCGAGCACATCTGGAGTGCCACGCAGGACGACTATCGAGGCTATGCCGGCGAGGCCTTCCGGCCCGAG
>NZ_JBDWHW010000019.1:0-13313 GCF_039975035.1 Hoeflea sp. | reverse complement strand
GTCGCCGGCGCCGACCGGCTGCGTCTGACCGATCATATCGCCGTGCAGGATCTGATGGCGCTTGGCCGTTTTGCCCTTCTCGCCGACGATGATCTGTCGATCGCGAGCCTGATCAAAAGCCCCTTGCTGGACCTTGATGAGGAACATCTGTTTCGCCTGACCGCTTTACGGCCGGAGGGCGTATCCGTTTGGCATAATTTGCGCGAACTTGCCGAAACAGATCCGGCCTTCGCCACTGTGCGGCAACAGCTTGTCCGCTGGAGGGCGCGGGCGGCGCACCTGCCGCCGCATGATTTTTTCGCGGCCCTGCTCGGGCCGGACGGTGGCCGCCGGGCCTATCTGGCGCGGCTGGGTCATGAGGTCGGCGATGTGCTCGACGAATTCCTCGGGCTGGCGCTCGACCATGAACAGGCGGGTCTGCCGGGCCTGCAATCCTTCCTCGCCATGCTCGAAACCGACGCGCCGGAGATCAAGCGCGAGATGGAAGGCCAATCCGGCGCTGTCCGGATCATGACCGTACATGCGGCAAAGGGCCTGGAAGCGCCGATTGTGTTTCTGGTCGATTCGGGCGGTGAGGCGTTCCAGCACTCGCATCAGCCGCGGCTCTGGCTGCTGCCGTCTTCGCCTGACCGGAACGAAGCGCCATCGGTGCCGGTGTGGCTCCCCGACAAGTCTTGCGAGAACGAGGCGACGGCTCCGACGGGTGACAAAATGCGCGAACTGGCCGAGGAAGAATACCGCAGGCTTTTGTATGTCGGCCTGACCCGCGCCGCCGACCGGCTGGTGGTCTGCGGCTATCGCGGTCTCAGGGAGGTCAAAACCCCGACCTGGCACTCGCTTGCCTCTGCCGGGATCGAAGCTGCCGCGGGTGAGGCGAATTACCAGGTATCCGATGCCGTGCATGACATTGGCGGTGAGCCGTTTGACATCAAGCGCTTGTGTCGCACAGGCGCGAAAACTGCCGCTCCGGACGAGTTGACACAGCCCGCAAACGATCTGCTTCCCACCGATGCAGGTATGGTAATTCCGATGACGCCGCTGCCCCGGCCCGCGCGGTTGCCACGACCGCTGGCCCCGTCGGGGGTCAGTGCCGTGCTGGAGGACAGCGGCGGTGTGGTGTCGCGGTCGCCTTTTGCGGGAACCCGAGTCAATTCGGCATCCGCGCTTGAACGCGGCAACATGGTTCACCGATTGCTTCAGGTGCTGCCGTCGGTTGCACCCGGTGAGCGCCGTGAAGTGCTTGCCCGCTATCTCGGCCGGGCCTTGCCGGCGGATCAGGCTTCAGTAGCCGTGGAGATCGAGACCCAGGTTCTCGCGGTGCTGAATGATCCGCGGTTTTCCGCGGTTTTCGAGACACAAGGCGAAGCGGAAGTTTCCGTGATGGGCACGTTGCGAATCGGTGGCGAGGATCGGGCGGTCTCGGGCCGTATCGACCGAATTGCGCTTGATGGCGACCGGGTGCTGATTATTGACTACAAGACCGGCCTCGCGCCCGGGCCCGGAGAGGAGCCGCCGGCAGGCCATGTATCCCAGCTGGCGATCTATCGCGCGCTGCTGATGCCGCTCTATCCCGGGCGTCAAATTGACGCTGCCCTGGTCTATGTTTCCCGCCCCAGTCTGGTCGAAATCTCCGGTACGGTGCTGGATGACGCCATCAGCAAACTGACCGGCTGAAATTGGAAGATAAATCACGGCTCGGTGATGAGCCTCGAAAAGCCTTGAATACTCAGTGTCGAATCATCACATTGTTTGCATCTGAGACATCCATCAAAGGAGTGCCGAATCATGGCAACCGTTAAAGTAGACAGCGCCAATTTTCAGAGCGAAGTGCTCGAGTCGACCGTACCGGTTGTTGTGGACTTCTGGGCGGAATGGTGTGGGCCCTGCAAGATGATTGCCCCCAGCCTTGAGGAAATCTCCAACGAGATGGAAGGCAAGGTGAAGGTCGTCAAGCTCAACATCGATGAGAACCCCGAACTTGCGTCGCAATTCGGTGTTCGTTCGATCCCGACACTTGCTATGTTCAAGGGCGGCGCCGTGGCTGATATCAAAGTGGGCGCTTCACCCAAAACCGCATTGTCCAACTGGATTTCAGGCGCCGTTTGAGACCTGTCGCGTTCAATTGGTCCCAATTGAACGCCTGTGCATGTCTCGATGCAAAGTGCTTCAGCGCCGCGCTTTGAGACTGTGATTGAGCCCGTCCGGCACATGCCGGGCGGGTTTTTGTCTGCAGGCTTCTTCAATTTCAGCCGGGACCGGTCAGACCGGCGGTGTGCCGTTGACGCGCAGGACGTCGCCGAGCAGATACAGCGATCCGCCGATCAGGATGCGCGGAGGTAGCTCAAGGCTGTTGCGGTTCCTGCAAATGGTTTTTATCGCAGCTTCGACATTTTCCGCCGACTCTGCCGTCAAGCCGGCTTCATCCGCGGTATCGGCAAGAAATTCCGGATCGAGTCCGGCGTCGGAATCTCTCACCGGCACGGTGTAGACGTGTCTGGCCATCCCGGAAAAAGCTTCGAAATACCCGACCGGATCCTTGGTGTTGATCATGCCGGTGATCAGAAACAGAGGACGTGATTCCCTGTCATTGAGATTGGCCATGGCTTCGGCGATGACCCGTCCGGCGCCGGGATTGTGGCCACCATCGATCCACAATTCGGCACCCTCCATCGCAGTGTCGACGAGACGGCCGTGAACCAGTCGCTCCAGCCGTCCGGGCCAGGATACGCTGACCAGGCCTTCGGCGATCGCCTGTTCATCAAGTTTGAACCCGGCGGCCTTGAGCGCCCGGATCGCTGCCGCTGCATTGGCTTGCTGATGCCGGCCCGCAAGCTTTGGCAAGGGCAGATCAATCAGTTCGTCTTCGTCCTGATAGGCAAGCCGTCCGTTTTCCTCGACAGCGAAGAAGTCCTGGCCGTAGACGCTGACCGGGCAGCCGAGCCGTTCCGCGATTCCGTTCAGCACATCGCGCGCCGCGTCTTCCGACTGGGCGCCGATCACCACCGGTGCACGGCGCTTGATGATTCCGGCCTTCTCCGCCGCGATCAGTTCCACATGATCGCCAAGATAGGCCTGATGATCGAGCGAGATCGACATGATCACCGAGACCGCCGGATTGGATATGACGTTGGTCGCATCAAACCGGCCGCCAAGGCCGACTTCGATCAGCGCCGCATCCGCGGGGTATTCCGAAAACAGCACGAACATCACCGCCGTCAGGATCTCGAAGACGGTGATCATCTCGCCCTGGTTGGCGACCGCTACCCGCCGCACCGCATCGGCAAGCACCTCATCATCAACAAACCGGCCGCCGCCGGTTGCGCCGATCCGGAAACGTTCATGCCAGTTGACCAGATGTGGCGAGGTGTGGACGTGGACCTTCAGACCTTGCGCTTCCAGAATGGCCCGGCAGAATGCACTGGTCGAACCCTTGCCGTTTGTGCCGGCGATATGGATCACCGGGGGCAGCTTTTCATGCGGGTTGCCAAGCCGTCCGAGCAGCCGCGTGATCCGGTCGAGCGACAGGTCGAAGCCTTTCGGATGCAGCGCCATCAGCGCGTTGATTTCCTTCTCGGCAGCCGACACGACCGTTCCTCCCGCCGAAATTGCCGGCTCTTGTTACCGGGGTTGATATCTATTGCGCGGCTTCGGCGACCTCTGGCTCAGTGCCGGGCTCCGGTGATGGCGCGGCGAGCGCCTTGGGGGCCGGGGCGTCGAGCTTGAGGAATATTCTCAACAGCCGTGCGATCGTTTCCGGCAGGTCGTGACGGTGCACCACCATGTCGATCATGCCGTGATCAAGCAGATATTCGGATGTCTGGAAGCCCTCGGGCAGCTTTTCGCGAATGGTCTGCTCGATCACGCGTTTGCCGGCGAAACAGATTTCCGCACCGGGCTCGGCCAGATGGATATCGCCGAGCATTGCATAGGACGCAGAGACGCCGCCGGTGGTCGGATTGGTCAGCACCACGATGTAGGGCAGACCGGCTTCCTTGAGCATTTCAACGGCGACCGTCGTGCGCGGCAATTGCATCAGCGACAGGATGCCTTCCTGCATGCGGGCGCCGCCGGAGGCGGGGAACATGACCAGCGGGCAATTCCGCGCGATCGCTGCCTCAAAAGCCTGGATAATGGCTTCACCGGCGGCGATGCCGAGCGATCCACCCATGAAGGCAAAGTCATGCACACAGGCAACGATGTTGACACCTTGCATGGCGCCATGGGCGGCGACCACGGAATCGTCAAGACCGGTTTTGGTTCGGCTGTCGCGCAATCTGTCGCTGTATTTTTTTGAATCACGGAACTTGAGCGGATCCTGAGGCACTTTCGGCGAAGGCAGAGTCTCGTATTTGCCTTCGTCGAAAATGTGCTTGAGGCGTGCTTCGGCCGACATTTTCATGTGGTAGCCCGAAGCAGGGATCACAAAGTGGTTTTCCTCAAGATCTATGTGGAACACCATTTCCCCGGTTTCAGGGCATTTGATCCACAGATTCTCCGGCACCTCGCGGCGGCCGAGCATCGAGTTGATCTTCGGCCTGACGTAGTTGGTAATCCAGTTCAACGCGTTATCTCCGGTTCGTCCACCAATGTGGGGGTATTATTGCGCCGGTGCAAGCCGTGCTGCACGAACGCCGGTGGCAAGACCGCGCACCATGGTGGCCACGCTCTCGACCGTGTCGCTGGTTGCCGCGCCCTTTGCGTCAAGCGTGTTGGCGATCTGGTTGACGATGGCGGTGCCAACCACAACCCCGTCCGCTGACTGCCCGATGGCGCGCGCCTGTTCGGCGGTTTTCACCCCGAAACCGACACAGACCGGCAGGCTGGTATGGCTCTTGATCCGCTCGACGGCAACATTGACTTTCGACGTGTCGGCAATCGCCGATCCGGTGATCCCGGTCATCGACACATAATAGACAAAACCCGACGTGTTGCTCAGCACACGCGGCAGCCGCTTGTCGTCGGTGGTCGGCGTTGCCAGCCGAATGAAGTTGATCCCCGCTTTCAGCGCCGGCAGGCACAGTTCCTCGTCCATTTCCGGCGGCAGGTCGACCACGATCAGCCCGTCAATGCCGGCCTCCCTGGCGTCGATGAGAAACTGTTCCACGCCATAGATGTAGATCGGATTGTAATACCCCATCAGCACGATTGGCGTTTCATTGTCGCTCTTGCGGAAGTCCCGCGCCAGCGAAAGCGTCTTTTTCAGCGATTGGCCGCCTTTCAGCGCCCGCTGACCGGCCATCTGGATCGCCGGGCCGTCGGCCATCGGGTCGGAAAACGGCATGCCGAGCTCGATCACGTCGGAGCCCGCGCCCGGCAGCGCCTGCATGATCTTCAGCGACGTGTCGTAATCCGGATCGCCGCCCATGAAATAGGTCACCAGCGCTGGCCGGCCCACGGCTTTGAGCTTTTCAAATCGGGTGTCGATGCGAGTGGTCATTCAGGATTTTCCGATCTCGGGGTGGTCAAAACGCGCGCCATTGTTCCAGGCTTCGACATCATTGCCATGGTTGGGGATGCCGCCGGCATCCTTGAGCATCCGCGCCAGATGCATCAGGTTCCAGGTCATGAATGTGGTGTTGCGCTTGGTGAAATCATTGTCGTAGCCGGCGCCATCATCGCCATAGGATTTGCCCGGGCCGACCTCGCCGATCCAGCCGCAATCCGCCTGCGGTGGAATCGTGTAGCCGACATGCTGCATGGCATAGAGGCAAGACATCGACACGTGCTTGACGCCATCTTCGTTGCCGGTGACGACGCAGCCGCCGGTCTTGCCGTAATAGATATATTGCCCGCGGTCATTGCGTTGTCCGGAATGAGCGTAAAGCCGTTCGATGATCACCCGGCACAGCGAGGATTCTTCGCCCAGCCAGATCGGTGTACCGATCACCAGAATGTCGGCATCACGGACCTTGGGCCAGAAGATCTCGGGCCAGTCATCCCGGTCGGCGCCATGCTCGCGCATGTCGGGCTGCACGCCATAGGCAATATGGTGGTCGGCGGCGCGCAGCAGGTCCACCTGCACGCCATTGGTCTCCATGATGGCCATCGAATTGCGCATCAGCCTTTCGGTGTGGCTTTCGCCCTGCGCGGAGCTCTTCAGCGTGGTGTTGATGAAAAGCGCCTTGAGATCGGTATATTTGGTCATGATCAAAGCTCCACTCCGAGAATCTTGCCGACCGTGAAGATGTCTTTGTCGCCGCGGCCGCACAGGTTCATCACGATGATCTGGTCCTTGCCCATTTTCGGCGCGCGCTTGATCACTTCGGCCAGGGCGTGGCTGGGTTCCAGCGCGGGAATGATACCTTCGAGCCGGGTCAGCAGCTGGAAAGCTTCCAGCGCTTCGGTGTCCATGATCGGCACATATTCGACCCGGTTGGATTCCTTCAGCCAGGAATGCTCCGGGCCGATGCCGGGATAATCGAGACCGGCCGAGATCGAGTGGCCTTCCTTGATCTGTCCGTCGCTATCCTGCAGCAGATAGGTGCGGTTGCCGTGCAGCACGCCGGGTGATCCGGCGGTCAGCGAGGCGCAATGTTCTTCGCCGTCCAGCCCCTTGCCGCCGGCTTCGACGCCGACAATCTGCACATCCTTGTCGTCAAGGAACGGATGAAACAGGCCGATGGCGTTGGAACCGCCGCCAACCGCGGCAACCAGCATGTCCGGCAAGCGGCCTTCGGCTGCCATCATTTGTTCGCGGGCTTCCTGTCCGATGACTGACTGGAAGGTGCGCACCATTTCCGGATAGGGATGCGGGCCCGCTGCCGTGCCGATCAGGTAATAGGTATCGTCGACATTGGTCACCCAGTCCCGCAGCGCCTCGTTCATCGCGTCTTTCAGCGTGCCATGCCCGGAGGAAACCGGATGCACCTGTGCGCCAAGCAGCTTCATCCGGAACACGTTCGGCGCCTGACGCTGAACATCGGTGGCGCCCATGTAGACTTCGCACGGATAACCAAAGCGCGCGGCAACCGTGGCTGATGCCACGCCATGCTGGCCGGCGCCGGTTTCAGCAATGATCCGGGTCTTGCCCATGCGCTTGGCCAGCAGGATCTGGCCGATGCAATTGTTGATCTTGTGCGACCCGGTGTGGTTGAGTTCGTCGCGCTTGAAATAGATTTTCGCCCCGCCCAGATGCTCGGTCAGCCGCTCGGCGAAATACATCGGCGACGGCCGTCCGACATAATGGGCGTTGAGATAGTCGAGTTCGGCACGGAAGGCCGGATCGGCCTTGGCCCGTGTCCATTCATCTTCCAGCTCAAGGATCAGCGGCATCAGCGTTTCGGCAACGAAACGGCCACCGAAAATGCCGAACATGCCCTGCTCGTCGGGACCGGTGCGGAATGAATTTGGGGTGTTAGTCTGATTCAATTCACTTACTCCTGAAACCGTCCCTTTTCGGGGTCGTAAAGTCCGCTTCGCGAACAGCGCGGACAAAGGCGTCCATCATGCCTGGATCCTTGACGCCCGGCGCGCTTTCAACCCCGGACGACACGTCAACGCCTGGGGCGCCGCTGATGCCGAGTGCCTCGCCGACATTGTCTTTCGTCAAGCCACCCGAAAGCATGTAATTAATGCTGTCGTCAAGCTTGGCAAGAAGCCGCCAGTCAAAGCTTAGGCCATTGCCGCCGGGCAAGTCTGACCCTTTCGGCGCCTTCGCGTCAAACAGCAACCTGTCGGCAATACCGGTATAGGGTGCGATCCGGTCGAGATCTGCTGCCTCGCGGATGGCGAAGGCCTTCATCACCGGGAGCCCGTACCGGGCCTTGATGTCCGCGGTCCGTTCCGGGCTTTCATCGCCATGCAGTTGCAGCCAGTCGGGTTTGACACTTGCGACAATCTGGTCGAGCCCGGCGTCATCCATACCGACGGTCACAGCCACGGTTTGAAGCCCGCGCCCCCGCGCCCGCTCCGCCAGAGCGGCCGCTGTCGCGATTGCAACATGGCGCGGGCTTTTTTCAAAAAAGATGAAACCGGCCATATCGGCGTTGAGATCGGCCGCACGGTCGATTGCTTCAGGCGTGCTCAGGCCGCAAATCTTGATGGTTGCTGTCATGGCGGCTGACGTCGCACAAAATGGCCAGTGAGTCGAGATATGAGTGAGTCGAGATATGGATAGCCAGCTGGCGCCAAACCGGCCCAACCAGGACTCCGACCCGGGCTAGAATGTGACGGCAAACAGCCGCGATCCATTCTGCTTGAGCCACCGCTTGGCTTCTTTCGTGCGCGGACAGAGCATCGTGCAGGTGGCCCAGAAATTCGGTCCGTGGTTCATTTCCTTCAGATGCGCCACCTCATGGGCCGCAAGGTAGTCGATCACGAAATCCGGTGCCATGGCAATCCGCCAGGAAAATGACAGGTTGCCCTCCGAGGTGCAGGACCCCCAGCGACTTCTGGTGTCCTTGTAGGCAATCGCCCGCACAGGTTTGCCCAGGGTCGTCGCGTGCATCCGCACCAGCGCCTCCAGTTCCCGCTTTGCCACCCGCTTGAGATGGTCGGAGACGCGCCGGCCGACATGTTCGGGCGAACCCGAAACCATCAGCACCGGTACACCGTCGATTTCGGTTTCCTCGGCCAAGCCCCTAAGCTTGCCGGTGGTCTCGATCCGGTGATCGACGCCGCGTATGGCAATGGTCCTGGTCTCTGCAAGCGGCCCGGCGTCCGGAACGCGCGCCAGCCGGGTCATCAGCCAGCCGTGATGACGGGTGAGAAACTCGTCGATCTCGCGGCCCGGCAACCCCTTCGGAATGGTCAGCTTCAGCGCCTGGCCGCCCGGCTCGATCCTCAGCGTCATGCGGGTTGCCCGCGCGTTTTCGCGAATGGTCAGCGGCAGCTCCCGGCCATTGACGGTGACCACTCCAGGCCGGGGCGTGGGCCGGGGCGTGGAGTGTCTTGAGGAATTGCGGCCAAATCCGAACATGGGGCTGGTTTTATCCGATTCGCTGGCGCTGCAAGCTCGAATTTGCGTGCGTCGGCGCAACAAAAAGGCGGCGTCCTGAACAGAACGCCGCCGGGTATCGTGTGTGGTGGTCAATCAGCCGTCGATTTCGGGCACCGAGCGACCCTTTTTGGCCTTGCTCTGATTGGCCTGGCGGTCTGCCATGAACTGCTCGAATTCGGTGCGGTCACGCGCCATGCGCAGATCGCGCATATGCTGGTCGAATTCGCGGCGCATCTCGTCGAGCTTCTTGCGTTCTTCGTCAAGCCGCGCCATTTCGGCATCACGCCACTCGTCAAACGCAACGTTGCCGCTGCCGGTGGCACGCATGCCGCCACGGTTCTTGCGAAACGCGCCGGTGAAATCATCGGTGGCGCGGTTTACGTCTGCCTTGAACGCGTCGAGCCGGTCACCCCAGATGATGTAGGCGAGCATGGCAAAGCCCAAAGGCCAGAAAACCATGAAGCCCAGAACCATCAGGGCGATGGTCGCCGGCGTCCAGGCCGGACGGATCAATGCGGTCTGTGTCATCAGCTAAAACCTCATCTCGTGAAGGGAAGCGGGGATCGTTCCCTTGTGAATTTGATGTGGTATGGGCGACAGGTTGATTCAAGAAAATCCCGACAGGAAACCGTTATCTCTTTGCTTTAACAAAGAAAATTTCAACAGTTAAAATGCTGTCTAAACCTCCGGTCAGCCGCTGCGGCCACCCTTGATCACCTTCGGAGCAACCTTTTTGGTGCGATTGGCCAAGGCGTGGGTCCGGACGAAATCGAGGATCCGCGGCGCGATCTCGGCGCGAAAGCGCGAGCCATTGAAAACACCGTAATGGCCGACATCCGGCTGCACATAGTGGTGGCGCATGTCGTCGGGAATATTGGGGCAGATGGTCTGCGCTGCCTCGGTCTGGCCAAGACCCGAAATATCGTCGTTCTCGCCCTCTACGGTCAACAGTGCGACATTGCGGATGGCTTTTGTGTCGACCTTGCGGCCGCGATGCGTCAGTTCGCCCTTGGGCAGCGAATGCTTGATGAAGACCGCATCGACGGTTTGCAGGTAGAACTCGGCCGTCATGTCCATGACCGCGAGATACTCGTCATAAAAATCCCGATGCCGTTCGGCCGGATCGCCGTCGTTCTTGACCAGATTCAGGAAAAAATCCTTCTGCGCAATCATGTGGCGATCAAGGTTCATCGTCATGAAGCCGGACAATTGCAGAAAGCCCGGATAGACTTCGCGGGAAAAGCCCGGCAGCGGCCACGGCACCTGCATGATGACATTGTCTTCAAACCATTCGATCGGCTTGGCTTGCGCCAGTTCGTTGACGCCGGTCGGGTTGATGCGGGTATCGATCGGACCGCCCATGAGCGTCATGGTGGACGGCACGAAAGTGTCGCCGCTTTCTTCCATGACCGCGACCGCTGCCAGAACCGGCACGGAAGGCTGGCAGACAGCCATGACATGCGTATCAGGACCGAGCGCGTGCAGCATGGAAATGACGTAGTCGATATAGTCATCGAGGTCGAAACGGCCTTCCGCAACCGGCACCATGCGGGCGTCGGTCCAGTCGGTGATGTAGACTTCGGCACTGGGCAACAAGGTTTCGACCGTGCCGCGCAGCAATGTCGCGTAATGACCCGACATCGGCGCCACGATCAGGATTTTCGGATCGGGCTGGTGATTGGCCGGAAGGGTTCGTTCAAAATGGACCAGGTTGCAGAACGGCCGCGACCAGACGGTTTTTTCATGCACGGACACCTTTCCGGTGTTCAGCGTTGTCTCATCGAGCCCGAATGCCGGCTTGCCGTAGCGGCGCGTCGTGCGCTCGAACAATTCAAATCCCGCGCCCACTGCACGGCCGAACGGCGTATGGGCAATTGGATTGATCGGATTGCGGAAAGCCAGACGCATCGCGTCGGCATAGGCCCGCATTGGCGCCACGGCTGCGTGGTTAAGCTCGTACATCTGGTAGAACATGATGATTTGCCTCTATTTTGACAGCCCAGCTGCCCGGTTCCCGCCATCATGCATGCCATATCCTTACCGGAGTCTGACTTGTTGCAGCGCGCAAACAGTGCAGGAGCCTATCACGCTTTTGCTGCATTGCAACAACAGACCCGTTGATTATCGGGGGTTATAATACCAATCGCCAAGGTCAGCGGCCCGTTTTTGGCAGATCTGCTCGCCAGTTCACGACCGATACGCTGCACGTTCCTCCTGCGCGAAATCCCGTCAGACAGGGCCCTTGTCCCTATCCATATCGGGGAACTGGCTGTAGTGCCGGCATCGATTGCCGTCTATGGGGTAAAGCATCGCGCATCCAGGGAGCAATGACATTGAAGCCGTTTACGGGAAATTTTACCCAGCAGGAGTCCCTGGATGACGATGTAGTCGCGGCGGCCACGGCGGTCCTGAAATCAGGCCGCCTGCATCGCTACAACAGCGGCGCCGGTGAGATCTCCAAAGCTTCCGAGCTCGAGCAGACCTACGCCCGCTATCAGGGCGCGCGCTTCTGCCTGGCCTGCGCTTCCGGCGGATATGCCATGGCGATCGCGCTGCGCGCCGCAGGGATCAAACCGGGCGAGACTGTGCTGACCAACGGCTTTACGCTTGCGCCTGTGCCAGGCGCCATCGCATCGGCAGGCGGCAAACCCGTTCTCGTTGAAATCACCGAAAACCTGGTGATTGACCTTGAGGACCTTGAACTCAAGGCTCGATCTTCCGGTGCCCGTTTTCTGTTGTTGTCGAACATGCGCGGTCATCTGGCAGACATGGAGCGGTTGTCGGACATCATGCGCCGCCATCGCATGATCCTGATCGAGGACTGCGCCCACACCATGGGTGCTGCCTGGAATGGCCGCAAGAGCGGCAATTTTGGTCTGGCAGGTTGCTTTTCGACCCAGACATACAAGCATCTCAATTCCGGAGAAGGCGGTCTGCTGACGTCCGACGATCCTGATTTCATGGCCCGCGCCATCATCCTGTCGGGCTCCTACATGCTCTATGAGCGCCACGGTGCGGCGCCACCGCCAGAGGTGTTCGAGCGGATTCGGCTTGAAACGCCCAACATGTCGGGCCGCATGGACAATCTGCGCGCCGCAATCCTGCTGCCGCAACTGCTGCGCCTGGAAGACAACATCGACCGGTGGAATGAGCGCTATCGTGCGGTTGAGAACGGCCTCAACGGTATTGACGGCCTGGTTTTGCGCCGGCGACCCGATGCCGAGCGCTATGTCGGCAGTTCCATCCAGTTTGGCCTGCCAGGAATTTCCCGATCCGGGGCAGTGTCCTTTGTGGCTGCCGCCAAGGCGCTGGGTGTGGAGCTGAAATGGTTCGGTGCGCCTGATCCGGTGGCATTTACCTCCAACCATCACAGTTGGAGATATGTCGATCCGCAGGCGTTGCCCGAAACCGACCGGGTGCTATCAAGCCTGTTCGACATGCGCTTGCCGTTGACATTTTCCGTCAAGGAATGCCGTCAAATTGCATCCATCATCGCTCATTGCGTCAGCACTCTTCCGGCCCCTTGCACATGAATTCGCTGATTATTCCCAATTGAGTGGGACATACAAGCCAAGCGGCAAATAATCGGTCTGCAGCGAGAGCCGG
This sequence comes from Hoeflea sp., assembly GCF_039975035.1. Classification (GTDB taxonomy): domain Bacteria; phylum Pseudomonadota; class Alphaproteobacteria; order Rhizobiales; family Rhizobiaceae; genus Hoeflea. Next base: position 769 of record NZ_JBDWHW010000019.1, on the reverse strand, counting down.
CGTTGCCGTGCGGTCATCCGATCTGGCGTAGTCGTACCCCTGAACTGGTACTAGAGGTGATGGGGCCAGTTGTGGTTCTAATCCACCATAAGGAGAATTGCCCATGCCAAAAATGACCACCGAGGAAGCTTTCGTCAAAGTGCTCCAGATGCACGGAATAGAGCATGCCTTTGGCATCATCGGCTCTGCCATGATGCCGGTATCGGATCTCTTTCCCAAGGCCGGGATCACTTTCTGGGATTGTGCGCATGAAACCAATGCCGGGCTGATGTGCGACGGTTTCATCCGCACCACCGGCAAAATGGCGATGGCCATCGCCCAGAACGGCCCGGGCGTTACAGGATTTGTTACTCCGGTCAAGACAGCTTACTGGAACCACACCCCTATGCTGCTGATCACCCCGCAGGCGGCCAACAAGACCATCGGTCAGGGCGGTTTTCAGGAAATGGAGCAGATGCGACTGTTTGCCGATTGCGTCTGCTATCAGGAAGAAGTGCGCGATCCCTCCCGCATTCCCGAGGTGCTGAATCGCGTGATCATGAAGGCCTGGCGGGGATCGGCTCCGGCGCAGATGAACATTCCGCGCGACATGTGGACACAGATTATCGATGTCGAACTGCCGCAGATGGTCGAATTCGAGCGTCCGGCAGGCGGCGAGCAGGCGATCGCCAAGGCCGCCGGGCTTTTGTCGAAGGCTCGCTTCCCGGTCATTCTTTCGGGCGCCGGCGTGGTGTTGTCCGGCGCAATTGCGGATCTGGCCAAGCTGGCC